>JAQWFN010000078.1 GCA_029238785.1 Flavobacteriales bacterium | reverse complement strand
GCTCTAGGCAGACCTCGCGCAGGATTTTGATGGGCGCTTGCTATCCACTTCAGCCCTTCAATGTCAAAACTCCCGCCTAGATGACCCGCAAGCCCAATAATACGATCGGCGACATGAGGACATTCTGGACGTTTTCCCTAGCCCCCACCCCCACTCACCTAACCAGCAAGACCAAGGTAGAACGGACCTCCGAAAATAAAAAGAAGTTCAAGCCCCTTTTTGTGAATGAACACCCTCAGTTTGTAAACAAGCAATTCCCACACTCACCACACCCGCTCGCTGACTGAGCGGAGTCGAAGTCAGCCGAAGTTCAACCATGCCAAAGTCGATACTCCACCATCTCAAATCACCTCGAAAAAGCACAATGGTTTTCAGAAAATAATTTTTTGGCACGCTGTTTGAATTAAGCCTATCAAACATTAAAAATTTAGGCCATGAAAGAGTTAAAAAACAAATACTTCGCTTTAAAAGATCAAGCAATCCTTCTCATGAAGCACGGCAAAGTAAACGCTTACTTGGCCAAACTACAGGAGGTAAATGATTTGAAACTTCAAATGATTCAAATTGCCGCAAATCAATAAAAATCATCCTTTTCAGGATTCAAGATTAGAGTTAAATTTCACAAAGTGCCCCATCTTAAAGGTGAGGCACTTTTTTTATGTGTAACTTTTAAATCAACGAGTGCGTCTTACATTCAATAAACCAAAACATGACTGTCGGCCAGTACAATACATGTGTGGAGCAATTCTCCGATAACTTGTACCGTTTCATCCTCAAAAACTTGAGGAACGAGGAGCAGGCGAAGGATGTGGTGCAAGATGCCTTCACCAAAATGTGGCTCAAAGTGGAGGAGGTAAGCTTCGAAAAAGCCAAGTCATACCTCTTTACTACGGGTTACAGAACCATGATCGATTTTATTCGACGAGAGAAGAAAAGAGGCGATATTGAGCATGCCGATTTGAATAAATTGGCCCACACAAATCACTACTCGGATCTTCAAGAAATACTCGATGAGGCCATTAAAAAACTACCAGAATCGCAGCAACATGTGATCATGCTTCGCGATTATGAAGGTTACAGTTATGAAGAAATAGGTGAAATTACAGGATTGAATGAGGCTCAAGTCAAGGTATATATCTACCGAGCGAGAGTGGCTTTGAAAAAATATCTTGTGAAAATTGAATACTTGATATGAAAATCAACAAGGATAATTATGAAGCGTATTTGCTCGACCTCTATGAGGGAACTTGCTCTGCTGAGGATGAGGCCTTGTTGCGTCAATTCATTCAAGATCATCCGGAGTTAAATATTGAATTTGAGTTCTACTTACCCCTCATTAGTCCAGATTCTGAAGCTTTCGCGCACAAATTAAGCCTCCACAGAAGTAGCGCCAATCCAGACCTGTCAATCCAAGAACTGATTATTGCTGTTCTTGAGGGTGATGCTTCAAAAGAAGAGCGCATTGAACTAAATAAGCTATGCAAGCAAAACCCCTCCGTAGCAAGAGAAAAAGCTCATCTCGAAAGATGCTATCTTAATGTGGAAGTAGTTCAATTTGCTTCTAAAGAAACATTGAGAGATACTTTGGATGATGAGCTAACAAATGAGGAAACAAACTGGGCAGCAAACCACGAGGGAGATAGTCATAACCTGGCAATTGATCGAAAATACATTCTTGGAGTTCCAAAAGTGACTTATGCTCACAAAGCGGATCTTAAGAAAAGAGAAAAGGTAGTGGCCATGTGGTGGTATTCGGCTGCTGCGGTTGCCGCCATGTTCATTTTTGCTGTGGTCATCTTTCAAAATAATCCGGAATCAATTTCTGCTAGAGCTTTAGCCAATATAGAGACGAAGAAGAGCTTAGATTTACCAATCACGAGCACTCCAATACAAACAACGTTTCCTGCTCAGGACCTATTTCAAGGCACAGGTCTGAGAGCAGAAGAAAAGGCGCCAAAACAAGCCTTGGCAAACAATGGAATTATCCCTAGAGTTCGAATAGATGTCCCTGCAATGATGTTGAGTAAGGCTGCAAAATTAGTATTTGATCAAGATGATGTTAGCCCTAATATCGTTCTAGTTGCTCAAGACCTTCCTAAAGAAAGTGTACCAACGAACATCCCAGATAATGCCCTAGCTGCGAATGATGATACCAAGGGCTCTTCTGGATTCATTAATCTAAAGGAGTTTCTCGGAATTAAATTAAAGGAACGATTGGAGCTACCAAAAAATTCGTCAACTAATGAGACGGTGTTGGCGCTGGCAACCCAAGCAAGACAGAGTTTGAACAAGTCAACACGTGATCAAACGCCACTGCTAAAGAATAAGAAAACAGATAATAGCAAGGCAATTAGCCTTCAGATTGGTCGCTTTTCTTACGAGAGGAATTGATGAAGTGACTTCTTTTTCTGGGTGAAGAAGGGTCTGGGCGCAAGAGGCATTGCTGCTTGGTAAATGCGCTGAGGTTTCTTAGAAACCCGAGAGAATCCCGTTTGAAGCGATCGAGAGAGTTCATAAGTATTGGTTTTCAGTTACTTAAATAGCTGAAATTCATATTTATAAACCTACTACAATCAAGTATTATTAAAGAAATTCATGGTTCGCTCAAGACCGATACTAGCGTAACTCTGAATCGCAAGAACTGATCTTTCAAGGCGTTCAGTGAGCTTATGCTGCTCTTCTTCATTCCATTTTCCAAGTACAAAGTCAACTTGGCGTCCTTTGGAAAAATCGTTTCCAACTCCAAAACGGAAGCGATGGTACTTGTTCGTTCCGAGACGAGTTTGAATGTCTTTTAGGCCATTGTGTCCTCCATCACTACCTCTCGGTTTTATCCGAATGGTTCCAAACGGAAGAGCAATGTCGTCAGTGATGATGAGCAGGTGTTCGAGATTAATTTTTTCTTGTTGCATCCAATACATCACAGCTTTACCGCTGAGGTTCATGTAGGTATTGGGTTTCAGCAACAAAAGGGTCCTCCCTTTATGTTTAAGAGTGGCCATTTCCCCATGTTTAACAGGGCTAAAAATAGTGTTGGACGCCACCAGGGCGTCCAACACATCAAATCCAATGTTGTGTCTGGTATGGGCATACTCACTACCCGGATTTCCTAAGCCGACGATGAGGTATTTCATACAGACAAACTAAATAAATTATTTTTTGCCTTTTTCTGCTTCTGCAGCAGCGGCAGCAGCAGCCATCGCAGCACGAGTACGCTTAACGTCAACTACAACAGCGTTTTCAGCAGCAAGAATCTCACATCCTTCAATGCTCAAATCCTTCACACGTGCAGCATCACCAATTTTCAAGTTGGTAATATCAGCTACAATTGCTTCTGGAAGGTCATTAGGCAATCCGCGAACTTTCAAGCTACGGTAGCTAATCGCTAAACGACCACCATTACGAACACCAATTGAGTTTCCACTTGTTCTTACAGGAAGCTCTACGGTTACTGGTTTATCATCAAACAATTGGAGCATGTCCATGTGCTGAATCTTGTCATTCACTGGGTGAAATTGCATATCCTTAATAATGGTAGGATAAGTCTTCCCATTAACTTCGAAATCGAATCGGTAAGCATCTGGTGTGTAAACCAGTTTCTCCAATGCAATGTTATCCACGTGAAAGTGAATTTGCTCCTCTCCTCCATAAAGAACTCCTGGTACGCGACCGTTCTTTCTTAGAGTATCGGCATCTTTTTTCCCTACGTTCTCACGGAGAGAACCGCTCAATGATGCTGTTTTCATGATTATATATTTATGAAATTAAAAATTGCGAACTAATCGATTCGTTGTTCACCAAACACTTCAAAACTCGAGAGAACATCTCATGTGTTTCGATAACACGAATCTTATCTTTTGGCTTTCCATCTTTCAATGGAATGCTATCACTTACAATTAACTCACTCAAAACAGAATCTTGAATGCGTTCGTATGCTGGTCCACTTAACACGGCATGGGTGCACACTGCGCGAACACTGCTTGCCCCATGATCCATCATCATTTCAGCAGCCTTCGTTAGTGTACCAGCGGTATCACACATGTCGTCAATTAAAATAACGTCTTTTCCTTTCACATCACCAATTACGGTCATGCTGTCCACCTGATTGGCTACTTTTCTTTGCTTATAGCAGATAGCAAGATCTACTTGTAAGAACTTGGCATAAGCGTTTGCTCTCTTCGTACCACCAGTATCAGGTGTTGCAATCACCATGTTTGGCAAATCGAGTTTCTGAAGGGTAGGAAGAAAGATGGTTGAAGCAAATAAATGATCTACAGGAACTTCAAAGAAGCCTTGAATCTGATCTGCGTGTAAATCCATTGTAATCACTCGGTCAACGCCTGCTGCAGTGAGCAAGTTGGCTACCAACTTCGCTCCAATTGCAACACGTGGCTTATCTTTTCTGTCTTGACGAGCAAAACCGAAATAAGGTAAAACCGCTACAATTCGTTTAGCAGATGCTCGTTTAGCAGCATCAACCAACAACAACAATTCGAATAAATTATCTGTAGGAGGAAATGTTGATTGTACAATCACAACGTCTTTTCCACGAACTGTTTCTTCTATCGAAGGCTGAATTTCCCCATCACTAAAACGCTGAAGATTTACTTCTCCAAGCTCAACGCCATATTCGTGGGCGATGCGCTCTGCAATCTCTCGAGATGCAGAACCTGCGAAAATCTTCAAATTATCGTTCATGCGACAAGTTATGACAAGGTTTAAAATGGGGGTGCAAAGATAGGTCGTTCTAGTCGTAAATTCAAACAACTGAAGGTCAGAATCTAAAAGCGCTTAAAAAAAAGGCCTGAACACTGAAAACTAGGCGAATAATTGGCTTATATTTGTGTTTCTGAGATATCGTAAACACCAAGTATTTGCAAGGTGTGATGGCCCAAACGAGGGTAAAATCAAATGCGTTTCCCGACGCATTCGGTTATCTGATTAGTTAGTGAGAGTCAAAACTTCGGTTTTGACTCTTTTTTTGCAAAAAAAAACACCCGTTCGTTTACAGGTGTTTTTCAGTTTGTTTCGAAATAGGTCCCAAAATACCAAAGTGTTTTGTCGCCCAATTAACCTAAATAATCATGAGACAGTTAGAAAAAAGCTGTCCGACTAACTCAAGTCAAATGTAAATAGAAGCCTTGGTTAGGCTTGTTAAAATGAGGTTAACACTTGTTAAAAAAAGTCAAGCTTCACGGGCATCAGCGAAGAGAACACTTACCTTTGAATACCAGACGAGATAGAACGTCTTTTTAAGCACGTGAATAAAAAATTCATTCAACTTCTTGTGGTGATGATCACCACGGCCTTTGTGGGACTGATTGTGATTCAAATCTATTGGATTAACAACAGTATTCTCTTGCGTCAACAAGAGTTCAATAGCAATATCCGAAAGGCGATGGATGCCGTTGTGAGAAAACTCGAAAGAGATGCAGCACTCCAAACAGGCGGTTTTGTGGCTTCGGGTCCAGGCCTGAGCATCGATTTGGATAAGGACTCCCTCACCTTGAAGTTGGCTTCCCCAAGCGACGAAAATGAACGAAAATTGGGTCTGCCCAAAAAAGCGGCCAGTGGCGAAAGCAGCGATTCACTTTTAGCTGAAGCATTGGGAGATTATGGAATTGAAACAAGTGAGATTTTAGAACAAAGCGGATTCATGTCAGATCTCCTCGATGGTTTGGTGTCCATCGATATCTATACAGATGTTACCGAAATATCTCCCCTTTATTTAGATACACTCATCACCCATGAACTTCGGCAACGAGGCGTCAATGCAAAACATCATTTTGGAGTTTTCAATAAATACCATCATCCCGAAATACTTCAAGAGAAATCCGTAGAATTTCAACAGATGTTTTTTACGGATGGCTACAAAGCACAGCTGTTCCCCAATGATCCGGTTCGAGACCCGACCTTCTTGTATCTTCATTTCCCCCATCAACGACGTTACCTGCTTCGAACGATGTCGGTGATGCTAGCCATCTCTGCAGTCTTAATTTTGGTGATCATGTTTGCGTTTTCATATACCATTAACACCATTTTGCAACAAAAGAAGGTGAGTGAAATTAAAAACGACTTCATCAATAACATGACGCATGAGTTAAAAACGCCCATTTCAACAATTTCATTGGCCTGTGAAGCTTTGGCCGATCCAGATATGAGGCAAAGCGAGCAACAATTGAGCACTTTTGTGGGGATGATTCGGGATGAAAATAAACGACTTGCTGTATTGGTTGAAAACGTACTCCGATCGGCCATTTTAGATCGGGGCGATATGGAACTCCGTCTTGAGCAAATCAATATGCATGAGCTGATTCAAAACGTCATCAAAAACATCAATATTCAAATTAAAAACCGAGGCGGAACAATTACCACTCGTTTGAATGCCGAGAACCCCGTTATCGAGGGAGATCCAGTTCACCTGACGAACTTGGTTTATAACCTCATTGATAACGCCATTAAGTATTCGTTGGACGAGCCAGAAATTACAATCGTTTCGAAAAACACAAAGCAGGGAATCCAAATTGCGTTTGGCGATAAAGGCATTGGCATCAGCAGAGAAAACCAGAAAAAGATTTTTGATAAATTATATCGTGTGCCAACTGGTAACATTCATAATGTGAAAGGTTTCGGTTTAGGATTGAGCTATGTTAGCGTAATCTTAGAAAAGCACAATGGTAAAATTTCGGTGGAGAGTGAACCTAAAAAAGGATCTACCTTCTTCATCATAATTCCAGAGAAACATGAAAAAAACGACTAAGATTTTACTTTGTGAAGACGACCCAAATTTGGGCGCTTTGTTGAAGGAATACCTCAACGCAAAAGGATTTGAAACTACACTAGCTGTTGACGGTGTTGAAGGAATGAAAATCTACAAGCGACAAAGCATCGATTTTTTGATTTTAGATGTGATGATGCCAAATAAAGACGGCTTCACCCTAGCTCAAGAAATTAGAGAAATCGACAGGCACACGCCTATATTGTTCCTCACTGCAAAAAGCATGAAGGAAGATACGCTCAATGGATTTAAAATTGGTGCTGATGATTACATGACCAAGCCGTTCTCAATGGAAGAACTTCTCGCACGGATTAACGCCATTATTAGAAGAGCTTCAGTGCTTCCACAAGAAGGCGAAGAGGTTGGACTTGCTAAGGTTGGAGTTTTCGAATTTGACTACAACAAGCAGCGCCTCAGTTTTAATGGCGAAGAAACCAAACTCACAACAAAAGAAAACGAGTTGCTCCACCTGCTAGTGAAACATAAAAATGGCGTTTTAGAAAGAGATTTTGCTCTAAAAGAAATTTGGGGCGATGATAATTACTTCAATGGACGAAGCATGGATGTTTATATCGCAAAACTTCGCAAGCACCTGAAACAAGACGAAAAGGTGGAGATCATCAACGTACATGGACGAGGTTTCAAACTTCTTGATTCCTAGTTTTAGAGCTGTGTTTAATGGGGTCACTTTTGTTTAACATTTTTTAATCGTGGCACCATCCTTGTGTTTTTTCAGGTGTAATCATTTAACTCATTATATCATGGAAAAAAGAAAAACACAAGGGGCAGATCTTGAGCGCAGACGCATGATCTTCCTTCAATTGGGATTCATTATTGCGCTTTCAGCAACATTGATCGCTTTTGAATACACTACCTTCCAAAGTCAGAACCTTACTGCATCTGCAGGAAGATTTACAGAAGACTTTTTGGTAGAAGAGGCACTGGTTTATATTCCAGAAGCTCCTGCTAAGCCAAAGGTGGCCTCGAAGCCAATCCCTGTTAATCAATTCAAATTGGTTGACGACACGCCGGATGTATTCGGTGATGAAAAAAAGGAGCTGCCCGCCATTGATGACACTTTCAATATGGATGATTTTGGTGGACAAGACGTAGTGGATGATGATTTGGACCTGGAAGGACCAGCGATTCGCGTGGAAATCATGCCTTACTTTATCGATTGCGAAAATGTATTAGATCGCGATGAACAAGAGCTTTGTACCAATCAAAAGATTATCTCAGAGGTGAGCAGAATTGCGCGTTACCCAGCGCACCTTCAAGGCACTGGTATTGAAGGTACAGTATATGTTTCGTTTGTGGTTGATGAAGCCGGAAAAGTAACAAAAGCAAAGGTGGAACGCGGTGTACACAAAGCCCTGGACAAAGAGGCCTTGAAAGCTGTAAATGCTCTTCCTCGATTTGAAGCAGGTGTTCAACAAGGCAAAAAAGTGAAGGTTATTTACAACATTCCAGTTCGCTTTATCGTGAAGTAAAGCGGGTCAAAATACTTTTAAAAAAGCCAAGTACAATTATGTGCTTGGCTTTTTTATTGTTTAATATCCTTTGAGTACATTCGTGAAATACCTTAAAAAGGAGAAAAATGGCTTCAGAAGGAATAAATGTTCGTTTGGCGGAAAACATCTACAAGCTAAGAGAGTTAAAAGGGTTTTCCCGAGAAGAGATGTCTGAAAAGCTGGGCATGAGCTTGAGCGGTTACGGTAAAATAGAGCGAGGTGAAGTAGATGTGAGGGTGTCGAGAATTGAGCAAATTGCAGAAGCCCTCGGGGTAGAAGTTTCTGAATTGTTTCAATTTGAGGCAGGGCAAGTCTTCAATATCATCAACAACAAATTCGTTCAAGCCACCGGCGGAAAGGCGGATCACATGAATTTTAGTGATGGGGAGATGGCGCAGCAGTTTATTGATTATTTGAAACAGGAAATTGCCCTTTTACGACAAAATAAATGATCAATCTTGCTTATCTGAACCAAAGGATGATTAGTCCGTCTTCCCCATCTGGGGAATTACCACCATTTACGGTAGGTCCAAGAGCTACTAATGGGGATGGGGTTGGCCATGATAGAATAGTTGTAGATGAAAGGTAGGAGCGTTGTGGTGGAGCAATACTAGGAGGGTAATTGAATATTTGAGCGCTGGTACCAACTTGCCCAGGGGTTACGGCATTATTGATTAATCGTCCTCCTTCTCCTCCTTCACCACCGTTGGCAGTTATTGTTTCAAATGTGGAAACCCCTCCGTTTCCTCCATCAGGTCCTGAGGCATTCCCTGAACTAACGAGCAGCAGTCCATTATTACCATTCCCACCCGATCCAACTATGACATCGTAAGTCTGGCCTGGATTGACTTCCACAAAACCGCCATTGTAGCCGCCATCGCCACCCCCGCCGCCATTAGCGGTGCCGGTGAAACCTTGCCAGCGAATGGACTTTCCACCACCACCAGCTCCTCCGTAGGCTTCTACAAAAACACTGTCTACTCCTGTAGGGCATGACCATGTTCCGCTTTCACCAAATACTACGTAGCGGTATCCTCCTGCTATATTGTGAGGTGTGTTAGTAAAATAATTGGACAGTGTTTCGTCTGAGATAACATTGCCTGCATTAATTGTCTGATTATTGTCAAGCGTTAATATTAAAGAATCGTTGACAATTGAAACATCTGTAACACTGATCCCTTGGGGCCCTTGCGGACCGATTGGCCCAGTTTCACCTTGAATACCTTGAGGACCTTGTTCACCTGTTGGTCCTTGTGGGCCCATTGGACCTGTCTCTCCTTGGATGCCTTGGGGACCTTGTTCACCTGCTGGCCCTTGTGGACCTATTGGGCCTGTCTCTCCTTGGAACCCTTGTTCACCTGTTGGTCCTTGCGGACCCATTGGACCTGTCTCTCCTTGAGATCCTTGTTCACCTGCTGGCCCTTGTGGCCCTATTGGGCCTGTCTCTCCTTGGAACCCTTGTTCACCTGTTGGTCCTTGCGGACCCATTGGACCTGTCTCTCCTTGGATGCCTTGGGGTCCTTGTTCACCTGTTGGTCCTTGCGGACCTATTGGGCCTGTCTCTCCTTGGGGACCTTGTTCACCTGTTGGTCCTTGCTCACCTTGAGGCCCTTGTGGACCGATTGGCCCTGTTTCACCTTGAATACCTTGGGGTCCTTGTTCACCTGTTGGTCCTTGCGGACCCATTGGACCTGTGTCTCCTTGAATACCCTGGGGACCAGGAATGCTGCTTCCGGAAGTCTCTGCATAGAGTGCATAAGGCACACTTAACAATTGAGAGCTTGCTTCAATGGAATAATCCACTCCACCATTGGGATCCATCTCCGTTTTAATGAAGAAAGGACCTTCTGACCAATCGATTTCTTCAAAAACTCCCTCTTCAACATCTCCATCACCCATAAGCAACGTTAGGAGACCATTATCATTGGTTTGTCCATCGTGCGTTTCGATATAAACCGGCATACCATCAATGGATTGAGCAATGATGCTCAGGCGAACTCCAACATTTGAGTTGCTGACCAATTGATTGTCGGCATCCCTCACTACAGCTTGATAACTGATTTTTTGGGGTGTTTGTGCAAAAGTAAATAAGCTCAGATGAAAGAAGAGGAAGAGAAAAAAGAATCTAATATTCATGGCTATAGGTGTAATGAACTTAGGAAGTTTTGACGATTTTAAGAGTGGATGATTGGAGTGAACCAATGTTGTAAACATGCAAATAGTAGGCTCCCCCCGACCAATTGGTGGTTTGGATTGTAAATTTTGAGCTTGATGCTTCTCCTTCTTGAATCAGATTTCCAATTGCATCGTGAACTTGAAACATGACTGTCCCAGAGAATTCATCTTTCAGCTCAATATGAAGTACGTCCATGATTGGATTGGGAAAAGCCGAGATGGCAAATGAAAAAGGTTTTTCTTCCTCGATCCCATCAATGATGCTGATTTCAAAAGCCTGTTGCACACCTTCGCTTAAGGAGATTTGTTGATCTTCAATTATTTGAAAAAACACCTGACCTACGCTGAATGCTACTGAGCCGCCGTTACCAGTTCCATCTCCACCACAGGTATTTACTGATGTTTGGCCTGTCAGATTTAAGGAAACGAGACAGGTAAGTGTTAAGGTGAAAAAGTGTTTGAGAATGTTGAGTTTCATCTTTTGTCACAATATTGCAACAAAGCTGACAAACACGACACGAATTTTTATTTCATCTCATTTCATCTTACCATCATCACCCAAAAGACAAGGAGCACAACGAATAACATCGCTCCCAAAGTCACTGCCCAAATCAAGTTGAGCAGGGCCGTTTTGATGTTGATGGAGAGCAGACCTTTGAATTGGAGATGTTGTTTATAGTCGAGATCGCTCGGTAGCATGAAGGCAAGCATTAGGACCAATAGTAAATTCAGGCAACTCACAAAAAGCATATGGAAGGGATAGGCCTCGTTGAACAGGTGTTCAAGAGCGGGAAAGGTATTCCAAACAAAGATGGAAATAGGATAGAGCAACAATGCCCCAAGCATACTTGCTAGTTGGATTTGTGCTGTAATTCTCCACCAAAACCACCTCAGCGTAAATACGGGTCCAACTCCAGCACTAATACCAAGCAAGAACTCAAACGCATCTTGAAGCGCATCAAAAAAAAGAGTGACAATGAAAGCCGCTATGGAAGGAAGAATGAGGTAGATACGTTTTGGCCAAAGGGTGTTAACTGAGCGACTTTTGCTTGAAGAATAGAGCATTCCACCCGCCCAATTGCATAGGTTTTGGTGGGTTGAAACAAACATACCAAATAAACCAAGAACCAAAATGGGGTGCATGACTTCGGGAAGAAAAAAGTAAAAGGCCTGCAAGTATGCCGCCTCTCCTTTTCCTAATTGAAGTTGCAAAGCTTGGTAGCTCAGAATTGCGATTCCTATTGTGAACAAAATATTAATCACGTTTGAAAGTGTGGCTGCTTTAAGAGCATGGAATTTGTTGTTTTTCGCCAACATTTGTTGCGCCTGTTGTCCGCTTCCATCATATATCGTGCTCGACCACCATTGGAGACCAATAAATATGAGAATTGAGCTTAAGCAATAAGGTTCCGTTTTGTTAGGAGTGACGAATGTGAAAGGCAGTGGGCTCTCATTCGAATGGACGTTTACTAGGGCCAACACCAACGCAGCAATAAACAAGAGCACATGGAAAACATCAGAGATACTCTTTTCTTTGAAGCTGGATTGATAAGCAATCAGTATTCCTAATACCGCTACCAACACAAGGATTCGTTTGTTTTCCATGGGCAGTAGCGTTTCAATCAAATCAATTAAAGCGAGGTAGCCAAAACACAGGATGATGGGAATAATAATTAGACCTAGATAATAAGCTCGAAAATGGAATAGTGAGGCGGCCCATTTGCCGCGATATCTTTTGAGAATGAAGTCGTTTTCAGACAAAAAATTCAATTTTGCCCAAAGCGGAGCAAATACCAGCGGAAAAATAAAAATACCAATGAACCCCGACCATAAGAAATAAACCCCAGATATTCCATGATTGGTGATGATTCCGCTAACTAATCCTGCATTATTGATGGAGTACAAAGCGGCGGTTAGCATCAATCCGCTTTGTATCCAGTTCTGTTTTTTGGGCGTTGTCCAAATTTCTCGTTCATTTTTGGCGGACCATCTAACTTGAATAAAGCCAATGATGATAAGGTATAGCGCAACAATACTTATCCAGTAGAGCTTCATAAAACTAACTTTCCAAAATGGCGAAATCCTGTTTTTTGCACCATAGTTCTGGCATTGTTGTTCTGCAAGTGTTGTTTTGAGCTTTGCAATAACAGGTGAATCATCAATTGGTGATAATCACTCTCTTGTTCACCTAATTGAAAGCTAAAATCTTGAGCTGATGGATTGAACCTATGTTGCTTTTTGACAAACACTCTACGGTACAGCTCAAGCCGAATATTACTTGGGTCAAAACTGATGGGCTTTGAATTCGGGTTAGGAAATTTTTCGAGTAAGAATGTAAGTTCTTGCCGATTATCGATGAGCAAAAGCGCATCACAAACCAGGGCTAGAGAAAATTCCCTTGATGAGATGGAACTGTTATCAGATTGCAATTCAATAAATTGTTGGAGAGTTTGTTTGAGTTTAGCAGAATCTTTTTTCTTTCCGTAAGAAATGATGCGCGCAGCATACATTCTACTCGCAGGAATTGGGATTTTGTTTTTGTAATGTTCCAACATCTCGTTGATGCCTGGGTGAAGGATCATTGATTCCCAATCGTAGTTGTCTTGTTTTCTTCCTAAAAAGCACAAAAGATAAGCCATGCTGATATTGAACAAGCTGGAACCAAAAACACCCACTTCTTGACGGTCAATTCCGCTCAAATCAAAGAGTTGATGTTGCTCTCCCACTTTTTTTAACAATGGCAGATAAAAATTGAAAGGATGGTTGAGATCTACATAGGTTTCGAGAAGATATGTCCTTATTTGAGGGAGCTCGAAAAGCGGACCTAAAACGGAGTTGATTCCTTTGCTTTTTGCAGTTTCACCCAAGGCACAGGCAATAACATATTGCTCCCAACCCAAAGACCAGTGTTCCATTGGAAGTTTACCGAGGAAGGTGCCAATATCATCTATTTTGCCATCAATGAGTTGTTGTCTTATTAAAATGTACAAGGCGTTATCAGACACCGAGCTGAGCGAAAAATAATTGGAAGAGAATTGCTTTTCGTTTCGAGGGTGGAGTGTTTTTCGTTCGATGAAACGTTTCACCAAACCTATTGAGAAAGGGTAAGATCTGACCTTTTGCTTGTCTTGATTTACCATTCTGTATATTGTACTAGCGGAAAGGGTTTCGCCGAGTATAAATTGCATTTCTTTAGAAAGAAAGGCACAAGCAGCGATGTTTGGGTTTTTTATATCCAATAAACTAAATGCTTCAAGAATCAGGCTTTTCGACTCGTCTTCCATATCTTGCAATATATTCAATTCCCTTTTCAGATAGGATGAAGACAGAATATTCGTTCTCCGTGTCTTTTCATTCGTATTTTTGGATTTTACAAGAATGATTCCACAGCAGACCATCGACCAAATATTTGAAGCCGCCTACATTGAAGAGGTGGTGGGAGAATTTGTGCACCTTAAAAAACAAGGGGCAACCTTTCGTGGTTTGTCGCCTTTCACCAACGAAAAAACACCTTCTTTTTACGTTATTCCAGCCAAAGGAATTTACAAGTGCTTCTCTTCAGGAAAAGGAGGGAATGCGGTGAGCTTTCTCATGGAGTACGAGAAAATGACCTACCCAGAAGCGCTTCGCTGGTTGGCCGCCAAGTATAACATTGAAATTGAAGAGGAGCAGAAAAGCCCTGAACAAGCATTAGCTCAAACGGAGCGCGAAAGTATTGCTGTGGTGATGGCTCATGCTCAACAGTATTTCACAGAGCAGCTGATGAATAGCGAAGAAGGAAAGACCATTGGTCTGAGCTATTTTAAAGAAAGGGGCTTTCGCGACGACATCATCAAAAAATTCCAACTGGGTTACAATCCAGAAGGTTGGGATACCTTCACCAGTGCCTCAATTGCTGCCGGCTACGAGAAGAAGTGGCTCATGGCTGCGGGTCTTACAAGAGACAAAGACGGAAAAACATACGACTTTTTCAGGGGCAGGGTGATGTTCCCAATTCGTAATGTGAGTGGAAAGGTGATTGCCTTTGGTGGACGAACATTGAAGACGGAAAAGAAGATTGCGAAGTACTTCAATAGTCCGGAAAACGTCCTCTACAACAAGTCTAAAGTTCTATACGGAATCTACCTCGCAAAGGCGGAGATGAGTAAGTTAGACATGGCCTACCTCGTGGAGGGCTATACTGACGTTATTGCCATGCATCAAGCTGGAGTTGAGAATGTGGTGGCGAGTTCAGGGACTTCGCTTACTGAAGGACAAATCAAGCTGATCAGCAGGTACACGAAGAACATCACCATGCTTTATGATGGTGACCCCGCTGGTATTCGAGCTTCTTTCAGAGGAATTGACCTTATTCTTCAGCAAGGTCTAAATGTAAAGGTGGTGCTTTTCCCCGATGGAGACGACCCCGATTCGTATTCGAAAAAAGTAAGCTCTAGCGAACTTCAAGACTATATACAGAGCAGTGCTAAAGACTTCATTGTTTTTAAAACCGACATGCTCTTAAGTGATGTGAAGGGCGACCCTACCAAGCGCGCCGCACTCATTACGGAGATTGTGACATCCATTGCCAAGATTCCTGATTCGATCAAACGTTCTGTGTATATTCAAGAGTGTTCTTCACTCTTAGGAATTGAAGAGCGAGTGTTGATCAATGAAATGAATCGCTTGCTGCGGCAAAACTCAACTTCAAGATCATCACAAGGTCCGCCACCAGGCCCGCCCCCTGAGGAGATGTATCTTCCTCCACCAATCGAGATTCCGGCGGTTCAGCCTATTGGGGCCAAAAGCAGGTATCAAACAGATGCTCAAGAAGCTGATTTTATACGCCTACTTCTAAATTTTGGAAATTACCCTGTGCGTGTGGGTATTCAAGACGATAATACAGGGGAAGAAGAAGAAGTGCACATTTCGGTTGCCGAGTATCTTTTGGAAGAGTTGGAACACGATCAGTTTGAACTTAAAAATGAAGTCTATCAGCGCATTGTAAAGCGCTATGCTTCCTATTTGGAAAAAGATGAGTTTCCAGACATGAAGGTCTTCACCAACAATGACGATATTGCTATGGTCGAAACCTGTGTGCAGTTGATGACATCGCCATATGCTATGAGCGATAATTGGGAGTTGAGGCATGGGATTTACCCAGAAACGGAAGACATGAAGCTCGACCGTGCAGTGAGAGATTGCATTAATCGATTAAAGCTGAACAATGTAATGGAACTTATACATCTGGTTCAAGAACAAATAAAGGAAACAACCGATGATGATCAATTGATGATCTTGCTTCATGAGAAGAAGAAACTCGACACGGTTAAAATATCCTTGTCTAATTATTTTGGAAGCTCGGTGCTATGAACGGATTTAACGATTTTTTGTCGAAAGGCCTTGTTTTTGGAAATCACAAAGTGACCCTTTCAGATGTGCTCATGATCATCGTGATTTTTATCGTGGTTCGGCTCATTGTTGCTGTCATTAACAAGCTCATCCAAAGGTCGTTAAAACACCGACCACTTGATCAAGGGAGGGGATATACCTTCACAAAACTCGCGTCATATGTTTTGTACACCATTGGCTGTGTTATTGGTCTGGAAATCGCTGGTGTGGATGTAACGATTCTAATTGCCAGTTCTGCGGCGCTATTGGTGGGTGTTGGTTTGGGTATTCAGCACATCTTTAACGACATTGTTTCTGGCTTTGTTATTCTGTTTGAAGGAGGAGTTCGCGTTGGCGATGTGGTGGAGTTGGACGGTACCATTGCTCGTGTGGAGGAAATAGGTATTCGCACATCATCTGTGATTACCAGAAAAGGCAACATCATTATTGTTCCTAATTCAAAAATCACTTCAGACGCGGTGTTAAACTGGTCGCATGGAGACCTTATTTCAAGACACGATATAGCGGTAAGTGTGGCTTATGGAAGTGATACCGATTTGGTAGCGAAAACCTTGAGGGCTGTTCTTGACGGTAAGGACTATGTCGTTGCTGGTCGACCAATACACGTTGTTTTTCAAGATTTTGGAGACAGTGCTTTAAACTTTGAATTGCGTTTTTGGGCTGAAAAATCGTGGGAAATGGATCTTTTTAAAAGTGATGTTCGTTATTCTATCGACGCAGCTTTTCGTAAAGAAGGCATCAAGATTCCTTTTCCTCAACGAGATATTCATTTGGTGTCCAAGTCTGCCAATCTCTAATTCTGAGTTGTAAAGTGCTTTGGTTTTTATAGTCGTTTCTTTCAATGGAATACACCAATTCGATCTTACTTCCCTTAGTCAAACCTTTGGCTTTCTCTCCTCCTTTAAAATGTACCGCCTCGAAATGAGTTGTGCTGTCTTCTGTTTCCCCAAGCTTGAATTTCACGTGGTTTCTGTCTTTACCCATGAAGAATGGGGGGGCTAAAAGAACCATTTTGGACAAGAATAATGGTCGGCTATTTTTTGGGCCGAAGGGCTCCATGTTTTCTAGAATAACAAAGGACTTTTTGTCGATGTCGATTGGTTTCAGTTCAGCTGAGATCAATAAAGAAGGCTTAGGAAGCTGTGGCTTTTGTTTTTTTATAGCGGCGTCAAATGCCAAGCGAAGTTCTGCCAAGTTCTCTGCTGCTAAGCTTAATCCGGCTGCCATGGCGTGTCCACCAAAACGATCAAGCAGGTGTGAACAGGCTTTTAGGGCTTCATGAACATCAATCCCCTGAATTGAGCGCACTGATCCGCTTAAAATACCATCGTGTTCTGCGAGCACAATGGTTGGTTTGTAATGGCTTTCAATCAGTCTGCTGGCTACAATACCAACAACTCCTTTATGCCATTCTTTACCTGAAACAACATTTGAATGCGTAGCTCCGAAAAAGTTGTTTGATGTGCATTGCTCAAGCGCTTCAGCAGTAATGCCTTCATCCAGTGATCTTCGTTCTTGATTGGTTTCTTCTAGTTCCTGAGCCAATTTTCTTAGTGCTTCTAGGTCGTCGCCTCGATGGCGAAGCACTTCCACCGCAAGTTGTCCTGATTTCAATCGCCCAGCAGCATTAATTCTTGGAGCAATCACAAACAGAAGATCGCCAAGATTCACTTTTTCTTTATTGAATTTAGCTGCATCGAGCAATGCCTTAAAGCCCGAACGAACTTCTTTGGAATTCAATCTTTGCAGACCTAGAATTAGAAATGTGCGGTTTTCGTCGATTACCGGAACAATGTCTGCAGCAATACTCAAGGCAAGAAGATCGAGAAAGCGCGCCATATAATTGTCGTCATAACCTTGGTCGATAGCAAAAGCATGAATGAGTTTAAATGCAACGCCTGCGCCACTTAAGCCATCAAAGGGGTAGTCGCAATCAGCTTGTTTGGGATTGAGAATGGCGTTGGCCTTTGGTAATAACTCACCCGGTTCATGGTGGTCGCAAACAATCACATCAATACCTGCTGTTCTTGCTCTTTCAATGTGCTCCACAGCCCTAATTCCGCAATCAAGCGTAATCAGCAGACGAACTCCTTGTTCAATGGCCGTGTCAATTCCTTTCGCACTTACTCCATATCCTTCCTCATAGCGATCTGGTATATAAGGAGTAAAAACAGCTTCGTGTTGCCAAAGGAAGTCGCTCATCATGCTCACTGCTGTTGTGCCATCCACATCATAATCACCATAAACCATGATTTTCTTTTGTTGAAATATGGCTTCTTTGATGAGTTCTAGCGCCTTATCCATGCCTTTTAATTTCATGGGGTCATGACTCGATTGAAAGCGGGGTCGAAAATACTTATCTAAGTGCTCTTGATTTTGGAGATCTCTTAACAGGAGTATTTGAGCAATCCACCAACTCACGGGAAATTGCTTTTGAAAGGCTTGTATTTTCGAGGCATCAATTTCAGATGCGATGGTCCATTCCAAGTCAGATTCGACCAAAATTGTTGAAGATGAAGATGTCATGTGCTAGAATGTCAATGTTGACAATGAATTTTATTTTTTTCATTGGCGTGAAGATGCGTATCTTCGGGAGTTCGAAAGGTACGTTAAATCAAGTACGATATGAAAAACACTTACAAACTCATGGGGCTCATTGGTACATTGGTGCTACTCTTGTCCTTTGCAAGTTGCCTTAATGAAGACAACAAAATTCCTGAGAATTGTTTCGATGGTATATTAAACAATGGAGAAGAGCGCATTGATTGTGGTGGTGTAAATTGTCCGCTGTGTGACCCATGTGAGAATGGACAATGGGATCCCTTGTTAGGAGAAACATGGAGAGATTGTGGAGGAAGCTGCGATCCGTGCCCCCAAGAATCTAATGGAATCCAAGATGGAGATGAAGAGGGAATTGATTGTGGTGGATCAACTCTAGTAGATTGTGCCCAACTTTGTGGAGATGGTCTTTTGAATGGAAATGAAGAAGATGTTGACTGTGGTGGAGATTGTGATCCTTGTCCAACTTGTGTGGATGGCATGATGAATGGAGATGAAATTGGTATCGATTGCGGTGGCCCAGATTGTCCAGATTGTGCTACTGATGGAGATTGTACGAATGGAGAATTGGACGGAGATGAAGAGTATATTGATTGCGGCGGAACGATTTGTGAGCCGTGTGAAGAGTACATCAATTACAAAGTCTCAGGGGTTTCAATTAGCTCACTTGCCGGTATTACAGGCACATTTGACGGAGGTACAAGTACCATTACTCTTACAGGTTCAACCACTTCTGGAGCAACGGTAACCATAGTGCTTAATCAACCACTTTCTGGTTGGCCTGCTGACCCGAGCGATGGTGCTTCTTACAACTTGAACTCGACAAACGTTACTTCAGGTGCAATTGCGTTTGAGCTTGGTGGAGTAACCTATTCGTCTGTTTTCGACGGAAGTAATGCCAATATTAACTTGAGTTATGTAGACGCTCAAGCTGGTGGAGCTGTAGTAGGGACCTTCAGTGGACAGTTGAATAACATGGACGATTCTGACACTCAAAGTTTAAGTCAAGGAACATTGCTTGTACTGCTTAACGATTAAGCAGAAATAAGCTCATAAATATGTAAAAGGTCTGGCTTCAATGAAGTCAGGCCTTTTTTATGTCCAATATATGATCACTCATGAGACAAGAAGCTATGGAGACGCTTATTCTGAATTCATTTAAAAAGGTCTAGCTAGGTCATTGAACTTGTTTATGTGTTTGCACATCAAGTGGTCAAATTCAAAGCTTTGAACCCACTCGCATAAGTTCAGAAGTCCAGCAGTTCTTCATCAGACAAAAAACAAAACCGCCAGAAACGGATGCTTCTGGCGGTTTTAAGTTGAACTGGCAGGTTTCAACAGAAAAGGTTTATCACCCTTGTTCGATGAGGTCGAATAACTCGTTCAAGTTTGGTGATAGAATAATTTCGATTCGACGGTTTTTCGATTTGTCTTCTTCGTCCACAGGGTGGTACTCTGACCTTCCGGAAGCACTCAATATTTTAGGTTCTACCGCAGAGTTGTTCACCATGATTTTTACAACCGCAGTAGCGCGAAGTACGCTTAGTTCCCAGTTATCACTAGGGATGGTGTTGCTGCGAATTTTATCGGTGTCGGTATGTCCTTCCACAATCACTTCAAGATCTGCTTCATTCTCGATGGCTTTTGCGAGATCAATAAGGGCTTTTTTACCTTCTTCGTTGATACTCGTGCTCCCTGAAGGGAAAAGCAGTTTTGCTTCTAGACTCACGTATACCTTTCCGTTCTTTTGTTCAACCGTGAGGCCCTTATCTTTAAAGCCAAGCAAGGCTTCTGACACTCGATTTTTTAAGTCGTTTACCGCGGCATCTTTTTTTGCAATAAGCTCTTCAAGTTCTTTTACACGCTGTTCTCTTTCTTCTAGCGCGGAACTCATTTGTGCAATGTTTGCTTCTTTAGTGTTGAGTTCTCCTTCAAGGATTCTCAATTCGTCTTCTTGCATTTGAAGCTCTTCTTGAGTTTTCTGAAGGTCGGCCAATAGTTTCTTATTTTCCGTGGTAACATCAGACATCATCTTTGTGTTTTTCGAAACGAGGATGTCATTCAACTCATTGATTTTATCGTATTGAGATCGAAGCTGTCTATTCGTAGTTCCCAGAAATGCGGTATCGTTTTGGAGCGCAAGTTTTTGCTGTAACAATGACTCTTGCAGACTAGCAGATTCTTTGATTTCGGCAGAAAGTTGCTCGTTTTGACTACTGAGCTGCGCATTTTTTTCGGCACAAGCTTGTTCCTTTGTTTGCAACTCTTCAAACTGCCTGCCGCTAACACAAGAGCTCAACACCGCAATACTCATGATCGAAATAGCGAAAAATGATTTCATAAAAAGTGATTTAGTGAATACTACGAATTTCGTAAGATGCTGAGGAGCGACAGCCACAAGGAGCCAATCTTGTGAACACTTCAATGTGAATGGGAGAAAGTGATGCAAAGCGCGGCAGACCGGGCTTTGGGCAGCATTGTTAAAAAGCTGTAATCAAGAAGAAAAAACTTATGATAAAATGCAATACCCAAAAATAACTTTGCGTTAAAAGTGGTACATTTGGAAACCTAATTTTGATTATGTTTAATATGCTCAATAAAGCGGAGTCTTGGTTCAACGCCAAATTCGGCTGGTTTTTTACGAATGGCCAGAAAAGCAATCGCGGTTAAGCTAAAGTTCGATACACACATTTTGTGCTTCGGTAAAGAAACGCAGGGCTTCAAAGCCTCCCTCTCTTCCTACGCCAGAAGATTTTGTGCCTCCAAATGGCGTTCTCAAATCTCTTAATAACCAACAGTTAATCCAAGCTATTCCGGTTTGTAGCTCGTTAGCTACTCTGTGAGCACGAGTTAAATTTTCTGTCCATACCGTAGCACTCAAACCGTACTCCACACTATTTGCCATTTTCAGTACTTCCACCTCAGATGAAAAAGGAGTAATGGTGACCACTGGTCCGAAAATCTCTTCTTGATTCGTGCGGCAATCATATTTCAGCCCTTCAATGACGGTGGGCTCAATAAAGAAACCACCGGCAATGGCTGTGTCTTGAGGTATTACTTGTTTTCCTCCACAGAGAATTTCCCCTCCTTCTTCTTTAGCTAAGGCGATATAAGACAGGACTTTCTCCATGTGGCTTTTGGAAACAACAGCACCCATTTTCGTTGCTGGATCAGTAGGGTTTCCAACGCGCATCTTGCTCACTTTAGCTACGAAGTCACTTTTGAATTGTTCATAGATATCTTCTTCAACAAATATTCTTGATCCACAAAGGCAAATCTGGCCTTGATTGGCGAAACTGCTTCTTAGCGTAGTGTTCAACATCTTCTCATAATTACAATCTGCGAAAATGATGTTGGGGTTTTTTCCGCCCAGTTCTAGCGATAATTTTTTGAATTTTGGAGCCGCTTCTCGTGCTATGTGCGCACCGGTAGAAGTCCCCCCAGTAAATGAAATGGCTTTGATTTCTGGGTGATGAATGATGGCGTTTCCTGTTGTCGGGCCATCGCCATGTACAATGTTAAGTACGCCTGAAGGCAATCCAGCTTCTATACAGAGTTCAGAGAGGAGATAAGCTGTTTGCGGTGTGATTTCAGAAGGTTTAGCAACAACGCAGTTCCCAGCAGCAAGTGCCGGTGCGATTTTCCATGTGAATAAGTACAGGGGTAAGTTCCAAGGAGAAATGCAGGCGACAACACCAATGGGTTTTCTGTTGGTGTAGTTGATTGCGGTATTTTCCATGATGTGCGCCTCAGATGAAAAGTGATTGATGGCACTTGCGAAAAATCGAATATTACTCTCTGCTCGAGGAATATCGACATGTGCAGCCAGCGATACAGGTTTTCCGTTATCAATACTTTCAGCTAAAGCTAAGGCATCTGCATGTTTCGAAATAAGATCCGCCAAAGCACTTAAACACCTAGATCTTTCAGTATAAGGAGTTGAGCTCCAAGCCGGAAAAGCTCTTTTTGCTGCTTGAACCGCTTGCTCAACGTCGATTTCGGTAGACAAGGGAATTTGTCCGTAAACTTTCCCTGTAGAAGGGTTAACGTTGTCCATCCATTGATTTTCTTGAGGATTCAAGAGTTTTCCGTCGATATAATTCTGAATGATTTTCATGCTTTTCCTGCTTTGATGCGAAGTTAATGAAATGGAGGAGGATTTTTTTCAAGAAGTTCTTGACAAAGAGATCTAAAGTTCTTTATCTTTGCCGTCCCTTAATTAAGGGAAAAGTTTTGCCCCATGGTGTAAAGGTAGCACACCGGTTTTTGGTACCGTTTGTCTTGGTTCGAATCCAGGTGGGGCAACTTTGAAAAGGTCTTCTTATATTTGGGAGACCTTTTTTTTTTGGCTATCGGCGAAGTAAGAAATTTCTTACTGTAATGTAGGACTAACCCAGACAGAATCAGGCTAAATTCTTACAAGGAGCTATTGCTTCTTTCGGAATTTTACGCTCTGTCTTATCCTTGAAATTATGGGAACCATCCCTCGTCTAGTGGCCACATTTGTGGGCAGCCTTTTATGCGGCGTTATTTACGCGCAAACCCTCAACATGGGGCTTAGTGGCAATCAAAGCCCTATGCTCGGCGAAGAGATGTGCTTTACAATCAACCTGGAGCACTCCGGTCCAACCGGTTTTCAACCCTATCTAAGAATTTTTCTGCCTCCGGAAGTTGATTTTTCGTCGCTTAATGCTACGTTTTTTGGAGATGATCTCAATGCAATTACGCTGGGCGGAACAGTTAATGGTGGAGTAGTGGGAGACCCCCTCTTAGCGGATGAACTTCCAGAAAATACGGTTTCAGGTACGGATGGTGATCGTCTTTATACGCTCTTATTACCGATTTGTTCAATGGTTAATGATGGTATTGGCCTTGAAGTAGAGTTTTGTGTGGAAATGAGTGATTTGGCCGAAGTAGATCAGGTATTTGAAATAGCTGTAGCTCCTGCCTATAGGCTTGGTGACGAGCCAAATGGTGCCAATGGCCCGATTATTTTCCCTACTCAGGGCATAAACATTACCCCACAGGGATACACATTTGGCGTGTCTTCATCTGTTACTAAAACCCCGGTTGGGGCTTGTTGGCCTGTGGAATACAGCATGAGCATGGACATCGCCCCGGGCTATCAGATGTCTAATTTGATTTTAAGCCAAGAAATTCCTTCAGAATATAAATTTAATGGAGTGGCTTTTTTGACTCCGGGCTGTTTTATTCTAGAAACACCTGATGTTGGCGATAATGGAGGAACACTTAGAATACAATGTGATAATGTTCTTGGTCAATCAGACCCTGTTGACATATTTTGCAGTACCCAAGGCTATTTCAGAAACGTGCTCAATCCAAACTCTTGCAGTCTTGATGCGGCGGTAACTAGCGCTGATTTGAGTATTGGAGGAGTTGTGAGTGCTGACGCTACAAGTGCGGCCACGCTTTCTCATATTGGTTTAGCAGGAACAACTTTTGCCCCAAATGGTATTCAACCAGGTGGATCTGTGAATTTGGGTTTTGAATTCAAAATTGAGGAATATGTCAGCGGTCTAGAAAACTTGAGGTTTAATGTGTCTTTGCCTGATGGCATTGATTTCGCCAACACGGCCACACTCAATGGAGCTAGCGTTAACGCAAGCAATGTGCAAGATTTAGGTAATGGCGAGTCTTTGGTGACCTTTAATTTAGACGAAGCTCAATTTCTATCCTGTGATTTGGGGTTCTTCGCCTATGACGTGAATATCGCTTCGTTTTATGAAAATGGCGACATGGTGGCCAATGGCGATGGCTTCAACATTGTAGGTGAATTCTTGTACGATATTATTGGAGGAGTAAGTGATTGTCCTATTTCGGTGGATGGTAGCTTCGCCATTCCGAAAGGAGAATTTGCAAAAGCACTGATTTCAAGCCCACAAAATGGAGATGCATTTGTACCTGGTGAAAATGTGACCTATCGACTTTCAGCAACCTTAAGCCCAGGTAGAGTTACGGGAATTACCTTTGAAGACATCTTCCCGATTCCAATCCACGATGTAACTGATTTGGATTTAACTTTTGGAAACGACATTACTTTCAGTCCACTCGATGACGCGGGGATTGCACCAACTAACATTTATATTGATGCATCAAGCAATAAATTGTTTATTGAATTCGGCGATGATGACCGCTTAATTGAGCGTGTAATCTCTGTAGATATCACCCTACCTGTTTCAATAAGTGCAAGCAGCTCGAGCCTGTACCACATCAATTTTGCCCGCTTTTACAGTAGTGGTAATGATGGAATTGTTGCTTCTTCCCAAGCCAAGGCTTCTTTAGCGGTGGGACAATCAAATTTGAGCTTGATTAAAGGTATTTCGGGCAGTGATAACTTCGGAGTTTCTTATAGTCCTTTGGCTTTTCCTGTTAACGCGAATGCCAATGGCGTAGATGCTTTCGACTGGATAGATTACGTGATCACAATAACCAATTCGGGTGCTGCTCCTGCGTATGATGTGATTATCAACGACTTCCCTGACACACCCGAAATAACAGGGTGCTATTTAGAAGATGTGCTTGATGAAGCTGGTAATCCAGTTAGCGCTACGGGAAACCTGTTCAGCGCCGGCTTGGCGATTCCAGTGATTCCAACTCAAGCAGAATCTCCTGATGGAAACCGAGTGTTTGTGAATTACAAATGTCAAGTGGCAGGTGGCGCTTTAAGTAGAAATCAAAACGCTAATAATGCACAAGTTACCTGGGCAGCTGTACCAGGAGGAACAAATCGATTCGATCCTGTAAGCGATGGCGCGTCAATAACAATAAGACGCCCGCAAATAAGCACTACTGTAGTGGATATTGTTCCGGGTTACAAAGGAAATTTGGAAGAGGTGCATGTTGGTGAAGTGATTGTCTTTGAAACAGTACTTACCTTCCCTGAAGGCCGAACCAGAGAGTCAGTATATGAATGTATTTTACCAGCAGGATTGGTGTTTGAAGACATCATTTCTGCCAGTGCAGACATTAATGTGTTTGGTTATACGAATGGAAATTTGAACTCAATTGTTGGGGGAGTAGAGGTAAGCAGTGTTGGACTAGGAGTAGAAAATGAACGTAGAAGGTTCTTGCTGGATTTTGGTGATGTTGTGAATACAGCAAGCGACAACACTGACCCGGAAGAAGTGATTATTAGATTTAGGGCGGTGGTGACCAACGTGGAAGACAATATTTCAGGACACCTCCTTACTACCCAGTCGATTTTAAACTATAGAAAAGGCAGTAATTCCGCCCCAGTTGATGAAATAACCGAAGTGAGTGTCAGAGTTCGTGAGTCACTTTTAGGCACTAATCTGGATTTGAGCCAGACCAATTTAAGTCCAGGACAAACCACACAAGCTACGGTGAGTGTTTTTCACTTGAATGCTTCTGAGAGCACTGCCTACGATGTTGAAATTATTCAAGATTTGCCTTTCGGTTTGAGCCTTGTTCCTGGTTCATTCCTGACTGAATGCGAATCCTTGATTCAAATCAGTGCTAATGAAAATCTTGGATTGATTACGATGAAGTGGGACAGTATTCCGCAAGACATCGAATGTGATTTGATTTTTGAGTTAAGGGTGAATGATAACTTTCCACCTTGTAATGAAATTGACCTTTGTGCGGACGTCATCTGGTCAAGCGCGCACCAACAGCATCTTGACACTTTGGACTATGGCCCAATACATCCCTTGGCTTACCCGAGAACAGGCAGAGAAGAAGATCCTGGCGGCTTACAAAACGACCTTAGAGCACAAGATTGTAAGAGTGTTGATGTTAGTAGTGGCGAGTTGAACATGCCGGTAATTTCAGGAACAGCAAACGTTTGTGCAGGAGAGAACATGAATTTGCAAGTTCAAAGTTATGAGGGTTTTGATGTGCAGTATCAATGGTCTGGTCCGGGAGTACCTAATGGCTTCAACAACAATATCCTAAATGTACCTAACGCCACAAATGCCTTAGAGGGAGCTTACAGTGTGGTTGTGAGCATTGGAGAGTGTAGCACCCCATTGAGTATTCCTTTTGAAGTGAATGTGGTGGGCGTTCCCGTAGTAAGTTTACAGGACGTTTCAATTCAGTGTGCCAATGGAACTGACGACTTGGTTCTAGAAGCTTTAATCAGCGGTGACGGTGAAAGTTTTGATTATTTCTGGACCGGACCAATAGGTTTTCAGTCAAGTAGTCCTCAAGCGGTTATTTTGAATGTTGATGAGTCTGATGAAGGCACGTATAGCCTGTATGTAAGTAATGAGTTTGCTTGTGAATCTGAAGTGGCAAGTAGTCTAGTTCAAATTACAGCGGCACCAGCGCCCCCAAGTATTTCTGGAGATACTCAGATTTGTTTTGGTGATGAACTGAGCCTCTCGTGCACCAGCGTGCCCAATGCAAGTGCTTACACTTGGCAACTGCCAAGTGGAATTCAGCTAACAACAAGCCTTGCTCAACTCAACATCGACCAAACAAATACAGATGATGACGGAAGCTATCAGGTTCAAGTTAGTGCTAATGGCTGCACGAGTGCATTGTCTGCTCCACTCAACGTAAACATTAATGAAATTCCCGATGCAGGTGATATTTTGGGAGCTGATGGAGTGCTCTGTGAAGGCGGAAACCTCGCCTTGAGCACAGATGCAGATGCCGACGAGTATCAATGGCTTGGTCCGAACGGATTTGTTTCCAATCTGGCTGCACCTCCTGTGATTCAAAATTTGAGCGACATCAACGCGGGAGTTTATAGTTTGGTGATTACGAGCAGTGCTTGTTCGAGCCCTGCCAATACGATTGATCTCGAGATCATTCCTCGACCAAACGCGCCAATAGTAAACAGCAATTCGCCGCTTTGTGTTGGGGAGGAAATGCAGCTCGATGTACTTGCATCGGCACAAGCATATGAATACGTTTTGCCATCAAATGAAACCGTTTTGAGTAACAATGCTTCTTTCAGTATTGAGAATAGCTCAGTTGAAGTGTCTGGCAGTTATCTGATTTCAATCTTTGATGGTTTTTGTTGGTCGGCACAAGAAGAAGTTGCCGTTCAAGTAGATTTCATCCCGAATGTTTTTGCAACGGTAAATGACAGTATCCTCTCCTGTGATGGAAACTCAGCTTTATTGCTTTCTCTGAATGATCCTGGGATTAGTGGTGAATGGACAACAACAAATGCTGAGGTGAATATAGTCTCTCCTAATGCGGTGTCGAGCAATGTTTTGGGTCTTGAAGAGGGCAATGTCTATCAATTTGAGTGGAGCTTATTTAATGCAGGTTGTGGTGTTTATTCAAGTACCACACAAACGGTGCTTGTTCCCGAAGCCCCGATAGCTCTCGCAGATGTTTATGAAGTAGTGGCTGGCGACCCTGTAGATTTGGAAGTGCAGTTGAACGATCCCGAGAGTGAGTTCGCAGTAAGTATTTACATGCTTGATGTACCCAACTTTGGAACATGGAATGTTGCCGGAGGCGATTATGTAGAGTACAGGCCAGAAATTGACTTTTTTGGTGAAGACCAGTTTATCTATGCCCGATGCTACGAGGATTGTCCGCAACGTTGCGATACGGCTTTAGTGACTATTGATGTTGATCCTTTTTTAGGTATCCCTGACATCATCACCCCAAATGGAGACGGAGTAAATGATGCCCTCAGAATCGAAGGCCTAGATCGTGTTCCAGAGCACCGCTTGATCATACATAATCGTTGGGGAAGCATCATTTTCGAAGCGGAGAATTACCAAAATGATTGGGAAGGAACATTCAATGGAGAGCCTGTTTCGTCTGGTACGTACTTCTTCACCTTCATCGATACATCTCGACAGAAGACAATGAAACAAGGTTACATCACAATTCAATAAGGACAAAAGATGAAACAAGACTTGAAAATTAGTTCGGTATTCTTGGTGATGATGTTGCTTGTCTCCAGCGCATTTGCTCAACAAGAAATTCAGCATACCCAATTTATGTGGGACCAAAGCTCCATCAACCCGGCTTATGTTGGTTTTAAAGAAAGCTTGAGCGGGAATTTGTTCATGCGAAGACAATGGCTAGGCCTAGAGGGCGCTCCTTCAACTGAAAACTTCTCGGTACACTCGCCCCTGGCTAACCGTCAGCTAGGAGCAGGGCTTTTGGTTTGGCATGATCAAATTGGAATAAGCGAGCGGCTTGCAATTCGCGCACAAGGAGCGTATAACTTGGAATTGTCAAAGGGCTATTTGCGCTTTGGTTTGAGTGCTCAATTGAGCAACTGGAGCGTGCAATGGACCAATACCAATCCAGATCAAGCTGGCGATGAAAGTATTCCTCAAGCAGATTTGAGTGACAATGCATTTAACCTTGGGTTTGGTGCTTTTTATCATACAGATAGATCTTACATTGGTTTTGCAGCGCCACAGCTTTTGGAGGAGAAATATGAGTATATGGGCGATCAAAATCAAAGAAGTGCCCAAATGATTGGTGCACAAGCCCTGTTTTTGAATGGAGGGCATGTTTTTGCAATTTCTCCGAAGCTCGACTTGAAATCAAGTGCTATGCTAAGGTACATCTCTGGTGCGCCGCTTCAGCTCGATTTAAGTGGAAGCGTTTTGATCAAAAACCAACTTTGGACGGGCCTTTCTTACCGCCATCTGGATGCTATTTCACTTAGTTTACAATATCTCGTTACCGCCGAATTGACTATAGGTTATGCCTACGACTGGACTTTTTCTCAGCTTCAAGGAAATGGAGGAGCACATGAGATTTTTATCGGTTTTGATCTTCGCAAGAAAAAAGACGGATTCTATCACCCAAGATTCTTTTAATCATGATGAAGCACTTTAACATCACTTTTACACTGCTTTTTGTTTTGGTATCGAGCGCAATGCTTGCTCAGATGAGACAGGCCAATGAAGCTTTTGAGCATCATCATTACGAAGTGGCTATAGAGCTGTACAATAAGGCAATTCGAAAAGACTTGGACAATGGTGAAGCCGTAACCAATCTCGCTTTATCTTATTGGCGAACAGATAGAACCAACTTGGCGGAGTACTGGTTTAACAGGGCGGTGTACATGAATGAACTTCCCGAAGTAAAGTTGTGGTACAGCCAATTGCTCATCAGCAACGAAAAGTATGAATCAGCTATTCAATGGTTGGGGAAATACATGCTTGCCGAAACGGATGAGAATAAAATCCGGCTTTCGCAGCAATTAAGCGACTATTGTGAGGCTTTGTCTGCGGGTATTCCTGAAGATGAGACCTGTATTATTCAGCCTCTGATCCTCAATTCAAACGACCTTGATTTTGCACCCTTCATATTAGGTTCCAACTTACTTTTTGTAACAAACAGACCAGGAGTTACAGCACGACCGGGAGAGTTAGACCCCTGGACCAGTGCGCCTTTCACAGATGTTTTTGCGGCACCACTAATTAATGATTTCCCAAGCGATAGAGCTGCTTATTTTGGCGAGATTCCTCAAAGTGACTTGCATGAAGGTCCGCTTTGCTTTTCTGCTGATGGTAAGGAATTGTTCATCACAACGAGCAATGTTCTATCAAAAAAGCGACAATTTGATGAGCAGAACAATACAAGATTGAGCTTGAAACACTACATCAAAAAAGACAGTGTTTGGCTTATTCAGACCTTACCATTTGTTAATTCTTCTTTCAATTTTGCACATCCAGCATTGTCGCCAGATGGTCAAACTTTGGTTTTCAGCTCCGATGGTTTGGGCACTATGGGAGGTATGGATCTCTTCTTTGTAGAGCGAGATGAGCACGGAAATTGGGGTTTGCCTCAAGCTTTTGATGATGGAATCAATACACCGGGAACTGAGGTTTTCGCGAGTTTTAAGAAGAATGGAGACTTGTATTTTTCTTCAGATTTGCTCGTTGGATTCGGTGGTTTGGACGTGTTTAAAACGAAGAGAGAAGACGGAGTTTGGTTGGCTCCTAAGAACATTGGAGCTCCTTTAAACAGCCCAAAAGATGATTTTGGTATTGCTTTTTTTGAAGATGGTAAGCATGGTTTCATTACTTCAAATCGTAATGCAAATCGTTCAGACGACATCTTGAGCTTCAAGTTTGAGAAGGGAATTTTTATAGAAGGACAAGTGCTTGACTGCACAACAGGTATGCCCGTTCCAGGCGCACGTGTTGACATTACGGTAGACGGCGAATTTACCAGAACAGCTTATGCAAAGGGCTTAGGAGAGTTCAAGGTCTTGATTTCCGAAGCTGATGATGTAGTGATAACAAGCTATGCGGAGGGCTTCGAAAACAGCGAAGTTTGTAGCAGTGAACAAGCATTTGATATTTCCTTGATGAATGAGGGAGATGTACTTCAGGTGAAGCTCGGTTTGAGTAGAGACGAGGCAGGTTTAAGTCAGCAGCGCTATATCAAGGGGAAAGTACTTGAAATGCCTTACGGAAGTGGTTTAAGCGGTGCAGACATTGAGTTAATCAACCTTCTAACTAACGAAGCTCTTGCCATGCAGAGCAATGCCTATGGTGCATTTTTACTTCCTATTGAAGCAAATGTACCTTACGGAATTGTTGCGGTGGGATTAAACGCTAGTTCTGAGCTGCTGGAGTTCATGCTCTCAGAAGATGTTCAAGAATATGAGCTGAATATGGAGATTTGGCCAAGTGGGAAAACGGCTTTAGCAAGTAATGAACTTCATCCAGACATGCGCTTGGTTGAGGGACAGATTGTGCAGCTTTACCACATTTATTTTGATCGAAACAGCACAACTTTAGAAAAGCCGGCCATAGATGATTTAGAAGTACTCTATCAGTTGATGCTCAAATACCCAGACATGACTGGTGAAATCATGGCTCATGCTGATGCACGATCTTCTCATGAATACAACTTGGAATTGTCTCAAAAACGCGCCGAAGGAGCAGTTGCTTGGCTTGTTGCACGCGGAATTGACCCAAGCAGACTAAGTGCAACGGGTTATGGAGAAACCATGCCTAAAATTCGCTGCGAGAACGAAGAAGATTGCACCGAGGAAATGCACGCTAGAAACCGTCGTGTGGAGTTTAGAGTGATTGATTTAGTGAAAGATATTGACGCGATTAGTAGGGAAAACAAAGGTCAATTTGGTCCAAATTAAAGTACGATATTCACAATTCGTTTAGGCACCACAATTACTTTTTTAGGAGCTTTTCCGTCTAAATATTTGGCCGATTGTTCGTGCGCTAAAACAGCAGTTTCGATGTCTTTCGGCGACATTTCTGAAGGGAATGAAAGTTTAAATCTCATTTTTCCGTTAAAGGAAACAGGGTACTCGAACTCATCTTCCACCAAAACTGCAGGGTCAAAAATAGGCCAACTTGCTTTTGTGATGCTTCCACTTTCGCCCAGTTTCTCCCACAGCTCTTCGGCCATGTGAGGAGCGTAAGGAGACAAGAGAACACACATGTCTTTAAGAATAGCATGCTTGTTGCACTTTAAATCACTCAGCTCATTAACCGCAATCATCAAAGCAGAAACAACGGTATTCCATGATCCTCTATTGAGGTCGTCGCTGATTTTTTTGATGGTCTTATGAAGCACTTTCAACTCGTCTTTTGAAGCGGGCCCGCTGCTCACTTCGAACTGCTGTTCCGCATTGTGAAACAGGCGCCAAAACTTACGCAAGAAATTGTGCACTCCATTGATGCCCTTGGTGTCCCAAGGTTTACTTTGTTCAAGCGGACCAAGGAACATTTCATACAAACGGAGGGTATCGGCACCATACCTCTCGCAGAGGTCGTCTGGATTCACCACATTGTACCAACGTTTCGACATTTTATCTACTTCGTAAGCACAAGTGTATTTGCCATTTTGGTTTAAAATAAAGGTGGCATCCGCAAATTCAGGTTGCCAATCGCGAATGCTTTCGAGGTTCAGCTCGTCGTTGTCTACATGGTCAATCAGCACATGTTGGCGTGCAAACCACACCTTGGCATCGCCATTTTCGTTTAGCGCTTGAAGTTTGTCTTCGAGAGCTGAATAATTTGTTAGTGCTTCATGTGTTTTCAAAGCGCCAATAAAGTCAGTAATTGTCCATTCAGCAGCTGTTTTTTCAAGTGCTTCGCGAAGGTCGTTTGAAATATAGAATCCGCTTGAAGCGTCTTTGTTTATCCCCTTCACTTTGCTGCGAACTTGTAGGCGGTAAACCAAACTTGATCTACCAAGAATCATCCCTTGATTGATCATTTTAGCGAAAGGCTCTTGAAAAGGAATGTGTTCTAAATCGCAAAGAAACTTGGTCCAGAAACGTGCATAGAGCAGGTGGCCCGTAGCATGTTCAGCTCCACCGATGTACAAATCAACCTGATTCCAGTAATCGATTTTAGCTTTATCGGCAAAGCAAGTGTCGTTTTGCGGATCCATATACCTCAAAAAGTACCAGCTCGAACCGGCCCAACCAGGCATGGTGTTGTATTCCATGTGGTCGCCGAAGAACACTGGCCAGGCTGATTTTTCAGCTCTTGCAAGCGGCGGTTCTCCGTCGGCAGTTGGTAGGTATTTATCTACTTCGGGCAGGGTAACTACAGTTCCTTCGGGCACAAGATGAGGCAAGCCGTCTTGGTAGTAAATAGGGAAGGGTTCGCCCCAATATCGTTGTCTGCTAAAAACAGCATCTCTCAAGCGGAAGTTGGTTTTCCCTTCACCAAAACCCTCTGATTCCATAACTTCAATGGCTAAATCGATGGCTTCTTTTCCCGACTTACCATCGAGGAAACCGCTGTTTTGAAGTGCTACACTTTTGTCTGTACAGGCGTTTTCAGACAAATCAGCTCCTTCGAAAACATTGATAATAGGAATTGAGAAGTGCGTTGCGAAATCAAAATCGCGCTGGTCCCCTGCAGGAACGGCCATTACTGCACCTGTTCCGTAAGAAGCAAGCACATATTCACCGATCCAAATTGGAATTTTCTTGCCCGTGAAGGGGTGTTCGGCATAAGCACCTGTGAAGGCACCGCTGATATTTTTAACATCACTTTGACGATCGCGCTCTGTTTTTAAGCTTGCGTTATAGATGTAAGTGTCAATTTCTTCTTTGTACTCTTCTGTAGTGATTTTGCTCACCAATTCATGCTCAGGGGCGAGTACCATGAAACTTGCTCCAAAGATGGTGTCTGGCCGGGTTGTGAAAACTTCAATGCTTCCTTCTGCGTCGGCTACCTTAAATACAACACGAGCGCCGGTCGATTTCCCAATCCAGTTGCGCTGAATTTCTTTGATGGAATCGCTCCAATCGAGGCCATCGAGATCACTGATGAGTCGGTCTGCATAAGCTGAAATTCGCATGCTCCATTGACGCATAAGTTTTCTTTCTACAGGGTGTCCGCCACGTTCTGAAACGCCGTCTTTGATTTCATCGTTGGCGAGCACTGTTCCTAGTTCAGGGCACCAGTTCACCCACGAATCAGCCAAGTAAGCCAAGCGGAAGTGCATGAGCACAAGTTGTTGTTGCTTACTGTTGAGACTTTGCCAATCAATTGCTGTTAGTTCACCGCAAAAATGTTCTCCAAAATGCGGGAAGTCTTCTTTTTTGAGGTGTTTCCACCAATCATCTTCGCAGGCTGCTTCTAAGTTGTAGGTACCGTTTTCGTTTAGCTTTGAAATGAGCGTAGAAATGGGTTCTGCTTTGTTGCTTTCGAGGTTATACCAAGCATCAAAAAGTTGGGCGAAGATCCATTGGGTCCACTTATAATAACTCGGGTCGCTGGTTCTTACTTCTCGGCTCCAATCGAAACTGAATCCTATTTGGTCGAGCTGTTCGCGATAGCGATTGATGTTGTTTTCTGTGGTGATGGCTGGATGTTGTCCAGTTTGAATCGCATACTGCTCTGCCGGCAAACCGAAACTATCATAGCCCATGGGGTGAAGCACGTTAAAGCCGAGATGTGTTTTGTAGCGTGCATAGATGTCGCTAGCAATATATCCCAGTGGGTGTCCAACATGCAAGCCTGCCCCAGATGGATAAGGAAACATGTCTAAGACATAAAACTTCTCTTTTGAATGGTCTTCTTCAACACGGTAAGTTTGCGCTTCTTTCCATTTTTTTTGCCATTTCTTTTCGATGGCAGAAAAATTGTATTCCATGGTGCTTTGGGCTTTCTAATTTCGCTACGAAATTAGTCAAAAGAATGCACTCAAAGTAGCTTAATCTTTGCTTACCATTTCACGGCGATTTTGCCTTCAGTTCTTCGGTGTTCCAAATCGTCATGCGCGCGGGCCAAGTCATTAATGCCAACAATTTCCCCCACTTTAGGGTCGATAATGCCCTGGTTCATCAATTCCACTAAATCTTGAAGTGCCGCGCCAATGCGTTCTGGACGATGATCGGCAACTTTGAGCATGTTCACGCCCATGATGGAACGGCTTTTGGCCATGAGCAGAATGGGCATCATCAAGCCCATGCTCCAAAGGAATTTTAGTGTAGCGAGTTTGCCTCCTTTTTTGCCCGATCTTTCTGCTGCTCCAAACAAAATCATCCTTCCAGAAGAACCCAATAAGCGCAAATCTTTTTTAAAGGTGCTTCCTGCAATTGGGTTGAAAGTGAGGTCTAATCGCTTACCGGCGAGCAAGCGTTTTACTTCAGATTCGTAGTCTTTTTTTCTATAATTGATGGGGTAATGAACACCTGCTTTTTTGAGGGTTTCAATTTTTTCGTCGCTTCCTGCAGTGGCAAAAATGGTGCAGCCTTTCCACAGCGCAAGTTGAACCAAAGCCGTCCCAACTCCACCCGCAGCAGCATGAATTAGTACTCGATCTCCTGCATGGAGCTTGGTGAGCTGACAAGCAGAATGGTAGGCTGTAGCGTATTGTGTTCCCAAGGCGGTTGCTTTGGCAGCATCGAGGCTTTCGCTGATTTCAACAATACCGTCGGCTTGAGTGGCGATGAGTTCGGCATAAGCTCCAAAGCGAGAAAGACCGGCAACCCTTTTGCCCAACCAATAATTTAGTTCAGGAGATCCTGTGGCCACAACTCTACCTACAAAATCATAGCCCAAAACGCTCGGCAAGGGAGGTGCTTCTCGGTACAAACCATTTCGCGCCATAACATCGGCGAAATTCAAACCAAATGCCTCGCTTTGAACAAGAACTTGTCCGGCCTTCGCCTGAACATCTGGGATTTCTTTGATTTGAAAAGCTTCTGATGCCTTTCCATTTTTTACTAGTACTGCTGCCTTCATAATTCAATCTCAAAACTAATCATTTCTCCACGGGCGATTGTATCTTGCGGTGTGTATTTCACTAAAACACCAAACATCATCAGGCCTTTAGCAAAGGATTTACTTTGGTCAGTTCCCACCAAGGAAAAACATGTTTACCTTACTTTTGATGATGGTCCGCATCCTGAAATCACATTAGAGGTGATGGAATTACTGAGCCCTTACAATGCTAAGGCGACCTTCTTTTGTGTGGGTGAAAATGTGCGTTGTTTCCCTGAAGTCGTGAGGGCCTTACTTGATGCAGGTCATGCACTAGGTAATCACACAGAGCAGCATGTGAATGGTTGGAAAACAAGCACTTTTGACTATGCTCGAAATTATTTGAAGTGTGCTGAAGTGATCAATTCTAGGCTTTTCAGACCACCGTATGGTAGAATTACAAAAGCGCAAACAGACTGCTTGAAGTCGAGGTGTGAGATTGTGATGTGGGATGTGCTTAGTGCTGATTTTGATGCGAAGGTGAACGAAGAACAATGCTATCAGAATGTTGTAAGAAATGTGGTGGAAGGATCGATTGTGGTTTTTCACGATAGTGAGAAGGCTGCGCCAAGAATGTTAAAAGCACTGCCAAGAGTATTGGAGGATTTAAGTCATCAAGGTTATGAATTTCATGCCTTAAAAGCGTTTGAATAAACATGGAAAAGTACCGTGCACTAGTGGTAAGAGAGAATGAGGAGGGATCGTTTTCGAAAGGAGTTGAGCTGGTTGATCAAGGTTTTTTGCCGGCCAATGATGTGCTCATTAAAGTGAAATATGCCGCTTTAAATTACAAAGACGCTTTATCGGCATCAGGACATAAAGGAGTTTCTCGTTTTTATCCTCACACTCCTGGTGTAGATGCATGTGGAATTGTTGAAGAAGACAAGAGCGGCAGGTTCGAGCCCGGACAGGCGGTTATTTGCACGAGTTATGATTTAGGGATGAACACCAAAGGGGGATTTGCCGAGTACATTTCGGTTCCCGCCGAATGGATTGTGCCTTTGCCTGAAAAAATGAGCTTGAAGGAGGCCATGATTATGGGTACAGCGGCATATACAGCAGCTCTGGCCCTTTACAAGATGGAAAACAATGGGCAAAGGCCCGCAATGGGTCCGATCATGGTTACTGGCGCTAGTGGAGGAGTTGGTTCGATGGCTGTGGCTATTTTGAAAAAGGCGGGCTATGAGGTTTTGGCATCCAGCGGAAAGCAAGAGGCAGTCGGCTATCTCTTGTCTATTGGGGCGAAAGAGGTGCTCGATCGAAGTGCTGTAAACGACGAAAGTGGAAGACCCTTACTTCGTTCAGAATGGGCGGGAGCCATCGATAATGTTGGCGGGAATACCCTGGTAACCTTACTTAAGAAATGTGGAAGAAATGGCTCTGTTGCAACGATTGGCTTAGTTGATCGGGCTGAATTCGACATGAGCATCTACCCTTTTATTCTGAATGGAGTGAACCTTCTGGGCATAGATAGCGCAGAAACGCCGATGAATATCAGAACATTGGTATGGGAGAAATTAGCTCAAGAATGGAGACCAGATCACCTTGAGGAAATTGCTAGTTTCTGCAGTTTAGAGGAGATTCCAGCGCAAATGGACTTGATTCTAAACGGTAAAACAAAGGGAAGAGTAGTTGCAGAAATGTAATCAAGAACTTTGTGAGTAGGCTGTTTTAGTTTGTGGATGAAATGGGATTTTTAATTGAGCTGATTTACCTTTATCTCGTCACTATTAAATCATTCGTATCATGGGACAAGAGCACTTGAAAGCTACCATCATCAAGAACATCAAACGCCTTAGGGAGGAGAAAGGACTATCTCAGGAACAGATGGCTGAAGCTCTGGAAATGAGCACTAGTGGCTACAACAACGTTGAACGAGGAAGCGTTGATGTATGCGTTTCTCGCGTTGAGCAAATTGCAGTGCTATTAAATGTTCAACCAGCAGCGCTCTTTGAATTCGAGTCGTCGCAGATTTTTAATATCAGCCAAAATAAATACGTACAGGGAACAGGGGCACGCGCTGAGAACATGCAATTTTCAAGCAATGAATATGTTCAGCGCTACATCGAACACCTCGAAAAGGAAATTATAGAACTGAAAGAAGAAAAGAAAAGCGGCTATAACTAAGCGGCTCTTATTTTTCAATAGCAATACGACGATTGAAAAAACCATCGGGAGTGCTAATTCGTACATGGTATATTCCTGTAAGGAGTGAGTTGCAAGAGAGTTGATTTAATCCCTTTTGAATTGGTCCACTCAAAACAACTTTCCCCTGTAGATCAAACACATCGAAATTACCAGAGCTGAAAGGCCAATCAATATTCACTAAGCTGTTACTAGGATTGGGATACAGTTTCCAAGTAAAGTCAAGTTCACTTAAAACACCAGGGAAAGAGATGGCATAGCTTTCTGTTGAAGTGCAGCCTGATGGGTCTGTGACGGTGAGCGTATACTCGCCTGGAGCTAAATTTTCTATGCTTTGTCCATTATCACCATTACTCCACTCCAGAGTATAGTTCTCATCCCCCTCAATGAGGTTAAAACTCAATGCTCCATCTGAAACATCGCCTGAACTAGCGTCACTAACAAGCACATTATAAACCAATGAAAAGGAATCTTGTCGGTAGTCTTCAAAGAAAAAGTAGCAACCCAGAAAAGCAAGTGGCGCGCAACCTCCATGGTCAAACGCACCTCCATTCAAGGCGCTAACGTTTGTTGCACCATTGTTGGTCATGGCTTCTAAAGCCACAAGAGAGTTGTTATAATCCACCTGTTCGTCTTCCGTGCAATAGTACATGGTTACGGGTGCTGTTGGTGCCCAGTCGTAAACGTCGTTATCAGCAAGAGCCAGCCTCAAAGGGTGGTTTGGGTCGTTCTGAAAGGCCTCAAACACCTCAGGAAGGAGCATTTGATTTGGAATAGCAGGAAGCTGAGTTGAGATGTATCCTATGCTATTTGTGCCGTCGAACAAATCGGGTAAGGTAGTGGCATAGGGTTCTACGAAAATTTCTTCAAGGCTGTCATATAAATTCCCGTAAGCCGCTTGATAAGCCATAGTTACATAAGGCAAAAAGCCTGAGAAAGAGAAAGGGGCATCAGCAATAATCATGTTGGTTTGAGTGCCCGAGATATCATATGGCCCGCTCATTGGAGCGCTTGCTGTAACGGTGAATTCTTCTGGAAACTCTTCTTCAATCATTTTATGTAGGGCCATTGTGGCGTGGCCTCCTTGAGAATAACCAAAAAGAAAAAGTTGCTCGTTCCAAGTGTAGCCCAATTCTTCTTGAAGCTCGTTTGAAGCCAAACGAATCAGGTCTAAGCTGGTACTGGCTTGAGAATCGGCATGAACATAAAGGTGAAAGAGCTCAGAAACACCAAGCCCAATAAAATCGGGCAACGTAACTATGTAGCCCGATCCTGCATACATCACCCCAAGAAGTCCTTCACCATTTAGAAAAGAAGGTACTTGAGTTCTAACTGTAGTAGTACCGTGTTGGTACGATGCAATAGGGCTTGCACAAGAACCTACATCGTTGGGAACGGCAATCCCTCCTGACACCAAAACCATTTCTCCATTGGGGTGTTCGGTCATGTATTCTACGCGGTAATAATCAACTCCACTTGTGATATTAATGGTATTGTTAGGAACCCCAAAGTCGTTCACAATTTGTTCCACTTCTGAAATACTAAAGGATTCTAATAATTCAAGGTTAACCAGCTGAGCAAGACCCTGAAAACTAGTAATTAGGAGGGCAAGGGAGAAGAGATGTTTCATTTTGTAAGGTTTTGGTTCGGTAAGTTAATCATTTGTCGGATTTGTCCTACATCCTTGTGGGAACTAAGCTTACCAAATAAGCCCAATGAGGGGCTTACTTTCGTTGTCCTGACAAGACAATATGAAGAAAAGACTTTTGTTGATAGATGATGAAATTGTTACCCTGAAGATGACGAAAATGCTCTTAGACCAGCATGGTTTTGATGTAGAAACTTCTTTAACCACTTCCGAGGCGATATCAGTACTAAGCGGAAATGGGATTGATTTAATTCTGCTCGATATTTCTATGCCAACAATTGATGGCTTCGATTTTATTAAGTTGATGAGCAGCTTGAGAATACGCGTTCCAGTGGTGTTTCTGTCCAATTCAAATGATGAATATACTGTGAAGATGGCCTTGTCAGAAGGGGTAAAGCGCTGCATAAGTAAGAACAAACAATTCGCAGAATTACCGCAAATAATTGAAGATGTCCTTGCAGAAAATGCCAATGCTTGAAACTACTGCCATGAGCGCTAAAAAACTGGGTTTGAACCCTCCGAAAACAGATATTGATAGATTCGTCTATGCTATTTCTCACGACTTGAATGAGCCTTTGAGAATGGTATCGTCTTTTATCAAATTGGCGCAAAACAATGCGGGCAAGGAAAGCGGTGGAGAATACTTGAACATGGCTTTACAAAATGCAGATCAGCTTAAAAGGATGATTAATGCACTTGTTGACCTCTCTCGTGTTACAAGAACGAACCAAGAGAAAATCGCTCTCAAACCGAAGGCCTTACTTTCAGAAGTGAATAGCATGTATCGTTCAGAACTTCAAGCAAGAGAAATTGTCTTTTCTTTTGATTGTGATGATGAGGTAGTGGTTGTTGAAGAGCAATTGATAACCGTGTTTAAAGAGTTGATTCAAAATGTATTAGACCATTCTGGAAAGGAAGTGAGTAGCTATCACATCTCTTCGAAACAGTTAGGGGATAAAGTAGAATTTGTGTGCATTGCTCAAAATGATTGCTTAAAAACGATAACTTTAAATCAAATATTTGATGTGTTTTCAAGTGGGAAGAAATCACAGCAGCACATTGGAATGGGGCTAGCCCTTGCCAGAACTTGTGTAGAGCACAATGGAGGCGAAATGTGGGCAACTGAAGGAGAACACTTGGAAATTCGTTTTACTCTTCCCAAAGCGTAGTCATGAGCAGCTTGAAAGTCAAGATTTTAGTAGTTGAAGATAACCTTCAAGACTTCATTATTATTCGTGAGGTCTTGGGGCAAATTAGGGGCTTTTTCATTCAAGTTGACCATGCTGATTGCATTGCAAAGGCGCTTGAAATGAT
>JAQWFN010000073.1 GCA_029238785.1 Flavobacteriales bacterium | reverse complement strand
CTCATTTCCTGCGAATTTACGACTTTCGTTAGCAGATGAAGGTCACGAAACTCTAAAACTTCCCAAAAGTTCTTAGCTGAGCTTCGAAAAGAGAAACTTGTTTGGGCTAACTAGTCCGGATTTTACGGCATACATTACAATGGCGGCTGTATTATTAACACCAAGTTTCTGCATGATGTTCTTGCGGTGTGTCGTTATCGTATGGCTGCTCAAGAAAAGCTTGTCGGCAATTTGCGTGTTTGTGTGACCTTCGGCAATTAGGGTGATTACTTCTAGCTCTCTGGCAGAAAGACTCACTGGCTCGCAAGAAACCTGAAGTAAATTCAAGTCATGAACATCAATGCTCTCTTTAGCAATGGCGTCTAGAATTTGTCCACAGAAGAACTTCCCTCCTGCTCCAGTTTCTTTAACTGAATCTACAATTTCATTGATGTCGCAGTCTTTTTTAATGTAGCTATCCACCCCGGCCTTGAGTGCATTTACAATGGTGTGTCCTGACTGTTCTGAGGTAATTGCCACAAATTTTGGAGCGCGTGGACCTTGTTTGCATCGATTTACCGTATCTACTGAAAAACCATCAGCAAGAAAATCAATCATTACTACATCTGGATGGAAATTAGAAATCATTTCTTGGAGTTCGGCTTCATTCGTGGCTTCTCCAACTATTGCCAGACCGTCGTAATTTCTCAGTATAGCACTTAAACCAAAGCGTATTAACTGATTACTGTCTGCTATGATGACTTTTACCTCTTCCATTATTTAAACTGAATCTAAATAACAAAGGTAGGTGCTAGAAGTTCTACAATCAAGAATACTTATACACATTTATTATTCAACGGTGATCGTCAAACCTTCTTCAGCGAGTATGGTGTTATTGAAGATTGGTTTAGCTTGTTCAAGAAAACCTTCTAGTTCCCGATATCTGCTCGAAAAATGTCCTAATACAAGTTGATTTACACGAGCTTGTTTCGCTATTTCGGCAGCTTGTTCGGCTGTTGAATGATACGTTTTAGCTGCCCTGTCTTTCTGATCATTCAAGAAGGTTGACTCATGATATAGACAAGTTGCTCCTTTTACTTGTTCAATTACCCGTTCGTAGTATTTGGTATCGGAACAATAGGCATACGACTTTGGCTTCGGGGCTTTGATTGTGAGCCTTTCCCAAGACAATAGGCTTCCATCTTCTCTAATAATGTCTTCCTTTCTTTTAAGCGCGAGAATCTCTGGAATTAGGAGTTTGTATTCCTTGATGATTGATTTGTTGATTTTAGGCTTTCTTTCCTTTTCTTGAAACAGAAATCCTGTGCATGGTATGCGGTGTTTTAAAATGATGCTTTTGATACTGAAGGTATCCTTTTCAAGTAAGATCTCTTGTTCTTTATGGTCAGTGAAATGGTAATTGAGCTCAAAGTTCAATTGTGTAAACGAGTTTCTTAAGTTCACCTCCATGATTTCATCAATCCCTTTTGGTCCGTATATATTGATGTCTTTCTTTCTTCCAAGGAGATGCATAGTACTAATTAAACCTGGAAGACCTAAGTAATGGTCGCCATGCAGGTGAGAAATGAAGATGTGATCGATGCGCAAGAATTTGATTTTCATCTTCCTCAATTGCGCTTGAGTTCCTTCTCCGCAATCAACAAGAAAAAGCTGTTCATTAATTTGAACAACCTGCGCAGTTGGGGAGCGTTTGGAAGTTGGGAGTGCAGCTCCACATCCAAGTATGTTGATTTCGAATTTCATCATAAAAAAAAACCTCCCACGAAGATACGGGGAGGTTTTATAAGATTTTGATTCTTCTTTATCGATTAATAATTAATCGTTTAGTAATCATGCCGTTGGCAGTTTCAATGCTGTACAAGTAGATACCTGCCTGTAGATTAGATCCATTAAAGTTAATTACTCCAGCGCCTCTTTGGCCAACTACTGTTTCATTAAAAACGACCTCACCGAGTAGGTTTGTTACTTTAAATGCAAATGATTCGTTTGTGGGCAAAGTATAGGCGATGCTCGTATTCTTGCTAAATGGGTTTGGAGAGTTTTGCTCCATTCCTAATGCAAATACGATTTGATCTTCAACACTGTTTGGATCCAAAACAGAGAAGTTGTATTGGTCAAAAGACACTTCTTGTGGAACCACGATACCAAAAATGGTGGTGTATCCGATAACGTCGATAATGAGTTGGAATTCTCCAACCACTGTAGGCGTACCTTCAAGACTTGCACAATATTGTGTTCCACCGTAGAAAGTACAAGGATCAACAGAATCGTCATTATTGTTACAAACAATATTGAGACCGATTTCTTGGACAGTGTAGGTATTTGCATTGTTCAAATCAACAAGGTTTACTCCAACAAGAGTAATAGAGTCGATTGGCGCCGCTGCTGGGAACGTAGGGTCGATATCAGCAGCTGAAGTAGGAACTTTGATGTGAATCACATCTGAATAAGCTTCATTTAAAGCAGCTTGATCAAAAGACTCACCAAGAATAGGGTCTGGGCTAACACCAAAAGGAGCATCACCAAAATCGTAATCTGCAACACATTGAGCTCCTGCAGCCAAGCTAGCCATTAAGGCGAAAGAAAGTAAAAGTTTTTTCATAGTTGTTATTATAGGTCACGTTCTACCTCTTCCATATAGACGAGGTCAACAGCTTCATTCAAGGTTGGAGTGATTTTGAGTACTGAATCCAATTGTGAAATTGAAATTAATTTAGCCACAGTTGGTTGAAGTCCACAAATCACAAAAGAACCTTTAGCATCTCTGCAAAGGCGGTTACCAACAAGAACAGCGCTCAATCCGCTTGAGTCGCAGTATCTTGATTCTGACATATCGAGAATAATGTTTCGTTCTCCGTCTTTGTTCAATAGAACGAGTTCTGACTTCAATTCAGGAGCATGTAGCGCATCTACCTTATCTATCTTGGTTTTAACAATTGCTACTTTATCTCGCTTTTCAATTTCGTACTTCATGGAATCTATCGGGTTTAGCCAAATATAAGTAAAATTATCAGTTTCTTTTGATTTTTGCAGCCAACAAGAAAATCACTGCCATCCTTACAGCTACGCCGTTCTCCACTTGGTCGAGGATGATTGAATGCTCACTATCGGCCACATCTGAAGTTATTTCCACCCCCCTATTTATTGGTCCGGGATGCATTACAATGATTTTTTTATCAAGTTTATCGAGGTGTGCTTTGCTCAGACCAAATCTCATTGAATACTCTCTTAGGCTAGGAAAATTGGCCACATGGTTATCGCTTCCTTGTCGTTCGAGTTGGATTCTGAGCATGTTGGCAACATCGCACCAGGCTAAGGCTTCGTCAAGATTGTGACTAACTTGAACGCCCAACTCAGCGATGTGTTTTGGAATGAGTGTTGAAGGACCACAAACCATCACTTCTGCGCCCAACTTTTGTAAGCAGAAGATATTAGAAAGCGCAACTCTTGAGTGTTTAATATCACCAACAATAAGTACTTTTTTACCTTGAAGTTCGCCCAATTGCTCTCTCATGGAATAGGCATCCAGTAAGGCTTGAGTTGGGTGTTCATGAGTTCCATCTCCAGCGTTGATGATCGTTGTGTTGACGTGTTGGCTTAAAAACTGATGAGCTCCTGGGTTTGGATGCCTCATGACCACCATATCAACTTTCATTGCAAGAATATTGTTCACTGTGTCGATGAGGGTCTCCCCTTTTGAAACACTACTTCCGCTTGCGGAAAAATTAACAACATCTGCTGAAAGTCGTTTTTCTGCGAGTTCAAAAGAAAGTTTTGTTCTTGTAGAGTTCTCGAAGAACATATTAGCGATGGTAATCTCTCTGAGTGTAGGGACTTTTTTAATAGGACGATTGATCACATCCTTAAACTCATCTGCATGTTTAAAAATGAGTTGAATATCTTCGGGAGTTAGGTCTTTTATCCCAAGTAGATGTTGTACGCTTAGTTGATTATTCATTGTGCGCTGAGGTATGAAGTACTACTCGGTCTTTTTTTGCTTTATTCAAATGTGCCCATTCAACGGTAACACGCTGTGAGTCGATGGAGTCTATGGCTTTTCCCACATAACTCGCTTCGATTGGTAATTCTCGTGAGAAACGGCGATCAACTAAAGTGAGCAATTCAACAAAACTTGGTCGGCCATAAGCCAACATTGCGTCCATTGCAGCTCTTATTGTTCTTCCTGTGTAAAGCACATCGTCAATAAGAATTACTTTTTTGTTTTCTATAATGAAGGGAACCGAAGTAGCATTAGCTGCGATTGGTTGTTCTCTTCTTCGGAAGTCATCTCTGAAGAATGTAGTGTCGAGCACACCGTAGTCAATTTGAGCCTGAGGTATAATCTCTTTCAGCGTATCCTTGATTCTTTCAGCCAAGTATATTCCTCTAGGCTGAATACCTAGGATAACAGTATTCGAAAAATCATCGTGGTTTTCTACCAATTCGAAGCAGAGTCGGTTGATAATTAATCTAAACTGTTCTTGATCGATGAGCGGTGTTGGTTTCATAATTACGTCAAATATAAAAAGCTCTGCTCGTTTATTCTTGTAGATACAAAAAAATCCCTTCTCTAGATGAGAAGGGATTTTGAGTATGATAAATTAAAGAAGCTTATTCAGCTGCTTTATCGGCGTCAGCGTCTTTCGCGTCACCGTCCATTTTTTCTTTCAATTCAGACAAAACACCCAAATCACCAAGTGTAGTTCTTTCTACTTTCTCGTTGAGTTGTTTCACTGCGTCAGAAGAACCACCGCGTGTACCTGTTGCACGTTTAGCTGGTTTCTTAGCTGCAGTTGGAGTTGGCATTGGTCCTTCCTCATAAGTTCTGAGGTGAGAAACATTGATGCGTTTTGCGTTTTTGTTGAATTCCAATACCATGAAATCAAGAACTTCCTCTAACTCTGCAGTAGCGCCATCTTCTTTCTTAAGTTGCTTCGTTTGGCAGTATCCTTCTACTCCGTATGGAAGTGTAACGATTGCCTGAGCACCATCTTTCTTGATTACTGTACCTTGGTGAACAGATCCGATTTCGAATACATTCTCGAATACATCCCATGGATTTTCTTCAAGTTGTTTGTGTCCGAGACTCAATCTTCTGTTTTCTTTATCTAGTTCAAGAACGATCACTTCGAGTTCGTCGCCAATAGCGCAGAATTCTGATGGGTGTTTCACTTTCTTGCTCCAGCTCAAATCAGAGATGTGGATCAAACCGTCGATTCCTTCTTCTAGTTCTACGAACACACCGAAGTTGGTGAAGTTACGTACTGTAGCTTTGTGTTTCGACTGTACAGGGTATTTGCTTTCGATTTCAGCCCAAGGATCTTGGATCAATTGCTTCATACCGAGCGACATTTTACGGTCTTCACGATCTAAAGTCAATACTTCTGCTTCAACCTCGTCGCCAACTTTCAAGAAATCTTGAGCTGAACGAAGGTGTTGAGACCAAGACATTTCAGAAACGTGGATCAAACCTTCTACACCGGCAGCGATTTCAACAAACGCACCATAGTCGGCCAAAACAACAACTTTTCCTTTTACTTTATCTCCAACATTCAATCCTTCATCAAGTGCATCCCATGGGTGAGAAGACAATTGCTTCAGACCAAGAGCGATACGTTTCTTGTCGTCATCGAAGTCAAGAATAACCACGTTGATTTTAGAATCGAGTTCAACCACTTCTTCTGGATGGTTGATACGACCCCAAGAAAGATCTGTAATGTGGATCAATCCGTCTACGCCACCAAGATCGACGAATACACCGTAAGAAGTAATGTTCTTCACGATACCTTCGAGTACCTGACCTTTTTCCAAACCAGAAATGATTTGTTTCTTTTGTTCTTCGAGTTCTGCCTCGATAAGTGCTTTATGCGAAACAACTACGTTTTTAAATTCTTGGTTGATTTTCACAACTTTGAATTCCATCAATTTTCCAACAAACTGATCGTAATCACGAATTGGTTTCACGTCGATCTGAGAACCTGGCAAGAAGGCTTCGATACCGAATACATCGACAATCAAACCACCTTTAGTTCTGCATTTCACTTCACCTTTAATTACTTCACCGTTTTCAAGAGCGCCATTAACATTCTCCCAAGCACTGTGTACACGTGCTGTTTTGTGAGAAATGATCAATTGACCGCCTTTATCCTCTTGCTTCTCGATGTATACCGGAACGGTATCACCAGCAGCTAGATCTGGATTGTAACGGAATTCAGAAGAAGAAACAACACCTTCTGACTTATAGCCAATGTTGATAACAACTTCTTTCTTACCAACAGAAATAACAGTTCCATCAATTACTTCTTTCTCCTGAATACTGGTCAAGGTGTTTCCGTAAACTTCGCTCAAGCGCGCACGCTCGTCGTTAGTGTACTCATCTTGTCCAGACTCATAAGCTTCCCAATCAAACGGAGCTTCAGGCACAGTAAGGTCCAACTCTACGTCGTCTTCCTGATCTTCTTCTACCGCTGCAGGAGCAGTTTCTTCTGTTGATGTGGTTTCTTCAGCAGCTGCATTGGCTGCTTGATCTTGAGTTTCTTCAGTATTTTCTACTGAATCTTTGTTTTCTTCCGCCATGTGGAGGCACTACATTTGTATCTTATTCCTTAAGTAGCACAGAATAAGAGTGTTTAACTTGCCCGTTAGCTACATAACGGTTTCCCCAATTGGGGGCGCAAAGTTAATGAATAATTCCACACTTTCAGCAAGTTAACTTAGTTTATCAACAACTTTAATGTGTATTTCTGGTTGATTTGAACCAAATAGAGTCCTCGAGAAAGTGAATCTGTATTTATAACAAGTGTTTGATTTTCGCGAATTAAAACCTTCCCTCCCATTTCGGAGACAATAATATCAGCGCTTTCCGTGAGTTTAACCATTTGACCAGATGCCACAGGGTTAGGATACATCTTAAGCTGATCTTCTTGTAAAAGCGCAATGTTCACAGTGGCGCCGTTGTTGGAATATTCGGGTGTTGTTTCAAGGAAATTCACCCAGTTTGGACTTCCATCGGTTTCTCTTCCGTAAGTCAAATCATCACCAATTAAGCCCAAGGCGATGAAGTCGCCCAGCGTAAATCCATCCGGACTATAGAGCGATAAACTTTCGCCAGCATTATTTAATCGGAAGTTCGTATGATTCCATCCTTGAGATTGGTCTTCATCAGCCCAAAAAAGCAGAAAACCTCCTGCTGGAATGGTTGTTTCGCTCGGCAGATCTAATGGAACACGCCACTTATCTGGATTTGCAGGATTATCTGTGAAATAGTAACCGGCGATATTAACGGCATTTGGACCTGGATTATAGACCTCAAACCAATCTTCAAATTCCCCCATGACATCGGTTGTATCTGACAAATTGGTGGTCATCACTTCATTAATATAGAGTAATTCTGGCTGAACAATCACTAAAGTATTGGTAACCCGGGGAGTTGGAATGGTGTAAGAAATGCTTGAGGGACCTCCATCTGTACTTCTTCCCCAGCTGATGTTTTCACCCGCATCTTGGTAGCTGTAGGTATCAACAATACTCTCATCTTCCCCCTTGAGTCTTAATTCTCCAGAAGGGTCGATGGTAAAAGCGTGGTCTTCTCCCTGTTCGAATTGACCATCCATCCAAATAACGATAAAGCCTTCTGCATCAATGGTAGTTAGTATTGGGCTGCTCGTTGGAAAAGTATAAGCGCTTCCGCTATTCACGTCCTCTAATGTATAACGAGCCAAGTTAACTTGAAATGGGTTGGGATTATAAATTTCAAGCCAAGCCTCGTGTTCTCCAAAGACATCAACAATGTTTGAGGTGTTGTTTGTGAGTACTTCGTTAATGAACAAGGTTTCTGTGCTTGGAATCACTTCCGCATTGTTGTCGTCAGGAGTACTGTTGTCAAAGAATATCCAGTCTGGACATCCATCGCAAGAGCGACCGTACGAAATGTCTGGAGCTTGAACCGGATAAGTTACTGAATCAATAATTGTTACACCGTCTGGCATCACCAAAAAGATGGTCTCTCCGTCTCCGCTTAATCTAAAGTTTGCGTGATCTTCACCTTGCGTGATATCGTTATCAAGCCAAAAGAGGATATGATTGTTAGGGAGCACAGTTGTTAAGCCCGCGTTAGTGTTTGGAATCTCCCACTTTGTAAGGAGCAAGGGATCATCACTCAAAAAATAGCCCGCCAAGTTGGTAATGCTTCCGGCGTTGTAGATTTCAAGCCAATCGTCTTGTTCGAAAAAATCATCACTAATTCCCGTGCTATTTCTGGCCATTAGTTCATTGATATACAATTGAGCTTGGGCTGATTGACTTAGGCTAAAGAGCGCTGCAATAATGAGCAAGGATTGAGTAATTTTTTTCAAAGGAATATTAGATTGGTTAGATACTTCTTTACTTAACACAAAGAACACATTATCTTAACAATGATGCAAGTTCGGAAATCATAAAAAATGACATCATTGCTCTCCCAGTTCACCATTCGTTAAAGTCTGAATCACAGATAATTCAACCCCAAGAGCTCTATATGAAGCGATAATTTGCTGTGCTTGCGCTTTGGACGAAACTGGTTTTGAGAGGTAGCTTGTGCTTTCACCATTCGACTTTTGGATTACGCCATGCTTGCGTTCAAGACTCAACATGGCGCGAGCGATGTTTGATGGAACTTCGTTGATAAAGGTTCCGAATACCACTTGATAGGTGATAATATCCTCCACATTTGTTTCTTGTTCTGGGCTAGGTTCTTCTGACACCAGCGAGGGGCTCATGCTAGAAACAGCTACCTTTTTGCCATTTTGATATGCTGTAATGAAGGCGTCTGCAATTCCAGCAGCACGAATTCGATCTTTTGCTGCTTGAGCATCTTGTAGGCTATTGAATTGACCAGATGTATATCTAAAGAGCTTATTATTCACTCTATCAATCATTACCGAATTAACTCCTGGCAATTGATTTTGGTCGATTAGTTTTGAATACACCCCTACCTGCACAGTATAAAAACTTCCGTTTGATCGACTCCAATCCATTTCACCTGGAATAGCAGGAGAAATTTCAGTATTTGTAGCTAAAGTCTCCGCTGGAGTGGCATTTAATTCACCTGAAGTTATGTTTGTTTCTGCACTTTGAGTGTTTGTTTCACTTCGAGCGACATCATTATTGTTGTTTGATGATCTATTTGCTAGTTCTTCCACTCCATTGGCCTGACTTGCTTCTCGTGCCTCGTAAAGCGGAATTCTCACACCATCTTTATAAGCTACAACAAAGGCGTCTGAATAGCCCATGCTTCTCACCTCTTTCTTTGCCAGGTCAGCAGAAGTAAAGGCCTTAAATAAACCAACGGCGTAGCGCGTAAGTCCTGTCCCTGTCTTTTCACCTGATACAGGTGCGAATTGTGAATAAAGGTTTTGAGGAATTTGAGTTCTGAATGCCCCTACTTGAACTTTATAAACGATTCCTTCTGGTAATGCTACATCAACTGGTATGGGCTGCTCTTCTGAATAAGGTGTTTTGTCTACAATATTAAATACCTCCGCTTCTAAGACCTTTGGAAAATTAAAGTCATACTCCTCAAAACGATTATTATTGGCGAAATAGAAACTGGATGCAGGATTTGCAGCAGTGTTAGAAACGGCCAATTCACGAGGGCTTTCATTTTCTATTAAAGCAATACCTGCTCTATCATTTGCTGATTTTTCTTCAGCTTCGGCGATGATCTCTGCCGCATCTAAGTTAAAGATGTATGTAGCTTTGGCCTCCTCCTTCTCTTTTATTTCAGCACTTAAAATTGCAATGTTTTCATCCATCTTAGCAATTTCCTCATAGTTCACCTTAGCTTGTTGGCTCAGTTGTTCATATTCAGCCTCCAAGCCCACCTTTTCAGCATCACTTTCACTCATCAAAGAAGCTTGTTTCAAGCGCACCATTCCTTCTTTTAAAGCACTCACATTTGAAAGCATCTCATTTCTTTCATTGATCATGCGCACGCGCTCTTTTTGACTTTCAATTTGTGCTTCATTTATGCTAATAAGTTCTTCAAAGGCCTCACTCGACTTAATGATTTCAAGTTCTGTTTCATTTAAGTCAAGAGCTAGAGCTGCTTCTTCTGGACTAGTAAGCTCAAGTTCTTCGGCAAAAATTTCAATGTTTGGGAAGCTTGAATTTACTTCAGCTAAAACTCTTTTTAAAATTTCTTCTTCTTCCGCCGAAAGCGTTTCGTTAACTGCTTCATTTGAATCAGTGCTAAGTTCAGCTTCCTTTTCAAGGTTTGTTGTACTGCTTTCTGACTCAAGACCTTCATTATTGACTACATCAGGTGTTGCTTCATTTTCTGCTAGTAGCGAATTATCGTCATTTCGCTCTCCCGATTGTAATTGTGCGATTTGCTCTTCATTCAAGCTTAGTACACTTTCCGTATTGTTCAGAAGATTAATTATTTGCCCCTGTTCATTGAGTGCATCCATTTGGAGAACAGCAGCTCTTTTATACATGTCTGCTTGTTTGATTTCATCGATTTCTGGAGCTGCTTCAGCAAGGATTTCTCGAGCTAGCCGTTGCTTCTCTTCTGCCTTTCTTTCTTTCAGACGTATTTCTTGCGCTAACCATACTAGCGAGTCTAAACCAGCTTTCTTCTCGTTCTTGATCTTAGCAATTTCGATTTCTCTTGAGGCAAATTCTTCTGTTGAAACAGCAATCAGCGCTTCAGCTGTTCTTATTTCAGCTGCACTTCTGTCAAAAAAGGCTTTCTCAATTTGTTTGTCTACCTTCTTAACTTCGCTGCGTTTTTCCAATTGAACAATTTGTGCTTCTAGTTCTGCAATTTCGAGTGATTTCAGTTCGATTTCTTCAATATCACGTTCAAATTGAGCAGCAGTAATTGCAGCACTTACGGTTTCAAACTGCGCGTGCTCTAGAACCGTTTTTTCTACTGGAGTACTTTTAGGATGAAGTGCTTCAAAGGCCAGGTTAAACTGTTCTTCTTGCTCTAAGTCATTCCAATTCTCAATTTGAACTTCTGGGCTGGAAGTGCTTGATGCATTAACTTCAACAGACTGCGGTGATTCCTCAGCCTCATTTACATCAAGTACACCATTATTGGCTAAGTTTGAAGCTTCGTTCAATTTATCCAAAGCGCTGATGAGCTTGAGCTGCTCTTGTGATTTTCTATTTATCAAAGATTGGAGTCGAGTAATTTCCAATTGCAAGCGTTCCTTTTCATCACTAGAATTGCTTGAATCCAGGGCGAAAACACGTTCGTCCATTGCCTCTTGAGCTTTGAACACTAAGTTTTCATGTTCATTTATTCGGGACATTAGGCTTGATTCATCGAGCTCATTAATGCTGGTATTGTCGTTCAAATCAAGCTTAGGGAAACTAGGGTCGATGGCTTCAATAAGTAGGTCTTCGGTTTCTGGAAGTCTTGTGATTTCACGTGATTCGCTTAATGAGTTCACAGCAACATTTTCTGCTTGAATGCTCTCAAGTTGAGCAATCGACGCATTGTTTCTTTCAATCATTTCGTTCAGATCTTTCGCTTCTGACTCATTATCGACCTCGTAATCTGCTAAAAACGCTCCATACTCACGAAGTAGATCAAGTTGTCTTTCGTTGTTTTCGTCTGGAGTATTTTCAGCGTTCATGAGTTGAATGATTCTATTCTGAACATCTATACTTACTGCCTTCAGGCTAAGTGCTTGGCTTTGCTCTAAACTCGATCGGCTAATTTCAAGAGCTTGGTTTTCCTTGTTAATTTGAGCTATTTCGGCTTCGTCATTTGAACTCAGGATGAGTTCGTTATTCAGTTTGATTTGCCGATTGATGTTTGTGTTAGCTCGTTTGCTTGCTTCAAGCTTGTTGAATTCGGGTAATTCTTGTGAATTTGCCGTTTTCAAATCAACTTGAATCTCTGGTCGGTAATTTTCTACAAACGAAAGCGCTTCGTTTTGCGTCATTTTCTCTTCGCTCTTTTTCTGCTCTAAGGCAAAAATGCTCGTTGTCAATTCCTCTTGAAAATCGTTTAAAGCTTTTAATTCAAGTTCAATGGCCTGTTGTTCTTCAGGATTTTCTGATTTAATTGACGATAAGAAAGTTTTTTGTTCTTCAAGCTCTCTCAAGGCCTGTTTCGTTAAAACAAGTTCTTTACTTTCAACTCCAACACTAGACTCAACAAATTTGAGTTGAGCTGTTTCGTAATCATTTTTCAAGTTTTTTACAGGCTTCAGTTCAAGAGCCGTTTCGCTTGCTCGTGCGATCACGCTAGGCAAAGTAGCCAGGTCAACACCAGATTTTAAAGGACCATCTGCAATAGCAGCGGCTTTTTCTTCTCTATCAACTTTAATGTTTGCTAAGGTCAATTCTTGTTGACCAATAATCGCTGATACCGCTTTTAAGTCGGATTCAGAAGCTGCTTCCAAATTTGATTCTGGTTCTTGATTTTTAAAGTTTTGTGCAAGCAATGACTGTTGGCGGTTCCGAATACTTTCGTTACTAGCCGCAAGGAGTTGATTTTGAGCTTTTACATATTCATCTTGAACGTAGCTTAATTCTCCTTCCAGTTGGAATATTTCTTCTGCTAATTGAGCCTTTTCAGCTTTCTTTTTTGTGCTTTCTAGCGACTGTTGTTTTGCTTTGATTTTAGCTGAAATGCTTCTTTCTTCATCTTGAAGCGCTAGGCTTCGGTTTTCGAATTGTTTGGCTGTAATTTCCTTTTCAGAAGCGCTTGCTGCTAGATCATCTATACTTTCTTTTAAGACATCAGATTTGCTGCGTTTTCTTTCTTTTTCTTGCTGAAGGATGCTCACCAAGGCATCCACATCTTCGTTTGCAGTGCTTGAATCAATTATTGCTGTATTTTTCACGAGTTGCTCAGCAAGTGCGTTTGATTTCTCTGCAGAAGACAAGAGCACATTTGCAACCGCGATAAGGTTTTTTGCTTTGTTTTGAAGTTGTTCTGCTTCATCAATGATTGCGCTGTACTCATCGAAGGTATCATAATAAGCTTCACCTTCTAGGTTTTCAAAGCTGGTGTAAAGTTCAGCAGCTTTAGCGAGTTTTTGTTCTGCTTTGGCATTTTCGCTTTTTGCTTCATTAATTGCAACTGCAGCTCTTTGTTGATGCTTTTTAGCTTGAACCTTTAACTCATTGCTTTCGGTCAACATTTCTGATTTCACCACATCCGCAGTTTGCTCAACATTTAAACCGGCTAATAGATGTGCTTCGGAAATATCTCTTTTCGGATTAGCAATTTCTTTTGCTTGCGCGATTAGCTCTTCTGTTGCATTCACTTCTAGACCAGCTTTTCTTCTTAAGACCTCTGCAGAAAGCGCCGCTAGGTCTTCATCAAGCTCTTTATCGAATTTATTATTAATAATAAGTTTCTCTCGGCCATCTTCGTTAACCAGCTTTAATTCTTGTTCCAAAGCAACAACATGATCAAATGCGGGCAATTCAATTACCCCTTCATGAATCAAGGGTTCACCAATGACTTGCAGCGAGAGCCGATAGAGTCCGGCCCTTGGGAATGATAACACATAATCACCATTAAAATCATTGGTGCTTGTTTGCGTAATGATCTTTCCGCTCAGTTCATCAACAATAGTGACCTTAGCGCCAGATTTACTTGGATTGTTTTCATTCACAAATATACCCTTGACAAACATCAATTGCACAGGGATACCGTCCACCATTACTTTGTAAACATGCAATTCGCCTTGGCTACTGCTTCTTGCTGATGCGAAATAAGCCGTTTGATGTAAAGAATCAGTAACAAAAAAGAGGTCGTCATCTGGAGTGTTTATAGCGAAATCGAGGTTTTCAGGTTGAGAGAATTCTTGAGAAGATCCGTTATACATCGACTTAAAAATATCATATCCGCCCATTGAGTTGTGCCCTTTTGAAGCGAAATAGAATGTTTTTCCGTCAGGATGCATATAGGCGAACTCTTCGTCTTCAGGTGTGTTTATCGTATTTGGTAGACGTTTCGGGGAAGAGAAAGTTCCATCACCCAGAAGAAAAGCTTGATAAATATCAATGCCATTTTCTTCATCTTCACCATAACTAGAAAAGTAAACCTCTGGGGCATTACCGTTCTTGTACAGCACACCTTTATACTCTTTTTTCTTGTCGATTTTGGATCTTAATTCTTCTGGAATAGCGAGTACCTTTCCACCTATTTCTTCCAAGTTGTAAAACCGGAAAAAGCTTTCTACATCAGCTCCAACTTTTTCTAAAACCACGATGTCTTTCACATTGGTCAAGAGTTGTTTTCCCTCCTTACACATTTGGATTGATTGTTCCGCGGGGAGCCGTTTTTTATCTTTTGGATTGCGTTTTTTGAGGTAGTCGTTATAGAAAGGAATTGCTTTAGCGAATTCATAATTCAAGTGTTGAGCTTTACCCATGTAGTAGTATACACGCGGATCAGCACATCCCTTTTGTATAGCGAAATTCAGGTGGCGAATAGCTGTTTCCTTTGGTTCTCCTGCGTAAATGGTACAGGCCCCAAACTTGAAGTTCAGTTCAGCATCTTTAGGATTAAGACTCACGAGTTGTGAGTACAATGGGTAGGCTTTAGCGAAAGCATCAGCCTCGAACAATTGGTCTGCTTCGGCCTTCAACTTTTCAGTTTGAGCCGAGTTCTGCTGTCCCAATGCCATTAGGGTGGCAAAAAACACCATGATGACCGTCAAAATTAGATGACGCATAATGTAAGTTCTTTTTAAGAAAGCGAGTTTCCTTGTTTTCAGAAGGGAAATTAGGCAATTCTTGATAGCTTCAACAAAAACCGCCTGCTTTCGGTCGTTTCCTACAGTTTTCATTCTTCTTTACGCACGATATCAGGAAAGGTTACCCTTGTTACTTGTAAGGCACGAAATGCTTGTTACCTTTGTTGGAAAATACAGAAAAGCATGTCTAAAGGAGTTTATAATGTGCCGTTTTCAGGGAATGAAGAAGTTCTTTCTTACGCCCCAGGCACTCCAGAGAGAGAAGAGTTATTGGCCACATACAAAAGAATGTATGCTCAGGCGCCCATTGATGTTCCGATGTATATTGGAAGTGAATTGGTGAAAACCTCAGATAAAAGGCCGATGTCGCCACCTCACGATCACCAACATGTTCTTGGTCATTTCAACTATGGTGGAGCTGCTCATGTGCAACAAGCCATTGATGCGGCGCTTTCAGCAAAACAACAATGGAGTGAGCTACCCTGGGAACACCGCGCTTCTGTTTTCTTAAAAGCCGCAGACCTACTTGCTGGTCCGTTCAGATCTAAAATGAACGCAGCCACCATGCTTGCACAATCGAAGAATGCTTACCAAGCTGAGATTGACGCGGCTTGCGAGTTGATTGATTTCTTGAGATTCAATGTGAATTTCATGCAGGAGATATATGAGAACCAGCCCGACAGCAATAGTGGTATGTGGAACAGATTAGAATATCGTCCACTAGAAGGTTTTGTTCTTGCCATTACACCATTCAATTTCACAGCGATTGCCGCCAATTTACCGGCAGTAGCTGCGATGATGGGAAACACTGTTGTTTGGAAGCCGGCTGATAGTCAAGTTTACTCTGCACAAGTGATTATGGAGTTGTTCCGCGAAGCGGGATTACCAGACGGGGTAATTAACATGATTACCGTTGATGGTCCTGTTCTTGGAGATGTGGTTTTCAAACACCGCGATCTAGCTGGTTTACACTTTACCGGTTCTACAGGAGTATTCCGTCATTTATGGAAAGAAATTGGAGCGAACATTGAGCGCTATCGATCATATCCCCGCATTGTGGGAGAAACAGGTGGTAAAGATTTCATCTTTGCTCATGAGAGTGCACATCCAAAAGAAGTAGGAACAGCCATTTCTAGAGGCGCATTTGAGTTCCAAGGACAGAAATGCTCTGCTGCTTCAAGAGCTTATATTCCGAGCAATATTTGGGCTGAAGTAAAGGAACACGTTCTTGCAGAGGTAGGTAGCTTTAAAATGGGGTCTCCTGAAGACTTCTCTAACTTTGTAACCGCTGTGATCGACAAGCCAGCTTTTGATAAGATTTCGGCTTATATCGATTTCATCAAAGAACAAGACGATGCAGAGATCATCATTGGTGGAAACTACGACGGTTCTAAAGGATACTTCATTGAGCCAACTGTGGTTGTTACTACTAACCCGAAATTCAGAACGATGTGTGAAGAGATCTTTGGTCCGGTTATCACCATTTTCGTTTACGAGCCAAAGGATTACGAGGCAACCTTAACTTTGGTTGATGAAACTTCGGAATATGCTTTAACAGGTGCAATTTTCTCAAGAGACCGATATGCACTCAACCACATGGCCAAGCGCCTTGAGAACGCTGCGGGTAACTTCTACATTAACGACAAGCCTACTGGAGCCGTGGTTGGACAACAACCTTTTGGTGGAGCTAGAGGTTCTGGAACGAACGATAAGGCTGGGGCTGTGTTTAATTTGCTTCGTTGGGTTTCACCAAGAACAATTAAAGAAACATTTGTTCCTGCACAGAACTTTCGTTACCCATTTTTAGATTGATCTTTATTTCTCGAGATAAAAAAAACCGCCTCCTGTTTGGAAGCGGTTTTTTTATACTATTTTATTTTGGCTTATTCGGCAGACTCTTTCAAGTGTTTTAACTCTTCAAGTTTATGATTGTAGGGAGATACGAGAGCTCCTTTTTCGTCCATCCACTTTGTGAGTACGATGAACTTCTCTTTTTTCCCTTCTTCGCCGAGCGTGTCGATTTTATTTGCGACGGTTCTCAAACGGAAGGCGGAATTAAGCACAGACGCTTTGGTTGCGTTGTATTCTTCAGGTGCTTTGTTTTTCAAAACCATTGCATCTCTGAATAGCTCGTTATAAGTCATAGGTCGATCAGCAGCCTTTAAACGATCCAAAATGAATTTGCTCCACGTTGGTTTCGGTCCTCTTTTCTTTTTCCTTTTTCGTCTGGCTATTTCTTGCTCGGCGCTAGCTTTACTTTTTGCAGCACTTACATTGCTTGTTTTAGGAGCGATGACAGGAGCTTTTGTTTCAACTTCTGGAACATCAATAGGTAGTCCACCCAGCTTGTTCAGCATAGATGATAAGTGTTGCAATTTTGTTTTTGTAGCTAAGTATTCTTGCTCATAAAAAGCACGCATGCTCAACAATTCCTCGGAAGAAACCGATATTACTTTGTGATCAATTTTGTTCATGACATATGTTTTTTCAAGTCCAGCTGAATGAAATTTCTGAGATATCATCAGTTATGACTAGCGTTTAATAATACAAAGATAATATAAATAAAAAAGCCCCACCGAAGTGGGGCTACAAATTCATAAGCCGGATTCTGTTCTCCAATTTCTTGGAGTCTCGTCATTTATCTATTCAACCTACCCCCCAACATCGAGCGAGCAGCCCTCAAATGCTGGTGTACATGGTATTTCATCCCACAAGGTTTACCAAAGCTTACACAATCACTTGTGCAACTGGTGAGCTCTTACCTCACCTTTTCACCCTTACCAAACAAGTTGGCGGTTTAAATCTCTGTAGCACTATCTGTCATCCTAGAATGCCTGCTTTTTGGGCAGTGTGGCGCTCTTTGATGTCCGGACTTTCCTCTTCCGAAAAAGCGACGAGCCGATTTGCATTACAAAAGTACGTTAATATTTGTTATTCGATCACAATTGTTTGTCGGTTAACAAAAGACATGAATCCATCTTTTGCTAATTCGCGACCAAAACCAGAGGCATTTACCCCGCCGAAAGGGAGGTTTGGGTCTGATTTCACAAAGGAATTAAAAAACACTGCTCCTTCTTCAAATTCGGCACATCTCGACAAGTACATTTCAGGGTTGTTACACATAATTGAAACACCCAAACCGAAACGATTGTGGTTGCTTAAAGCAATGGCTTCGTCAAAGCTATTGAAGCTACATAGTGCCAAAACAGGACCGAAGAGTTCTTCATCCCAAGCCTTCATGCCTGGGGAACAATCCATCAGCACATTTGGAAAGAACAAACTAACTTCTCTTTTAATGGGAAACATGGCTTTAGCCCCCTGTTCCAGAGAACAAATGCACTGCTCCTCCAATTCAATCGCCAAGTCTTCTCGCGCCATTGGTCCGAGATCAGGGTCTTCAAGTGGATCTCCTGTGAACATTGATTTAAGTTTAGCTTCAAGCCTCTCTTTTACTTCTTCATAGTGCCGCTCGTCTACGATGAGTCGTTTAACGGCAATACAGCTTTGTCCGTTATTCTGAAAGCGTCCCTTTACCGCCTGCTCAACAGCTTGTTCAATATTGGCATCGGCTGTAATGATCATCGCATTACTCCCTCCCAATTCGAGCAAAGCCGGTTTAATCAGGCTTCCAGCCAGCGCCGCCATTTCACTACCTGCCTTTTCTGAGCCCGTTAAGGTCAAACCTTTAACAAGCGGATTTTTTAAAACTAGCGCTGCTTTCTCTCCACGCAAGAAGACACTTTTAAATAGAATTGGAAATGATTCAATATTAAAGAGTTCTTCCAAAGCCTTGGACGATCCTGAAACGTTGCTCGCGTGTTTCAGCACCATTGCATTTCCAGATAGGATTGCAGGCACAGCTGCTCTGAAAACCTGCCAAAATGGATAGTTCCAAGGCATTAATGCTAGAATCACACCGCTTCCTTGATGGCGAACAAAGGAGCGTTTTGCATTTGATTGAATCACTTCATCAGCCAAAAAAATAGGGGCGTGTTTTGCGTGGTGTTCGCAAAGCCAAGCACATTTGTCGATTTCTGCTTTTGCCTGAGCCAAGGGTTTCCCCATTTCACGGCTCATCATCCTTGCGTAGTCGTCTCTTCCTCGCTTCAGCTTTGCCGCCACGGCCATGATATAAGCGCAGCGTGTTATCACTGGAGTCGACTTCCATTGCTGAAAGCTCTTGTCCAAAGCCATTAAACTTTGTTCTACTTCCTTTTCACTGCTTTCGTTTATTTCAAAAACCAGCTGCTTGTTCCAGGGATTGATGCTTTTTAACGTTTGGCTCATGAATCAATGGTCTGATGATCTTCTGTTAATCCCAAATAACATCTACAGTAAGTGTGTCGCCCGCTCTTACCACTTTTACTTGAGTGGTATCTTTAGGTTCAAATTTACTCAGTCCTTCCATGTAAGTTTGCATACCATCCACTTTCAAATCGCCCATGGCAACAACGATATCGCCTTTTTCCATGCCTGCCATTTGAGCCGGACGCTCTTCGCGAAGCCCATCAATGCGCATTCCTTCGCCATCGTAGAGATAATCTGGAATTACGCCTAAAGTAACTTTGAATGCAGGAGCGCTTTCGTTGTCTTCATCTTTTGTTTTGGTGAAAGGCATATCGGCAACTAAATCTAAAGAGCTGATTAAGCGAGCGGTATAGTTATTTACCAGTTCCATCCCTTTGAGGTTGATTTTTTCAACATCATCACTTGGTTTATGGTAATCTTCGTGCTGACCAGTAAAGAGGTGAAGAACAGGAATGTCTTCGAGGTAAAAACTCGTGTGATCTGAAGGACCAACCCCTGATTCGCTCAAAACCAGCCTAAGGCTATCGGCATTTGCTTTCTCGAGTTCAGCATTCCAAACCGGACTCGTACCATTGCCATAAATCGCCAAGGTGTTTTCCTCATTCATTCTTCCCACCATATCAAAATTGATCATGTACTTCACTTTCGACATTTCGATCGTAGGTTTATCGCAAAAAGTATTTGATCCCCAAAGTCCTTTTTCTTCGCCAGAGAAAGCAATAAACAGGACATTGCTTTTTTTCACATAATCGTTAATGTGTTGTGCAAGAGAGAGCATTAAAGCCACACCGCTTGCATTGTCGTCTGCTCCGTTGTGAATCGCGCTTCCTTCCATGTGAAGTGAATTCTCATCCCCCATACCGAGGTGATCATAGTGCGCTCCGATAACAATCCATGAATCGCTGCCGTTTTCCAATTTGGCAATGACGTTCTTCCCAGTGAGCTCTTTCACCACTCCCATACCGAAGCGTGTAGAATCTCCGTCGTTCATTTTTTGAACCGTGGGGTGAGGTTTTTTGGTGAACGATTGGAAGTACCCTTCTTCTCCTGCAGGTTGCAATCCAAGTTGATCGAATCGATTTGCGATGTATTCAGCAGCGATAGCTTCTTCTGGGGAACCGGTTCCTCTTCCTCTTAGCTCATCTGAAGCCAAGTAGTTTAAATCGGCCAACACCAAGTTTTGGCTGAACTTATTTTCAGCAAGTTCTTCTTGCTCACATGCCGTAAACAAAGCGAATACACCTACCATAAGGAGGGTGTTTTTTAAGGTGATTTTCGAAATATTCATTTTTGGGATTGCTTTATTGTAATTTCGCTGGCAAGTTAGTTAACATTATACAATGAGAAGAATCTTCATACCACTCTCCATGCTTTTTTTAGTAGCTTGTTCTGAAGGAACAGCAGACCACGAACATGGACACCATCATCACGGGGCAGATAGCACTGCTGCTGGGCACCACCATCACGGACAAAGCGAAATTGCCGGACCAGAACTCACTCATTACGAGCAAGAAAAGCACCTCACGAACGTGCGCCAATTGAGCTATGGTGGAGATAATGCTGAGGCTTATTGGAGTTTTGGTGATGATCAGTTGGTTTTTCAATCTAACAATCCCAAATGGGGTTATGCCTGCGATCAGATTTATGTTATGCCTTTGGAGAACATGACTCCTGATACCATTTCACCATTCATCGTATCAACAGGAAAAGGAAGAACGACTTGCAGCTACTTTATGCCAGGAGATAGCACCATCATTTACGCCTCAACCCACTTGGGCGGAGATGCTTGTCCGCCAGAAGCAGACAGAAGTAACGGCAGATACGTTTGGTCTATTTACGACACTTACGACCTCTTCGTAGCCGATTTGGAAGGGAATGTCATCAAGCAATTGACCGATTATGAAGGTTATGATGCTGAGGCCACGCTTTCTCCAGATGGAAGCAAAATAGTATTTACCAGCACCAGAAGTGGTGATTTAGAACTTTGGACCATGAATACAGATGGAAGTGATTTAAAGCAGATCACTTTTGATTTGGGCTACGATGGAGGAGCGTTTTTTAGTCCGGACGGAACTAAATTAGTGTACCGTTCAAGCCGACCAAAAACTCCTGAAGAAGTTGAGAAATATACTTCTTTATTGGCTGAAGGACTAGTTGAGCCTAGTGATATGGAGTTGTATGTTTGTAATGTAGATGGAACCGGACATCAGCAGGTTACCAACTTGGGAGGAGCAAACTGGGCACCGTTTTTTCATCCTTCCGGAGAGAAAATCTTGTTTTGTTCGAATCATCACAGCGGAGGATATCCATTTAACTTGTTCTTAGTGAACTTGGATGGAACTGGACTTGAGCAAGTTACTTTCGACAGTGCATTTGATTCATTCCCCATGTTCTCATACAGCGGTAAGCACCTTGTTTTTGCATCGAACAGAAACAATGGAAGAACCAGAGACACCAACCTGTTTATCGCAGAATGGCAGGATTAAAAGAAAATGATAATCAAGAAAAAAGCTCTCAGCTTCAAAGGTGTTTAAAACGCTTTGGAGTGGGAGCTTTTTTGTTTTTTCTAATCAAGGGCTTGTTGTGGCTCTTGGTGTTTTTTGGCGGCGCACAACTCCTTGGTTTTGAAGGATGTTAAGTTCTTTTACAACACCTACTTAATGAAATTTATTGTTAAGGGGTAATCATAATGTTCTCCTCTTGAAGCTGCCACCGTGGCAAGAATCACTACAATTGTGGCGAAAACGGCAATAGCAAAGAGCAAGAGAACACCAATGAAGATGAAGAATAGAATAATGCTCACCACCACATAGAGGAGCATGGAAAGTTGAAAATTAAGCGAGTTTCTTGCGTGTTCAGCCACAAATTTAGACTCATCCTTCTTGATGATCCAAATAATTAAGGGAACGAAGAAACCTCCAAACATGGTTCCTACATGTGATATGAGTGCCAGGTTGATGTCGTCTTGAGAAACTTCATCACGTGGTTTTATTTCGATAGGGCTTTTGTTAGATTCCATTTGTATTGCTTTTCTACAAAGTTAAGTTTGATTTTACATTTTCCTGAACCGCTACTCCTTTCATTTTACACGCTCATCACATTATTCAGCCCTAAAATGAGCTATCGAAGCTTTTATTGCTTTCCTCTTCGATCGCTTGGATGTTTTAATCGGCGATGATAATCGCGATAAATTGTTTCTACATCAACTCCCTTCTTAAAAGATCTAAATGCCAGGAGATTGGCCCAATTTACTCTGAGGTATCTGTTCTCTTCATATTTTCTTGGACTAACTACAACGTCATCCTGAATCAGAGCAAATTTTAGTCCCTTTGCTTCAGCTCTTTGAAGTAAGTCGTATTCTTCCATAATGGGCATTGAGGCCTTATACCCTTTGAGTGAAAAAAAAGCATCTCGACGAATAAAAATGGCTTGGTCTCCTCCTCTAAAGTGCATTGCTTTAAAGCGCGTAAACCAAGAGTTTAGACGAAGCAAAGGCCTGTTGCTATCAAATCGAAAACGAAAGGAGCCTAAGTCGTTTCCATTCGAGAGGACTTCAATAATTTGCTTAGCGCCATGAGCCGGTGGTCGCGTGTCGGCGTGAACAAACCACAGTACTTCTCCCCTTGCGACATCAGCTCCAGCATTCATTTGTACCGCTCTACCACATTCAGAAACGAGCACCTGTGCTCCTGCTTTCTCTGCTTGTAGCTTTGTATCATCTAGAGAACCGCCATCAACCACAATAATCTCTTTCACTCCCTGTTCCTTTAGCAAAGGAATGAGCTCTTGAATGTTCCTTTCCTCGTTTAAGGTTGGAATGATTATGCTTATGGATAGTTCTTGTTTATTCATTTAGCACTAATAAAAGAAAGCGCATTAAATAGGATCTGCATTGTTATAAAAATGCAACACTTTTTCTCGAAGTTTACTTGGTGAAAAAAGTCGCAATTATAATACCTATATTCCTCTTTGTGTTCATTTCGTGTGCAAAGAAAGAACTTCCTTCAACGAGCAAAGCCATTACTCATGAGCAATGGACTGCACTCTTGCAAAAGCATGTTGACGAACTTGGACGTGTCAATTATCAAGGCTTCAAAAACGATAGTCTAGTCTTTGGGGAATATTTACAGCACTTGTCTTCGCATCATCCAAATAAGAAGAACTGGAATTCTGACGAGCGAAAGGCCTATTGGATCAATGCTTATAATGCATTTACAGTAAAACTAATTGTGGATAATTACCCCGTATCGTCGATAAAAGATTTGGGGGGTGCATTGTACAAAATCAATACACCATGGGACATCCGTTTTATTGAAATAGAGGGCATTGATTATGATTTAAACAATATAGAACACGACATATTACGAGAGGAATGGAAAGACCCGCGGATTCATTTTGCGATTAATTGCGCCAGCGTTTCTTGTCCGAAACTCAGCAATACAGCTTATGAAAGTTCCAGACTTAAAGCACAGTTGAACCAAGCTGCGACTGACTTCATCAACGACACCACCAGGAACAGCATCACAGCAGAAAAGTCCCGTATTTCAAGAATTTTCAAGTGGTTTAGTGGTGATTTCACTAGAGATCTTAGTCTAGTGTCCTTCATCAATCAATTTAGTTCGTCTCAGCTCAACGAAGACTGCGAGATTGAATACCAGGAATACAACTGGAATTTGAATGAGTGAGAAGCTTTAAAAGGCCTCTCCGATCGTGAAATAGAAATCGCGATGATCTCTACTTGCTGCAAAGTCCAATCTCAAATTAAGGTGCTTCTCTTTATCGAGAACAAATCTTAGCCCTGCTCCGCCCGCTAAAACCGTTTTGTTTACTGCAAATTCGCTGCTTTGAAAAGCTACGTTTCCCGCTGAAATAAAGGCAACGGCACCGAAGCGTTTGTAGATGTCTGCACGAAGTTCGCTTTGAAATAACAGCGCATTTCGATCTCTGTATCGACCTTCAAACATGCCCCTCATCCTTCTTTGACCGCCCAACATCGCCATTGAAAAAAACGGCGGACTTCCAGAAACGAGGTCTACAAAAAACTGGTTCGCCCAAACCACCTTTTTTGAGAGTGATGAATAAAGTCTGAAATCAGCACGGTTTCGCCAAAAATTGAAATCGCTAATTGGGGTGAAATCTGGATGGGAGACCAATTCAATAAAGTGACCTTTTCTTGGGAAGAACACATTGTCTCGTTTGTCTTGATTGAGAATTAGTCCAAATCCCAGCACCCTTCCTCCTTCATCACCTCTAATGATTTGTTCACCAATTAAACCGGGTTCGTTAGAGCTAATTTCGTAGTCTTCATACCAAATTCGTCCACCGATGTACCACCTATTTTTAAGTTCTCTCAGGTAATTTAGTCTAAGCCTGAAGAAGTTTGCATCGTAATTTTGAGCTTGATTTGTTCCAAAATCACCTGCTCCGAAGAAATTGTATGAATAGCGATAGTAGCCAACTTCACCGTAAGCCACATGTTGACGTTCTTTCCAAAACAAGCTGAACGGCAGATAAAGTAAAATTTGATTGTTTTGCGTGTAAGCTGCTCCAAATTGCACTTGACTTGCCGGACTGATTTTATCTTTTTTATTGATGTGAAAATTAAACAGACTTGCAAAACCACCACCCCACCTCGTTTCTGGCAAGCGAAAGAGTACTGGAAAAGCGAAGAGGTAGTTTTTTTGTTCTAGGCTATCAACTGCTTCTTCATTTCGATCATTAGATGACCTTGCTTGGGCGCTCGAATGCTTGGTAAAGCTCAATAAAAACACGATGATGATGAGCATGCGGAAACATGTTAAGATAAGGGCACCGGTTTTAGATTGAGTTTTCACGAGGGTAAAGGTACAATCTTGTCGATTTTAAAGTGCTAATTTTACCGCGTGAAGTACTTTGCCTTTCATAAACCCTATGGTTATTTGTCGCAATTCACCCCTGAGGGAAGGTGGCAAGGATTAGCCAGCCTTGAGCTCTTTCCTAAAGGCGTCTACCCCATTGGCAGATTAGACGCTGATAGTGAGGGACTTTTGCTATTGAGCAGTGATGGCTCAATCAACGCTCGTTTATTGCATCCCAAAAACAAACATTGGAGAACTTATCTCGTTCAGTTGGAAGGTGAAATAAACGAAGAGGCCTTGCTTCAATTGCGCGGACCATTAAGCTTGAATTACAAGGGGAAAATTCATAAAACGGCTCCTGCCTTGGCTGAAGCAGTAGCGTGCCCTGCTTTTATAGAAGAGCGAGATCCTCCTGTTCGTTTTAGAAAATCGATACCTACATCGTGGATCAAGTTAAGTTTATGCGAAGGTAAGAACAGGCAAGTGAGAAAAATGACTGCACAAGTTGGTTTTCCTACTTTAAGACTTGTTCGCTTGTCGATAGAAGGCATCAGTTTAGAGGGAATACCACAAGGAGGTTTCGTGGAATATAGTGAAGATGAATTCAGACGATTATTGAAGTTTTAATCAAGGTCGCTAAGTTCAATAATTCCATGTTTAATAGCGTGCACCACTAAAGAAACCGTTTTTTGAACCTCTGCTTTTTCCATCATTCCTGCTTTGATGTTTTCTATGGTTCTAACCGAGCGATTAAGTTCTGCAGCAATTTCAGAGGCCTTTTTTCCTTGACAAAGGCGAATCAATATGAATCGTTCTTGTTCACTATAGAGGCCTTTATAGCCGGTTGGTTTTTGACGGTAGCGTTGTTCTAAACCTTTAATGAGTAGTGAAGCTAAACTGTCTGACAAAAAGTAACCTTCTTCAACAACTGAATTCAATGCTTTTTCCAGTTCCTTTTCGTTCAAGTCTTTCGGGAGTACCGCTTTTGCTCCTATTTCAAATGCGTGAAAGACGTCTTGATTCACCATATCGTTGGTGAGTCCAATGATTTTATAATTAGATTCTTCGCTATAATTGAGTTGTTTTACTGTTTCGAAACCCTTCAGAAAAGGCATATCAAGATCGACAAGAATGAGATCCATGGACGACAAATTCTGACGGAAGAGTTCATTTCCACTTCCTACAATAACCTGTAATTCCATGTTCTTGAAAGAACTGATAATTTTTGAGAGACCGGTTCTCATTAAATGATGATCCTCGGCAATAGCTACTTTAATTGTACTCATTTCTAACGATGCTAAAATTAAACTTAGGTTATGCATTGGTATAACTGCAATATTAATTAAAATTATGCCTATACCTATTCCTAGTTTCTGAATTGATCCCTTGAAGTACTCCTTTATTCCTTCAGGAAATTGTTTTAACGAAAACTGACCGGATGGACTAGTAATGTTACTTCAGATGATCAATCTCGAACTTAGCTTACTTGATAAACCCCGTTAATTTCTTCAAAACACGGCGTTTACCCTTACTGCGTTTCAAAATTAACTAATCATATACTAATAATGGCTGTTTTTTATTAACAGCTCAAAACTCAGGAAACAAGTTATTGATATTCATTGATATATGTTAGTTCAGAAGCACCTTTTCTCAGACATTCATGAATTGAGGGGAATTGAGTAAACAGAGAATTGGCCACGTTTATTATATAACATATCTTTGCGCAGATTCATAAGGATGAATTCACTGGGTTAAACTGAAAAATAGCCCTTACTTAAGGGGAGACGCAGCCTTCATGGTCATCAATCTCAAGTGTTCTCCCCTTATTTTTTTTCTAACTTCGCTGCTTATGTGGCAGGTATTTCGTTTTATTCAACTGGTTCTAATTGTCGTATTGACAATCGTGAGTGGTATTCTAGGAATACTCCTTATGCTGATTTTACGTTCGCCAAAGGTGGCCATGCATCTTGTACCAAATTATTTATGGAGTCCTGGATTATTTTGGGTTCTTGGAGTACGCTTAAAAGTAGCATCACCCATAACGTCGCCTGCTCCGGCTATATATGCCGCCAACCATTCGAGTCCATTAGATATTCCAGCAATGTTTCTTGCCTTGCCTGTTAACGGGTATTTTATTGCAAAAATTGAGCTCAAAAAAATTCCTATCATGGGTTGGTTCATGAGTTTAGCCGGGATGATTTTTATTGACCGCAGCAAGCGTGAAAAAGCAATGGAAAGCATGAATCAAGCAGGGGAAGAGATGAAAAAGGGAAAGAGTGTTATTGTTTTCCCAGAGGGCACAAGGTCAAAAACAGGTGAAATTCAGTTGTTTAAACGAGGTGCCTTTATATTATCGAAGGAGTCGGGAGTGCCCATCACCCCTGTTCTAATCAAAGGAGCACATGCAGTGCTTCCACCAGGCAAGTTTTTGCCTCATCCAGGAATTATAGAAGTCAAGTTTTTCGAAAACATGCTTTGGAACGATTCGCAATATAAAGTACCAGAGGACTTTGCAAATCATTGTCAACACATCATTTCACACGAAGCCTAGAACGAGTAGGCCAGCTTTAAGCCCTCCTCAATTGCTCGTTTGGCATCAATTTCTCCTGCTTTTAAAGCTCCACCAATGAGGTGAGATGTAATGCCTTTCTCCTTCAACTCCTCGTGTAGATAATTCACTGATTCTTGTCCGGCACACAGCACCACATTATCTACTTTCAGCACCTTAGATTCTCCTTTATGAGTAATGTGTAAGCCTTCATCATCAATTTTTTCATAGTTGACACCAGCAAGTGCAGTAACACCTGCCTTCTTCAATGAAGCGCGGTGGATCCAACCGGTTGTTTTTCCTAAACCAGCACCCGGCTTTGTGTCTTTTCGTTGTAAAAGGTAAATTTCGCGTTCAGCCTTCTCGTTAACTGCTTTTGCTAGTCCGCCAGGGTGCTGAAGTCTTTGATCTATCCCCCACAAAGCAGAAAACTCTTCCACCGTTTCTAAATCGTGATTGTGATGAGCTAAGAATTCTGCAGTATCAAAGCCTATACCTCCAGCTCCAATGATTGCCACGCTTTTACCCACAGGTTTTTTGCCTGAAATAACTTCGTCGTATCGAAGAACTTTTGCGTGATCTACGCCTTCGAGTTTTATTGATCTCGGCTTCACTCCGGATGCGATAACGATTTCGTCGTAGTTCGCTGCTTGAAGTTCATCTGCGGTAATGATGGTGTTGAGTTTCAAATTGATGTTGAGGTCTTCAATACGTTGTTTGAAGTAGCGGATTGTTTCATGGAACTCTTCCTTACCCGGAATCATTTTGGCCAATTTGAACTGACCACCGATTTCATTACTTCCTTCAAAAATATCAACTTCATGACCTCTTTCAGCAGCGTATATTGCCGCTGAGGTTCCTGCCGGACCAGCACCAACAACGGCTATTCTCTTTTTGCTTGAGGCTTGATCATCGCTGTAGATCATTTCTCTGCATGCCTTTGGATTGACCAAACAACTTGCTGTTTGTTGTTTAAAAATCTGATCTAAACAAGCTTGGTTGCAAGCGATACAGGTATTGATTTGATTCGTTTTGCCAGATTCTGCTTTCGCCATAAAATGAGGATCTGCAAGGAAGGGACGCGCCATGCTGATCATATCTGCACAGCCTTCTTCTAAGACCTTTTCGGCCACTTCAGGCATGTTGATTCTGTTCGTGGTGATCAGTGGAATATTGACTTTTCCCATCAATTTTTTGGTTACCCAAGCAAAGCCCGCTCTTGGAACCATTGTGGCGATGGTGGGTACTCTTGCTTCGTGCCAGCCAATTCCTGTATTGATGATGTTCGCACCCGCCTTTTCTACCTCTTGAGCAAGTTGAACAATTTCATCCCAAGAGCTTCCTTCATCAACCAAATCAAGCATGCTCAAGCGGTAAATGATGATGAATTCCTTTCCTACTTCTTCTCGAATTTGTTTGATAATCTCTAAAGGAAAGCGCATTCGGTTTTCGTAAGAGCCTCCCCATTGATCTGTTCTATGGTTTGTTTTCTTCGCGATGAACTCGTTAATAAGATAACCTTCCGACCCCATGATTTCAATACCATCGTAGCCCGCTTTCTTAGCCAAGCGTGCACAACGAACATAATTTCTGATGGTTCTTTTAACACCAAAATTATTCAGAGCTCTTGGCTTAAATCGATTGATGGGCGCCTTAATGCTTGAAGGAGCCACGCATAAGGGATGATAAGCATACCTCCCAGCATGAAGTATTTGCATACAAATCTTACCACCTGCATCGTGCACAGCTTTGGTAACTACCTTGTGTTTTTTAGCTTCCGAATTTGTGCTGAGTTTGATTGAAAAAGGTGAAACCCAACCTTCAATGTTTGGTGCTACACCTCCAGTAACGATAAGACCAACACCTCCTTTTGCTCGTTCTGCAAAGTAGGTGGCCATTCTATCAAAACCTCCTTTGGCTTCTTCTAAACCGGTATGCATGGATCCCATGATCACGCGGTTTTTCAAAGTCGTGAAACCAAGATCAAGTGGTGTAAAAAGTCTCGGGTACTGAGGATGTGTGTTCTTCATTTTCAGTCAAATTCTCTAAAACGGTCAACAAAATCGTTTCGTTTCTTCTTGGAAGCAACCAACTGTAAGGCAAATTTGTTGCCCTCTTCGTCCTTCGTCTTCCGTTTATCGTCTTTTAATTCAGTCACGATTACATTGAACTCTTTATCACTGGCTGTAATGTTCATGAGGCCAAGTTTGTATTCGAAGAAATACCAGTTTTCACCGTCCAATTGAAGGTAAATTCTAAGGATATCGGCACTTCTTGACCGTTGAAGTTCAATCTTACCTTTAACATACCTGAAGATTTGTTTTTTACCAATACTAGCGATACCAATTGGTCCTTCAGAAATAAACGATTCTTCAACATCATCCCACTTGAAGGTTACATCTGCAAAATAGAAAGTACGTTGGAGTTCTTGAGGAAGCTTTTTAAGCTGGCCGGTAAGGTTGAGCTCCGAGATCACTTTATCAGACTCTTCTAGTCCCATTATTTCTTTGATGCTCTTCTCGTAATTTGTTTTAGAAATGTCCATCGCTTGAAGGCTAGGCCATTCTTGTAATTGTTCCGTCATGTACTTCATCAAACTTTCATCAAAGAAGAAGTCGAGCGCGAAAACTCCATTTATTGTTGTTTCACCATTGATTGTATTGTGATGAAGATCGCCGTAGCTGATTGTTTTAACATGACCATAATCAACGTCATAATTCAATTGACCATCGGCCACAATACTGCAGTCATCTGTATTTAATTGCACCAAGTTGCCTGGTAATCTGGCTTGTTTGATTTTATCTTTCGACCCAATAAGGTAGCGCTTCGTATTTGGATCATAGCGCAGGAATCCAGTGGCCGTAATCAATGCCACATCTTCTCTGTTGTTCTTTCTACTCAGGAAGCTACTGTAGAGATTAACCGGTGCTTCGCTGGCAATCATGACCCCTGCGCCAAGTTTAGCCATACCCAGGTCTCTCATGTTCGTATCAACAGGAATATAAATGTCTTGAGGATCGATAGGAGCTCTGAATTTGAACCAGTTTCTGCTAAGGCTTTCACAACTATGCATGATTTGAGTCCCCCCTTCAAAGGTCAGGTTCTTATCGTTTGCAGCGAGTTCAAAATCTCCTGAAAAGGCGAAGAATGGACTCAACATAAAGCCATCTTCTTCAGGTATTTTCCCTTTTCCTATGGTTTGATTTGTGGTGTCCACCTCTATTTTATTCAGGTGGATGATCTGTTCCATTTTATTTCCATCAACGTAAGCGATATCACCTTCTCCCTCATAATCGAACTTCCCGTTGATTTGCATTTCGGCGTTAAAAATTCTGTGGTATTGAGTCACGTAATTTGAGATAAGCGTGGCTTTACTAAGCGGGTCCATTTTCGCTCTTTTTCTTACCACTACCCTTCCAGAATCAGGAAGCACTTTTGAATCTGCCACTGCAATAAATTTGATTCTATCGCAAAGAATAACTGATTCTTTGATGTCGTAAATCGCCTTTGGTGCAAGGAAATTCAATGAGTCTTGAAGTTCGTTAACAGAGAAGAAATTAGAGTAGTTTTTATCCTCGCTTGTATCAATCACAAAATCCTCGGTAGCTTGTCGATTAGAAGAAAGCTCCATTTCGTTTTTGTCCATGAACCATTTGAACTCATCCATGAAGCAGATGTATTGGTTAGCAGGGAAGTCGATTTTCGTTTCGCCACCATTTGATTTGAAATCACCCGCTCTCTCATCGAAATCGATTTCTGCACTTACATTATTGGTTCTAAAAGCCAAGTTTTCGAGACCCTCTTGTGCCAGTTTAAATTCAGCTGTATCGGCAAGAATCTTTCTAGGATCATATCTGAACTTTTTAGAAGACAAGGTTGCCCCTTCGAAGTCCATATCCCCCCTTCCCGTCATACCTTCTGGCTGAAGGTAGAGGCTGCCAGTCAATTGGGCTTCATCTCTAAAGAATTGAATTCGTTCTTTAATCGTCGTTGCCCTAAATAAGTCTTTCTGAGGATAGAAAGCTATATCCACCTCTTGTGCTTTGGATCTTGGGACCCCTGGCTGACCTCTTTCCTCAAGATTTTCGAATGAAGTCGTTCGTCCTTTTGTTGAATCTGGGAAGAAAATAAATTGATCAGAATAGCTTTTAGAAGTGAGATAATCTAGCGCTCCTTTACCTTGTAGCCCCGTGTAATTCAGTTTTACTTCAGCAGTGAACTTCCCTTTCCCCACATAGGCAGGTAGACCTCCACCGCCTGTATTCATATCGAAACCAAGGGCATCATCATCCATCAGCACCAAAGGTTCTTTAATGTCTGGAAAGATATCTGAACTCACCAAAGTACCTTTAAACGATAGGTCTTCTTTCGAAAAGTTGTCAAGGCTATCGATTACATAAGGCTCGATTTGATAATAGAAGCGATCTCGGTCATAAACTCCACCTTGAATTCTACTGTTATCGTAGTAAACGTAAGACTCTTTGGTGCAGCTAAAAATGGGGTACTGAGGATAGTTTTCTGATTGAACACCAGACTTGTTAGTAGGGGCATCAATTTTGAGCGTACCGGCAATATCTTCAAGTACGTTTTTAACACGCTTCATGCTTTTTCTGCCATAAGCGTCTATTGATGACGTTTCATCTTCAACGTAAATCCGGCAGCTGTCTACATTGATCAGATCGATTTTAAAGGTTTCGTAATCGAAATAGTACTCTTTACCCATGAATTCAAAGTTTCCGGCTTTGACACGGCCTCCACATTTAAAATCACGGTCTTTCTTTAAAATAACTTCTTCTCTAGCTGGGTAGATATTCACATTTTGAGAATCTGAAAGTTGAATCCGTTGCACCCCTTTCACGAGCAAGTTATAATTCAATAGGTTAAGTTGAGCATTGTTGCCACCACCCACTTCTGAATTGAAGAGAAGTACATCATAATCACGCGCACCTGAGTTATTTTTAAGGTAATCGAAGAGCTTTTGGTTCACTTCCACCCATTCGTTGTCCAGGTTAAAATTCACGAAGCCCTGATTATTTAGTTCAATCAGCATGATCATTGTTTGTTGGTTGCTCAAGCGAAGAAAGGCCGCCAATTCTGAGCTATAGAAAACTCGAGACGAAGCGTAACGCGTGTAATCTCTAATTTCAACCAGTGGATGGGTCATGGCAATGCCCATCATCCCATCATAACGTGCTTTTTTATAGTAGTCTTTCGATTCAAATGCCGCCAAGTGTTGGGTGCTTCCAACAAGAGACCCCAATTCAATCAAGGGGTCATCGATATTCCAATAGAGCGCTTCGAAATACATGTCCACCTCATGATAGGTGTTCTTATATGGCGCTTTCGATAGGCCTTCATCGGTTCTTAACAGCGTGAGCCTTCTATCTGCACGGTCGAATTTTAGGTTAAGATCTGGATGAGAAATCGTGTCTTTATCAATAAAGAACATCGCTTCAGCATGCTGTGATGTGATTTTTTCTGGACGAATAGCGAATTCCAACGATTGAGAGATCAGGAATGGTATATCTTCTCTAAAGAAGGTTAGTTTAGCCGGCTCTTCGCGGGTTCCTGTTCCTGCTAATTTATTTCCCCTCATTGTAAAACCACCTTCGTAATCCACATTTTTCAGGAGGTTTTTAATTTCGAGACGTTGGTTATAGCTTTCAAACCTTGGGTAGGCAGCATCATCTCCTGTTCTATTAGCTAGTACCTTCTCATTTAACTGGCCGAGTAAAGGCTGTTCAAAAAACTCATTGTAAAAGAGAACGCTATCAACCAGAAAAGACGAACCCTTGATTCGAATCTCATAGTTCTTAAAAATGGCGTAGGTTGTAGTAGGATCGAAATCTGCCCTATCCCATGTTACCTTTCCCTTTGTTCCAATCCAACGCTCAGTGAAGGGATGAAACTCTCCCGAGGTTTCTTTGATTACAGAGCTATCCCCTTTTGAGTAGCAAATGAGGTCGCCTTCTGGATAAAGTATTTTGGGTATTGAGTCGTAAACAAACTGATAGTTCATTGATTTGAACTTCCATTGAACCGCATTTGTGCTATAGAACACCTGTTCTTTGTAAAGACTAGCGCTATTGGCCAAGAATTCAGGAACGTACTTCTTTGCTCGCTTATCTGTGGTTAACTTCGAAATTACGGAATGCCATTCTCTGAATGTTTGATCGTCTTTCCCAGAAGTTGGAAAAGCCATTATCGCCAAGATATAACTTTCGAAAGCTGGATATGCAGGATGTTTTTGACCGAGAAGTTCATTGCATGTTTTGACCACTTGTTGCTGGTAAGCCATGGGATAAGATTCTGCCAAGAAAATTTCAGCAAAGTCTTTTTCAATGAACTTTTTCCCTTCCTTTTTAGAGCTGGAAAAGAAGTCGGTAAGCTCTTTGATAAAAGCTTCTTTTTCTTCAGAAAACTTGGTGATTCGTTGAGCATCAGCCAAGAAGGGTGTGATTAGAAGGAAAAAGAAAAAGGTAATTCGAAGTCTCATAGTGAAATATCCAAAATCAAGGTGAACTGTTTGTAGTACATCGACCTATAATTTCGATTGACAATAATCAAACCGAAAAAGCCGAGTTCAAACTTATAACAAGGAACAACAAAGAGTTATTTCACGCAAAAAGAACTTTCAACAATCGTTCAACAGCAAAAAACTTCTAAGCCTTAAAGGAGCTTATTCCTTTTCTCCAATCCAGACCGCCCATCCCTCTTTTTCATCTTGGGCTATGAAAGCGATACCAAGATCAGCCGCTTGTTGTTGCAAAACAGGAACGTCGTTGGTAAAAAAACCACTTAAAAACAGCCTTGCACCTTTTTTCATTGCACGCGCATATCTTGGAAGTTGAGCTTGGAGGATATTTCGGTTGATATTGGCGATAATGCAATCGTATTGCACCTCTGGAATCGCCTCTTCCCCCCCGAGAATAGGAACAATGTTTTTACTTTGATTGAGTTCGATGTTCTCTTTGGTATTTTCAAACGACCAGTGATCAATGTCGATAGCATCTATTGAGGAAGCTCCTAGTTTTTCTGCTAGAATGGCCAAAATACCCGTTCCGCATCCCATATCGAGCACCTTTGCCTTTTCGAAATTGATGCTTTCCATGTTCTTCATGATGAGGAAGGTTGTTTGATGATGCCCTGTTCCAAAGCTCATTTGTGGTTGAATGAGCACTTCATGTTTAAAGCCTTCTTTTACATCGTGGAATGGCGCTCTTACCCGAACGAAATCTCCCACATCAATGGGGTGAAAACTAGCTTCCCATGTAGCGTTCCAGTTTTGATCTTCAAAATCCTTTTCCTCGAAACTGATTTCCCATTCTGCATGATCAAATTCTTGAAGGCTTAAGACCTCTTCTTTTTTATAGTGTTCTTTTGGAATGTAAGCTTCAAAGCCTTCCTCCGTGTCTACAAAACTTTCGAATCCCAGATCTGCTAAACGAGCGGTGAGAATATCTTTAACTGGAAACACGGGGTTAACCGTAAAAAAAAGTCCTTTATAATCCATTAAGCGAAGGATTGAATGATTGCAGCAAAGTCTTTCGCGCTCAAACTGGCCCCGCCAATTAGTCCGCCATCCACATCTTTCTGAGCAAATAACTCTCGAGCATTGCTTGGTTTACAGCTACCGCCATAAAGGATTGAAGTATTTTCAGCACATGCTTCGCTGAATTCATTAGCAATCCAAGAACGAATTGCCGCGTGCATTTCTTGCGCTTGTTCAGAGCTCGCCGTTCTTCCTGTTCCAATAGCCCAAACTGGTTCGTAAGCAATCACTATTTGTTTCATGGCCGTTTCATCCAAATCAAAAAGACCAGTTTCTATCTGTTCCTTCACCAAATCAAAATGCACCTCTTCCTCGCGATGTTCCAACAGTTCTCCGCAACAGAAAAACACATTCAAACCAGCGTTCACTGCTCGTTTCACCTTATCTGCAACTACTTCATTGGATTCATTGAAGAAGCTTCTTCGCTCGGAGTGACCAATGATCACGTGATCAACACCAAGGCTAGCGAGCATTTCTGGATGGACTTCACCTGTAAAGGCTCCCATTTCGTGAGCGCTTGAGTTTTGAGCTGCCAAATGCATACCTTTCACCTCGGAAGCAAATGCTCCTAAATATGGAAAAGGTGCTGCTAAAGCTACTTTAACATCATCAGGAAAAGACCCTTTCAAGTCTTGTAAATCAGCGATTAGTGTTTTTGCTTCTTGAAAAGTGAGGTTACTCTTCCAATTTCCGGCTACAATTTGTGAACGCATAAGTTTGTTTTGTGGCTAAATTATAGCTTTTCGCAAAGTACTGCGATCTTTGTGGCAAAGAATGAGTGAAGCAAAAGAAATATTAAAGCAATATTGGGGTTATCCTGACTTTCGGGGTAGGCAGGCCGACATTGTTGAAGAAGCCCTTGAAGGGAAAGACTTATTGGCTATTCTACCAACTGGTGGAGGAAAGTCGGTTTGTTTTCAGGTTCCCGCAATGGTCAAAGAGGGTATTTGCTTAGTGGTTTCGCCTTTGCTTGCGCTTATGAAAGATCAGGTTGATCAATTGAAAGCTCGTGGGATTAAAGCCAGCATGATTTCATCAGCCCATACCCCGCGCGAAATCGACATCATCCTTGACAACGCCATTTACGGTGGCACCAAGTTTTTGTATGTTTCTCCTGAGCGACTCAGTAACGAGCTTTTTCTTACTCGTTTTGAAAAGATGAAGGTGAATTACATCGCTATTGATGAGGCCCACTGTATTTCGCAATGGGGTCATGAATTCAGGCCAGCATATCGATTAATTTCCGACATCCGAAAAGTAAAACCCAACATTCCTGTTTTAGCATTAACAGCCTCTGCCACTCTCGAGGTTGAGCAAGATATTATGAAGCAATTGGCTTTTAAAACGCCATTTGTTATTCGGGGTGAAATGAACCGAAGTAATTTGTCTTTAGCTGTGGTTCATGCTGAAAATAAACTTCAAAAGCTCCTTCAATCTTGCCAACGCCTTTCTGGAAGTGGTGTGATTTACGCATCAACCAGAAGAAGAACAAAGCAAGTAGCAGAATACTTAAGGAGTCATGGACAATCTGCATATTACTATCACGCTGGTCTGGCCATTGAACAAAAGGAGCAACTTCAGGAAGAGTGGAAAAGCGGGAAAATCAGGATAATCGTTGCCACCAACGCCTTTGGGATGGGAATTGATAAAAGCGATGTTCGATTTGTTCTTCACGCCGATATCCCAGAAACTCCAGAGGCCTACTTGCAAGAAGCTGGCAGGGCAGGCAGAGATGGCGACCAAGCCTGGGCTGTATTGTTTTATACCGAACAGGAGATTGCTGCTAAAGAAAAAGATTTGAAGGAACGTTTTCCGGAAGATGATGAGATCCGCGAAATCTATCGCCGACTCACCTCCTACCTTCAATTGGCGCAAGGAAGCGGTTTAGAAACGAGTCATGCCATTTCGATTATTGATTTTTCAAAACACATAGAAAAGCACCCTAGGACCGTGATGAATGGACTTCACATTCTAGCTCTCGCAGGTTACCTTCAATTGTCTGAAGGACTTCAAATGCCCAGTAGAGTTTACTTCTCCATGAACAAGCAAGAGCTTTATAATTTTCAGGTCAAGTATCCAACTTGGGACCCCTTTATACAGCTTTTGGTTCGAACTTATGGAGGGATTTTCGACACTTATGTTCGTGTAAACGAAGGGAAATTGAGTGAAATGACCGGCTGGGATTATCGGGACATTCAGTACAAGTTGGAACGATTAGCTGACATGGGCGTCTTGCAATATGCTAAAAAAAGCAGTTCAGACATGATCATGTTCCTTTCAGCAGTTCAAGATGCCGATTACATCACCTTTCCGAAAGCCGCAAAGCTTGAACGCGAGCAGCGGGTGCGTGTTCGTTGGGATGCCATGAAGGTGTATATTCATTCCGAATCTTGCCGGGAGAGCCAGTTGCTCCGTTATTTCGGTGTTGAGCAGCCCCAAGATTGCACGCATTGCGATTGGTGCCGAAAGAACAATTTGGACCTCGACCGCAGCCTTGATCAAGTGGAAAAAGCCATCGTTAAGACATTAGAAGGAGCAAATATGAGTTTAGACGAACTCATTGCCGCCCTTCCTCATTTTGACGAACTCATCATTGGTAAGGTATTGCGCACCATGATCGACGAAGATCTTGTTGAAACGATTGAAGATGATCGTTTTTGTTTAAGATCGTAAGCATTGTTCTACCTTTGCCGAAATTTTCATCATATGAGCACAGCCACTGTTTACCTTAAACCGAAGAAAGACGAGAGTATTAGAAGATTTCACCCTTGGGTCTTCAGTGGAGCTATTAAGCAGATCGATGGTCAGCCAGCCAATGGCGACACCGTTCGCGTTTGTGCTAACAAAGGAGCCGTTCTCGGTTATGGGCATTACTCTCCCAACGCAACCATCGCAGTTCGCATGGTGAGTTTTGATGAAGAAATTCCTGATGAAAACTTTTGGATTGAGAAGATTCGCAAAGCCTATCAAATGCGTGAAGCTTTAGGAATGACCTCAGATACCAAGTCAAACACCTACCGATTGGTTCATGCCGAAGGTGATCGCTTGCCTGGATTAATCATTGATCATTTCGATGGGCACCTTGTTATCCAAACCCACAGTTTGGGAATGCACTTGCTGCGCGATCATTGGGTTAGTGCTTTGAAAGACATTTACGGAAGTAATTTGAAGTCCATTTACGATAAAAGTTCATCAACCCTAAAAAAGAACGGTGGCTATGAGATGGAGAACGAGTACTTATTTGGCGATGAAAAAAGCGGCAACATTTCGCTTGAAAATGGTCATCAATTTTTGATTGACTGGGAAGGTGGTCAGAAAACAGGATTCTTCATTGATCAGCGCGAGAACCGTGAATTGTTAGGCAAAGTCTCTAAGGGGAAAAAGATTTTGAACTCCTTTTGTTACACCGGTGGATTTTCGATTTATGCCTTGGGTAATGGAGCGGAATTAGTTCACAGTTTAGACAGTTCTCAAAAGGCCCTTGATTTGGTTGAGGAAAATGTAAAACTGAATGGTTTTGATAGTTCGAAGCACGCTTGTATTCATGCTGATGCTGTTCAGTTCATTAAAGACGCTGAGACCGATTACGACATCATTATTCTTGACCCTCCTGCTTTCGCCAAGCACATGAATGCGCGCCATAAAGCCGTTCAAGGTTACAAAAGAATCAACGCCCGTGCCATTGAGAAAATTAAACCCGGTGGATTGATTTTCACTTTTTCGTGCTCTCAAGCTGTAGACAAGCAATTGTTCACACACACGATTATAGCTGCTGCTATTTCTGTGGGAAGAGAAGTTAAAATACTTCATCAATTGCACCAGCCTGCTGACCATCCAATTAGTGCATTCCATCCTGAGGGTGAATACTTGAAAGGACTAGTTATTCAGGTGAACTAACTCCCTTTCATCAAGGAGCTAGTCGTGATCTATTCCATTCATTCTGCACTAAGTTGTATCTCAAACGGTCGTGCAATCTACTCGGTCTTCCTTGCCAGAATTCGAAGCTTTGGGGTTCAATAATAAACCCGCCCCAGAACTCTGGTCTAGGCACCTCCTGGTTTTCAAAACGCTTTTCGATTTGGGTCACTTGGTTTTGAAGTTCTTCCCGTGAAGAAATCTCCGCACTTTGTTCACTAGCCCACGCTCCTATTTTCGAAGCTCTTGGTCGGGAATTGAAGTAAGCATCAGAAGCCTCTGCGCTTATTTTAGATGCTTTTCCGGTAATTCTAACTTGTCTTTCGAGTTCTTTCCAGAAAAAGGAAACGCTCACCATAGGGTTTTGGCTAATCTGTGCACCTTTTGAGCTGTTGTAGTTGGTGTAGAATACCAACCCGCGCTCACTCAATTCTCTGCAGAGAACGATTCTACTTTGTGGGTATCCCTCTGGATTAATCGTTGAGAGGGTCATTGCATTGTAATCGGTATCATCAACTTCCTTTGCTTCTGAAAGCCACGTTTTCAGCTGATCAAATGGATTTTCCAGAGCGTGTTCTTCGCTTAATTGATCGTTGCTATAGTCTTTCCTTACGGTGTTTAGGTCTTTCATGTGTACGTAAAATTTAGGCTTTACACTTGGAATTGGTGCTCGTTCAAAGGTATAAACTGTTTTATTGAGATTAGGTTCAAATTTAGGATTGTGTGGATTCGTGTGGGGTGATAAAAGTCAGTTTGACGCTGTTGATATAAAAATTTGATAAACGGCTTAGGTCGCAAGATCTAAATTCAAGCATTGAGTTCCGATTAAAACAAGAGCTGATAACCAACTTAGGTCGCAAGTTTAAAATTCAAGAGAAGGGTTTCTGATTAAAACTAATAACCAGCTTAAATCGCAAGATTTTTGATTGGAATGTTCAAAGCCAAAATGATAACCGGCTTAAGTCGCAAAAAAAAAAGATTCGGGGTTAGTTCAAAGAAAAAAATTAAGCATCCTAAAATCCCATCCAAATTAAGAGAAAAACTTTGTGAATGAATACGCTCGATTTGTCTGTGAAAACTGATTTTCAATCTAGTCGCACTAAATTGAATGTCAAAATATTAACAGTGAATAGGAGTCAAAAAACCAAGAAGTTCAATCGCTATTTCAAAACAGATACCGCATGCTTTTCTTTTCTAATGGATTGCAAATGGAAGGATGGATTTAAATGCCGAAAATGTGGCGGGACCACCCCATGTAAAGGAAAAAAATGGCACCATAAACGCTGCACAAAATGTGGATACGATGAGTCTGCAACTGCAGGGACATTGTTCCACAAACTTAAATTCCCTATTCTAAAAGCTTTTAAAATTTGTTACCAATTGACCGTAAATGAAGAAGGCTGTTCCTCCTACCAAATCTCAAGAGAGTTCAAGATTTCTCAGGAAACAGCTTGGTATTTTAAGCGAAAAGTTCAGCAAGCAATGGGTCGATTTGAAACTGAAAGCATCTTCCAAGGAAGTAATGGAAAAATATTTGCTAGGTCAAAACATCACCTAAAAAAGAATTGCCTTAATGAGGCTAAAATTGAGGTAAAAACAATTCTGGATTACTTTGTTGATGATGATTCAAAACTGATTTCCAGCAAAATAAGATCAATTCGCCCAAGAAATATAAAGCCATCGAAACTGATCAAAGATGGCTTTTCTAAGAATCTACACCGAAGAGCCCTTGGAAACCTTTGGTTAAAACGCTTTGGAATTGGCAAGACTAATTATAAGAAGGGATTATTAGAATTCAAAAATAAAATGGTCTACTTGATCAAAAGAACGCATCACCATATTTCTTGTAAGCATCTGTTTTTCTATTGCAGCGAGTATAACTTCAGAACAAATAACAAAAACAGCAAAAAAAAGCGCTTTCACCAATGCCTTTCAGCGATGGTAATTCATCCGTGGCTGCCTTACAAATTAATTCGTGCGACTTAAGCCGGTCATCAAGCAATAACTATCCAATAGAAATACTTACCTTTTCAAAACCAAAACCTTAATTATCATGAAAAAAACACTACTCCTCCTGGGTGCTATCACACTCAGCAAAGCCTTAATGGCACAAACTGTTATCTTCTCAGAAGACTTCGAATCCTACCAAGCTGGTGATCAAATTGCTGAATCAAATGCTTCGTTTTACACCTGGACCTCAAACAGTCCTAACATGGATGCTCCAGTTAGCGATGCCTACGCCGCAAGTGGTTCGAATTCAATTGAACTAGCTTTTGCAGATGGTACAGATATCGTCCTCTCTGCTGGTGAATACAACCAAAACATTTACACCGTCGATTTCAAAATTCTTATTCCTGAAGGTGAAGAGGGCTATTTCAATCTGCTTCACGATTGGAACTACACGAGTGCTGTGTACGAATGGGCCATTGATGTGAATTTTGCAAATGGCAATATGACATGGGTTGCGGCAGCTACAGAAGGTGGCGCTGGAACCTATACCCCTGGTGAATGGCAGGATATCCAAGTTCGAGTTAATTTGGTCAACGATTTTGGAGTTCTATTACTCAATGGAGAGGAACAACTCTCTTGGCAGTGGTCGCTTAATAATGCTGATGGAAGTCCTGGCCTAAATGAATTCGAAGCTGTGAACTTCTTCGCTTGGGGGCCCTCCGAAAATACGGGCTTGTATTATAGTGATGACATCACAATCACTGAAGAAATTGTTACTGGTCTGGATGAAAAAGAGTATACCAAATTCGAGCTCTATCCTAACCCTGCAAAAGACCACTTTATTCTAGAAACAATGGCGAATTTAGAAAAGGTCATGGTGATCAGTTCTAGCGGACAATTAGTTAAGCAATGGAATATAGCACAGAGCGAAATCACTCAATTCGAAACAAGTGATTTGGAATCGGGCATCTACTATGTTCAAATTGTTTCTGAAGGTAAATACCATGTAATGCCCTTGGTGATTGAATAATAAAGCTTATCTTTTGTTTTAGTGTTAAACCATTATCCTCGTTTTTAGTCTTTTTGAAGATTGATTAAAAGCGTAAACAAGAAAAACGGAACCGCTCGCTTTGTGGTTCCGTTTTTTATTTCACCACATGATGCCTTTTAATAGCTTTGCACGATGCATCCAAAAAATCATTTCCAGAAAGACTATGACTTTAAGTCCTTATGCCTTCTAAACCCGGAACTATCTCAATTTGTGCATGTGGCTAAATCAGGGAGAAAAAGTGTCGACTTCACGAATGGTCAAGCGGTTTATGAATTAAACAAGGCTTTACTCATCGAGCGCAGTAAATGGAAGAATTGGAGCATCCCTCAAGGACACCTGATTCCTCCTATTCCAGGCAGAGAAGATTATATTCATCACTTGGCAGATTTGCTTCGCGAAGAAAATAAAAACACCCTTCCTAAAGGCCCTAAGTTGAGTTTGTTGGATATTGGAACGGGCGCAGGATTAGTTTATCCTATTCTGGCCGAATGCATCTATGGATGGCAGTCGATTGGTTCAGAAATCGCCAAAGACTCTATTAAACACGCTACACAACTGCTACAAGCGCAAAACAACATTGATAAACGCCCCATTTCCCTTCGGCCACAAAAGAAAAAACACTTTATTCTAAAAGGCATCATTATGGAAGGCGAACGCCTCGATGTGAGTATGTGTAATCCTCCCTTTTTCAGTACGAAAAAAGCCTCAGAAGAAGCAAATGCTTTGAAATGGAAGAAACTCAAACAACAGCCTCAAGGAGCAAATTTCAATGGAAGCGATGAAGAACTTTGGACTATTGGCGGCGAGGTGGGTTTCATCAAGAATTACATCGCTGAAAGCACCGAATTTAAGCACCAAGTGATGTGGTTTACGAGTCTCGTTTCGCGCAAAGAAAACTTGAACGTGATCAAGGCACAACTCGCACAGGCTGGTGTTGTGAAAGAAAAGGTGATTGAAATGAAACACGGACAGAAACAAAGTCGTATCATTTGTTGGACCTTCCTTACCGATCATCAGCGCAAACTTTGGGCTGAATTTAGGTGGAAGAAAAACTAAGGATTACAAGTAAACTATTGCCTAGCACGACTCAAAAGGTTGTAGCTTCGCACAAAGATTTTAGCCCCATGCCCCAATTATTCCAAGTTGATGCCTTCACCTCAGATTTGTTTAAAGGAAACCCAGCCGCTGTATGTCCTCTAAATACTTGGCCAGACGACACAATCCTTCAACACATTGCCCGTGAAAACAACTTGTCGGAAACGGCATTTTTCATGAGAGAACACGACGGATATCGCCTGAGATGGTTCACTCCAACTGTGGAAGTTGACCTGTGCGGACACGCTACTTTGGCCACAGCACACGTGCTTTGGAATCACTTGGATTATGCACAAGATGAAATTCGTTTCTTTTCGAATAGTGGCGAATTGTTGGTGAGAAGAAATGGCGATAGTATTTCCATGTCTTTCCCTAACGACGAGCTTTTTGAATACAAAGACGATTCACACGACGTGGCTTATAGCATTGGCTTAGAACCAGATGAAATCTACCGAGGTAAATACGACCTTCTTTGTGTTTACAAGGAGAAAAACGATATCCTTTGTATGACTCCTGATTTCCATAGACTTAAACGTTTAGAAGTTCGTGGAGTGATCATTACAGCCCCGGGAAGTGATGCAGATTTTGTATCGCGCTTTTTCGCCCCACAATCAGGAATCAACGAAGACCCAGTTACAGGATCTGCCCACACAACACTAACTGCCTACTGGTCGAAAAAACTCGGGAAAACCCAACTTCACGCTCAACAGCTCAGCAATAGAGGTGGCCAAATTGATTGCGAATTGCTTGGAAACCGTGTTGAACTCACAGGAAAAGCCCGTACTTATCTTATTGGTGAATACTACTTGGATTGATTATTTCTTCCTGTACAAGGCCTTTAAAGAAACACCTAAACCAAGAACGGATAACGCCTTGTTAACGAAGTGTTTAAGCGTGTATAGAATCACGTTATTTTCGAGTCTTGACCTTAATTTTTCGTCTGCCGATACTTCACTAATCAAGGCTTCGCCACTTGGCTTTAAGCTGGTTTTGATTCGACCTACACTGATTCCATCCGTCTTTAACCACACTTTTTCAAAACCCATTTCGCTGAGGACTTGATGAATTGTTTTCGGGGTGAAATAACAAAGGTGCTCGGGGTAGTTGATGACGTTGTATTTCTCTTTCAAAAGATACCTGCTCAAGCCATTAAAGTTAGGTGTCGTGATGTAAAGTAAGCCTCCCGGCAGCAGCTGTTTTTTAATGGATTCCACATACTTCTTGGGATCATAAAGGTGTTCAATCAATTCAAAACTCGTCACCACTTGAAAGGGTCCGGAAGAAATATCTGCCCGCTCCTCTACATTTAATCCCCGTTTCTTGCAAGAAGCCACTGCCCTGCTCGAAAGCTCAGACCCACTTGCCTTCCAACCCATATTCTGAGCTGTTTCAACAAAAAAGCCAAAACCACAGCCCGCATCATGAATGGGTCCTTTTGAACCTAGTCGTTCAAACTCACTAAGTAATTCCGAATATCGTTTTGCGGTGATTGGTGAGAAATAGGGATCTCCTTCAAAGCCGTAATTGCTGTAAAAGGCCTTCAAGTCCTCATCACTTGGCTTTTTGGAGCTGAACACGAAAGAGCAAGACCTGCATTTTACAAGATGGTCTTTACGGTACCTGTTCAGCGCGGATAAATCGTCGCTCCCACAGACGAGACAAGCTTTGTGATTCATGAAATCCATGAACGCAAAGAAACAAAATTGAGCAAAACGACGCCATTCTTTATATCTTCACAAGTTCATGAAAGAACGATTATTTCCAGTTTCGGACGGACTCCAAATTGTGGCCTACGAGTTCCTTGTGGATCAGCCCAAAATCATCATACATATCAGTCATGGAATGGCTGAACACGGCTTGCGCTATGAACGTTTCGCGTTGGCTTGTAACGAGTTTGGTTTTAGTGTGATTGTTAATGATCATCGCGGACACGGGAAAACGTCTAGAATTAATGGTAAAAGAGGTTTTTTTACTGAAACAAATGGCTGGGACAGGGCGACGGATGATCTTGTTGAAACCCATAAAATCATTCGAAGCGAATATCCCGGAGTGAAAACCATTATTCTTGGTCATAGCATGGGAGCCATTCTCGCTGCTTCTGCGGCTTTGAAGTTGGAAGAAAACTTGGACGGACTGATTCTCTCCGCTCTAGCCCATGATCCAGGAGTCTTGCTACCTATCGGAAAAGGATTATCAAAAACGCTCTCTGCCTTATTTGGTGCCGAAAAAGAGAGTCCGCTTATGGACAAATTGACCTTTGGCGACTTCAATAAATCCTTCAAACCGAGTCGTACCGATTTCGACTGGTTGAGCAGGGATGAAAGTGAAGTTGATAAATACATTTCCGACAAAGACTGCGGTGAGCGTTTTACAAATCGTTTTTTTTACGACTTACTCAGTGGTTTAAGCCATGTTCATAAAGAGGCACATGCGCTTCCAAGCGAACTACCTTACCTCTTTATCGCGGGAAGTGCCGATCCGGTTGTGGGCTTTGAAAAGAATTTCCTTAAAACTTCTGAGCACTTCGCACAGGGTAAGAAGAACTTTACAAGGATTATTTATAAAGATGCCCGTCACGAAGTGCTCAATGAAGTGAATAGAAAAGAAGTTTGGCAAGACATCATCAATTGGACTTTAAAACTTCTAGAATCAGAAAAATCATAGTTTGACAATGAAAAAAGCATTTAAACTCATCGCCATTTTGGCCTTGTGTGCCGGACTGTACGTTGCTGGTGTGCTGATCTATGGCACGCTGAACGATTTTCAACCAGAACAGGAAATTAGACTCTCAACTCACGGCAAAAAAGAACTGGCTCCTCTAGACACCAATCGCTTAACCTTCCTAATCTGGAATATTGGTTTTACGGGCTTGGGTGAGGAAACCGACTTCTTTTACGATGGAGGTAAAACAGTGATTCAAGACGAAAAACTGGTAGAAAAGAACCTCAAGGGAATTCAAAACTTTGTAAAAAATCAGGATGATGTAGATGTTTTCCTATTTCAAGAAGTCGATTCCAGTGCTAAACGAAGTCACCGAGTTAATCACATCGAAGCTTTGGCAGAAGTTTTACCTGATTACCGTCATTCTTTCGCCATCAATTACAATGTTGATTTCGTTCCTATGCCCTTAATAGAACCCATGGGTGGCGTTGTTAGTGGCTTAGCGAGCTACCACAAGTACGAAACCACTGATCAACAGCGCATCGCCTTTCCTAGTCAATTCAGTTGGCCTACAGGAGTCTTTTTTCTAGATCGATGCTACCTCAAGGAACGCATGAAAACGAAAAATGGTAAAGACCTTGTCATTTACAACACCCATTGTTCAGCTTATGACACTTCAGGAACACTTGTAGCTAAAGAAGTTGAATTATTGATGAGTGATGCGCGCATTGAGTTTGAAAAAGGCAATTACGTTGTTATTGGTGGTGATTGGAATCAGTGTCCGCCCAACTACCAACCAAAATCCCCAAGCAATGAATACAACGAGTACGTTCTTCAAAATTCTCAAATTGACGAAAACTGGCAATGGGTGGCCGACCCCAGCACACCTACCAATCGGAAATTAACCACCCCATACATCAAAGGAAAATCCTACACTTCTGTGATAGATCACTATCTGCTTTCTCCGAACATTGATGTGCTTCAAGTTAAAACCATAGATCTGGACTTTAAATTCTCAGACCATCAACCAGTTAGACTAGATATCCTTCTCAAATAGAGGAGTCTATTGTTACACCTTTATCACCTTAACTTCGCTGTGGTTGAGTAAATATTTTTAGCGAGATAAACGCATTATACCCTAATCGTGGTATTGTCTGCCCACGACTCCAGGTATACATTTGCATCGTTATTAAGATTTATTCTAAACAAATATGAGAACGTTAAAAATATCCCCACTCCTCCTCCTATTTACAATCGCAGTTTTGGCTTCCTGCAAAAAAGAAAAAGACCAAGATGATTTAATAACTTCAAGCCCATCTGCAATTTGTAACGATAACGACTACTGCTTCGAAAGGAACGGTGCCACAAGTGTTGATTTTTCTGGACAAACAGCTCGGCTAAATCAACTTGAAGAGCTTACCAACTACATGAAAACAGGCTATACAAGCGGTGTTACTGTTAGTGCCGACCAACTCAAAGAAATGTTCAGCAATGCAGATGGTGCAGGTAGTCAATATTTTTCCTCTTCAGCAGTAATACCGGGAAAACAACTCAAAGACAAGTGCTTTTTGCCTAATGTAGGTTTGTATGAAACCTGGATGGAAGAGCTTGAAGCTGCTTCACTAAGTACAGTTCCAGGAGAAAATGGTGTTGCCGGAGTTGTTGTTAGCATCAACGATCCAAGTAAACAATACTTGTTCGATGAAAATGGTTTTGAGCACATTCAATTGATCGAAAAAGGCTTGATTGGTGATGTTTTCTATTACCAAGCTTGCGACACATATCTGCAAGGAGTTTTGGATGAGCTTTACGACAATATTAATCTTGTTGACGGAAAGAACTACACCGAAATGGAGCACAAGTTTGATGAGGCCTTTGGATATTTCGGTATTCCAATCGACTTTCCAAACAGCTCATCTCCTACAAGATTTCACGGAAAATATTGTGAAGGACGAAATGCAGCCCTTGAAACAAATTCCATTATGGATGATTTTAAAGCGGCTCGACTCGCCATCACTGGCACGCAAGACATCGACCAGAATGTCTTCACCCCTATTGACGATATTAAATTGAAGTGGCACAGGGTAATTGCAGGTACTGTGATTTACTACTTGAAAGTAGCCAAGTTAAACATGGACGATCCAGCAATTAAAAACCATGTACTGAGCGAAGCTTATGCTTTCTTGGGGAACATGATTCACAATTCAGGCTACAATTTGAGTCCGGAACAAGTGGAAGAAGCGCGCAACCTCCTCGGAGATAACTACTACGAAACGAGTGTAGAAGATATCGATGCCTGTCTTCAATTTATGCTCGATAACACAGAAATCACTCTAGTAGAACTTGCCAACCTTTAAGCCATGAACAGCAAAGTTAGCGTCTTATTTATGCTCGTGCTTGTTTTAGCCGCATGCAAAAAGCCTGAGGACTTAGAAACTCCTGGAGATACGAGTTTTCAGTCGGTATTGACCAATTTCTCTTCAGCCATACCGGCTCAGTACGAGTCATTTGCAGAACATACTTTATCGCTCAAATTAGCAGCCGAAGACCTGAGAACTTCGCCAAATGCAATGAGTTTAGAGCTGCTTCAAAACGAACTTTTTGAAACAAGGAAAGCATGGCAATGGATATGCATGTTCAATTTTGGTCCGGCAGAAACAATCAGCCTATCAAGCATTAACACCTTCCCAGCAGACACATCAGCCATCAAGAATAAAATAGAAAGTGGAACGCTCGATGGATTTTCTCCTGATGAAACGGGTTTTGCAGCACTCGACTTTCTACTTCACCGCGAAACTGCCTTTAGTTCAATCACCGAGAATGAAAACGCCGCTCATATTCTTGACTTAATTGTGAATCATTGCGAGGACATCTCCAATAAGGCGAATAGCGTTAAAAACGAATGGAACAGTTCCTATGCTACCAACTTCAGACAAAACACTGGAGCCGCAGCAGGAAGCGGTATGAGCCTTTTGGTTAACCATTTCGTAATTTGCTATGAAGAACTCAAGCGAGAAAAAGTAGCTCTTCCACTAGGCTTACTCACATTAGGCATACCTCTTGTAGATCACGTGGAAGCCAGGTATGGCGCTTACAGCAGCACTTTGGCGCTAGAACAAATCACTGCCTTAAATGCCGTTTTCAATGGTTTTGATACTGCAGAAATGAACGCCATCGGTTTGGCTGAAGCCTTGCGCGAGGTTGATGCTCGATATGGTGCGAATCAGGTTTTATTGGATGAAGAAATTAATGCTCGATTCTCGGTTTCAATCAATAACCTAAGTCAGCTACCAAGTGATTTAAGCACCTTCATTTCTGAGTCGCCAGACGAACTTGAGAGCATTTACAATCAGCTCCAATCTACGGTGGCGCTGGTAAAAGCAGATATGCCGTCTTCTCTTGGTATCAGCATCACATTTAGCGATAACGACGGAGATTAAATCAAGGTGAACCAAGCAATCAGCGAACATAATAGCGGGTTCAAAAGCGTGAAGAACTTTTTATTCAAACCCACTTCAATTGCGCCATTAATCACTTTCAGAGTGATTTTTGGCGCTTTAATGCTTTTTAGCGTGACCCGGTTTTGGTACATGGACTGGATCGAAGATTTGTACATTAACCCGGAAGTACATTTTCCTTTTTTTGGTTGGAGTTTCATTCAAGCTTTACCCGGTATTGGAATGTATCTTGTTTTCGGCTTGATGGGGCTAGCTGCTTTGAATATCTTGCTTGGCTTATTCTACAGAGCAAGCGCCATTACTTACTTCACGCTATTCACTTATGTTGAATTGATCGACATCTCCACTTACCTCAATCATTATTACTTTGTGAGTCTTGTTGCTTTCTGGATGATTTGGGTACCTGCGAATCGAGCGTGGTCTCTAGATGTGCTGCTCAAGCCAAGTATGAGGAGGCATGAAGTAGAAAACTGGACCATCTTCATTTTTCAATTTCAATTGGCCATTGTGTATTTTTACGCGGGTCTTGCTAAAATCAATTCAGACTGGTTACTCCGCGCCATGCCGATGTCGATTTGGCTTCCTGCGAGATCCAACATGCCACTTATCGGGTCATTCTTAGCACTTCCTTGGGTGGCTTTTGTATTCTCCTGGTGTGGTTTACTGTACGATTTGTTCGTGCCCTTTTTGTTGTGGAACAAGCGAGCAAGACCAATGGCCTATCTGGCGGTTTTGGTGTTCCATATCTTTACTTGGCTCCTCTTTCAAATAGGTGTTTTTCCTTGGGTGATGATTGGGCTTACATTGGTTTTTTTTAGTGCAAATTGGCACAATCGAGTTTGGAAGATAAACACCAAGGTTCAAGCATCGCGAAGCAAAACGAACCGACCAATAATCCTAGGTGCGCTTGTCATTTACGGACTCCTACAGCTCTTGATTCCTTTCCGATTCGCTCTTTATCCGGGGGATTTATTTTGGAAAGAGCAGGGCTACCGCTTCTCTTGGCGGGTAATGCTTATGGAAAAAGCGGGAAGCATCACATTTAAAGTGGAGGATCTAAAAACCAGTCGGAAAAGTATTGTTGATCATCAAGAGTTCCTCACGCCATTACAGGAAAAACAGATGAGTACCCAGGCCGACATGATTCACATGACAGCTTTGATCATAAAAGACCGTTACCAGACACTCGGTCTGGACTCTATTGCCATATACGCCGATAGTTTTGTCACATTAAACGGCTCGGGCAGCCGGCCATTCGTAAAAAGCGACGTAGATTTGCTGTCCTTAAAAAATCCCTATTTCGATAGGTCTTGGGTGCATGATTGGGAATAGGTTTTGCGTGGTTTTATTGATGATAGGGTGTGTTTTCACGCTCCAATCCAAAGCGCAAGGAACACTGCGTTTAAGCTTCATTGATGATACCGATCAATCGCCACTTCCCAATGTCTTGCTCCTTGTTAACGACTCCATCCTTTTTCAGAGTGATGCTTTTGGTCTTATTGAAGAAAAACTTCCCGCCGGTAAATATCGCTTGGAGTGCTCTTTATTGGGTTTCAACAAAGAAGCTTTGGAGCTTGTGATGGAAGCGAATAAACTCACGCAAAAAACCATCACCTTGGCTCCATTAATTTTTAGCGACATCATTGTTTTTGGAGATCGTGAGGATTTGATTGAGCGCTTTAATGCCTTGGAAGACTTAACACTTTATGCGGCGAAAAAAACTGCTTTGGTAATTCCGCAGAAAAGATCATCAAACTTGGCCTTAAACAATGCTAGACAGGTGTTTGCAGAAGTTCCTGGTTTAAACATTTGGGAAAGCGACGATGGTGGTTTGCAACTGGGCATTGGTGGTCGCGGTCTCAACCCGAATAGAACGTCCAACTTCAATACCCGACAAAACGGCTACGACATCTCAGCCGACCCCCATGGTTATCCTGAAAGCTACTACACTCCTCCCCTTCAGGCCGTGGAGAAAATTGCTTTGATTCGCGGTGCAGCGGCACTTCAATTCGGACCACAGTTTGGTGGAATGGTTGATTTCCGACTACGAAAGGCCAGTGAAAAGAAGTTCGGTGTAATCAGCGAACAGAGCTATGCAAGGTTTAATACCTTCAGCACCTTTAATGCCATTGGAGGAACGCTCGGTAGGCTCACTTACAATGCCTTTTTCCAATACAAAAGCGGCGATGGCTGGCGCGAAAACAGTGCTTTCGAAGCAAAAACGGGCTTCTTACAGCTCAGTTATCAGCCCCACGAAAAATGGATTATTGGTGCTGAAGTTACCCACATGGATTATTTGTCTCAACAGCCGGGCGGACTAACAGATACGCAGTTTCAAATCGACCCTAGTGTTTCTTTGAGAGACCGAAATTGGTTCCAAGTCAACTGGAATTTGATGTCGGCCAAAATCGAATGGGAACCCAATTTACGAACTCGGGTATCCGTTCTCCCTTTCGCTTTGATTGCGAAAAGAGAAGCGCTTGGTTTTCTCGGTTTAATCTCTCGAACTGATCCGGGCGAGGAACGCGATTTAATTCGTGGAACATTTGAGAATTATGGTATTGAAGGACGAATGAAACATCGATTCGAACTCTTTAATTTGCCGCAAACTGTTCTTGGTGGTGTGCGTTATTTCAAGGGCAACAACAGAAGTCAACAAGCCTTGGCCAACGATGCCTCTGGTCCAGACTTTTTCTATATCCAAAACGATTTCGCCCAAGGAAGTGATTATAGCTTCGACAATGAAAACATTGCTCTTTTTACGGAAGCCCTCATTCAACTCAACGAACAACTCAGTATTACTCCTGGAGCGCGTTATGAGTACCTGTTAACCGCCTCTCAAGGAGAATACGCGCTCATTGTAAGAGATGGTGCTGGAAATATTTTGCCTACTTATCCAAGGATCATTCAAGAAGAAAATCAACTTGGACGAGACTTTTTGCTCCTAGGACTAGGTGTGAGTTATAAAGGAAAGAAGCGCAAAGAGCTCTATGCCAACTTCAGTCAGAACTACCGCGGAATAAATTTTTCGGATGTGCGAATTGAAAACCCGAGACAATTGGTTGCAGAAAACATTCAAGACGAAAGGGGCTTTAATTTAGACTTAGGCTGGAGAGGTGGCAACGAGCGCTTTTATATTGACGCCTCCCTTTTTCACTTAAGCTATCAAGATAAAATCGGTAATCAGCTCGAGGTGCTCGAGGTCAATCCAGTGATTGGTCCGGAAACCTTCCAAGTGCGACAAAATCTTGGCGATGCTTCTATTTTTGGACTTGAGTTTTTTGGGAAGTTGGCTCTTCACCCCTTCATCACCCAGAAAAAAGACGCTGACTTCTCATGGGATGCTTTTATAAATGTGGCATGGATAAGTGCTGAATACGATCCTAATAGTGAACTTGTTATTGCAGGTAATCGCTTGGAGTTTGTGCCCGAATGGAATATAAAAACCGGAAGCAGCATCGGCTACAAACGCTTCAGCATCAATTATCAGTTCTCCTTTATTAGTGAGCAGTTCACAGATGCGAGCAATGCAGGTTTTAGAAGAGACCCCAATGGTGTTGTTGGTGAAATCCCTGCTTATTGGGTTCATGATCTATCTGCTAAAATTGATTTCAAAAAGTTTTTTATTGAAGGGGGATCAAATAATGCCTTGGATGCACGTTATTTCACAAGAAGAGCTACAGGTTATCCAGGCCCGGGAATCATCCCTTCCGCCCCAAGAATGTTCTACGTGAATTTAGGCCTTCACCTCTGGAATTAATACATGATGCTTTTGTGATGCTTTCCGTGAACTATGGCATTACCTTTGCTCTATTATTCTAATCTGAAAGACTATGAAATCAATCATCTTAAGCCTAGCTTTTGCATTAGGTGCAATTGTTACATCACAAGCACAAATCACCATAGAAAACTACGAGCGCGAGCTCAAAGTAAACCTTGATGATACAGATCAACTTCAAGCCCCTAAAGCAAGTTCAAGCTGTGGAGAGCTTCAAGTAACTCGAAAAGAAGCCATTTTTAGTGGAGGTTGTCTTGGAAACCTAGTCGTTACATTCACTTACACCGACGAATGTGGTAATAGCGCAAGCGCGGAACAATATTGTTTATTGCTTGATGCCCTTGACCCTGTGTTCAATGAAAAACCTGAAGATATGGAGGTCGCGAACGAGTCGGAAATCCCAGATGCACCAAAAGTAACGGCTAGCGATAATAGCGACGGAAAGGTAAAAGTTGTTCTGGAAGAGCAGCGAGAAAAGAAAGCTCTGATAAGAACTTGGACGGCTAGTGATCAATGTGGCAACAGCGTAAAGCACACACAACGCATCACTTTTAAAGCTTCATAAGCGCTAAAACTGAAATGTAATCTTCTGATAGATAAGGGCGTAAGAGGAATAAAACACTTTACCTCTACCCTGTGAAGAATTTAATTGTTTCTTACGACAAGCTCAGCAGTGAGCTCAATGAGGCACTTAGGTCAACTTATCCAGATGGCTTCGGTCACAAAACATTCGAATTTAAAATGCCTACGAGAAATGAAATCTGGACAGCCCTTCGACTTCAACTTAAAGACATTACCTACATTATCAAATTAGAAGCCCGCGAAAAGAACATTGATAACCTTGATCTTCTTTAAAATGATGAGCTTCCTCGAAATCTAAAAGCGCTTCCATTTACTGGTGGCGCTTTTTGTTTTACCCTTACTTTAAATCGATGCGCATCAACTTATCTCCGTCTTAAAAGATTTAACTTCGTGAAGTAAAATTTCTATTCATGAAGCGCGCTCTCCTCCTTTTTATTCTGGTTTTCACACTAGCTCTTAGCCATGCACAAATTGCATCAGGCCCAATGCTCGGCGACATTTCCTTAAGAGAGGCCATCATTTGGATGCAAACGGAAAACGCTCAAGAAGTAGCTATTTCATATCGACTTGAGGGCAGTGAAGATTTTTTTTCGCGAACACCTTTCAAAAAGTCAAAGTTAGACGAGGCCTTCACCTTAAAATTTCAGCTTTTCGACTTGAACTGGGGAAGTCGTTATGAGTATTTCATTGAATTGAGTGAAGGTGGAATGTATGGCCCCTATAGCTTCAAAACCCAAGATAACTGGAGGTATCGAACTTCTGCACCAGATTTCACTTTAATGACCGGTTCTTGCAATTTCATTAATGAAGAAGCTTTTGATCGTCCGGGAAAACCTTATGGAACAAGTCCGGACATCTTCAAAACAATGGCCAATCAAAAGCCCGACCTCATGTTATGGTTAGGCGATAACATCTATCTACGAAGCCCTGATTTTGGTTCAGCTCAAAGCATTTATCGACGGTACAGTCACATGAGAAGGGTTCCTGAAATCAAGGAATTTTTATCGGTTTGTCCGCACTACGCCATTTGGGACGACCATGATTTTGGTCCGAACGATTCCAATGGTTCTTACATCCACAAAGACTGGACTTCAAAGGCCTTTGAGTTATTTTGGGCGAATCCTTCTTTTGGCTTACCAGATGTGGATGGCGGGATTACAACGCAGTTTCAGTACAGCGATATTGATTTCTTTTTGTTAGACAACCGTTATTTCCGGACCGATCATACTGTAAAACAAAAGGATCAAAGCATTTGGGGCGAAGAACAAGTGAATTGGCTCATTGAAGCATTAAAATTCAGTTCAGCTCCCTTTAAAATTGTAGCTACTGGAGGACAATTTCTTAGCAACTACGCCATGTATGAGAACCACGCCTTGTATGATCAGGAGCGTAAATACTTATTGAAAAGATTGAAAGAAGAGAACATTCGAGGTGTCATCTTTTTGTCAGGTGATCGTCACCACACCGAGTTGAGCAAGATGGAGCTCGGGAAAGACAATGTGGTTTATGATCTAACTGCTTCTCCACTCACTTCAACTGCTTATGATCACACATCGGAGCCTAATAAGTATCGAGTTGAAGGCACCGTAGTAGGTACTCAGAATTACGCCTGCCTCTCGTTTGAAGGTCCGAAAGACGCTCGCGTTTGTATCATGCGTGTTTATGACCGCGAAGGCTTGCTGCTTTGGGAAAAGCGCATTGAAGCTTGGTAATGTTTCGTGGGGTTTTTAGCTTGAGAATTTTTCGTGCGACTTAAGCCGGTTATCAGTTAAAATTAATTCGTGCGACGTAAGCCGGTTATCAGTTAAAATTAATTCGTGCGACGTAAGCTGGTCATCAGTAAAATCAATTCGTGCGACGTAAGCCGGTTATCAAGAAAATCCATTCGTGCGACGTAAGCCGGTTATCAAGAAAATCCATTCGTGCGACGTAAGCCGGTTATCAAGAAAATCCATTCGTGCGACGTAAGCCGGTTATCAAGAAAATCCATTCGTGC
>JAQWFN010000069.1 GCA_029238785.1 Flavobacteriales bacterium | reverse complement strand
TGACCTATGCCATACACGAGTACTTTCACAAAAATGGTTTCTATGGGATGCATACACCAATCATTACAGGGTCTGATGCTGAGGGAGCAGGGGAAATGTTCAAAGTAACCACCTTGGACCTGAACAATGTTCCGAAGAATGTAGCTGGTGAAGTGGATTTTAAAGAGGATTTTTTCGGGAAAGCAACAAACCTTACTGTTTCTGGACAGCTAGAGGCTGAACTTGGCGCGATGGCTCTTGGGAAGGTGTATACTTTCGGACCAACATTCAGAGCGGAGAATAGCAATACTTCTCGCCACTTGGCGGAGTTTTGGATGATTGAACCAGAGATGGCATTTGCAGATCTTCAAGACGATATGGACTTGGCCGAGGACTTCATGAAATACCTTCTTCAATTTGCTTTGGATAACTATCCGGAAGAGTTGAAATTGTTGGAAGAAAAGGAATTGAACGACGAAAAAGCAAAGCCTCAGGCCGAAAGAAATGAAATGCCTCTGACAGCGCGTTTAAAGTTTGTTGTTGAAAATCAATTTGAGCGCATTACATATACCGAGGCCATCGACATCTTAAGAAATTCAAAGCCTTACAAAAAGAAAAAATTCAAGTACCCTGTTGAATGGGGAATTGACTTACAAAGTGAGCACGAACGCTACTTGGTAGAAAAACACTTTAAAACACCGGTAATTCTTTCAGATTATCCGGCAGGGATAAAGGCCTTCTACATGCGCAGAAACGACGATAACAAAACCGTTGCTGCAATGGACGTGCTGGTGCCTGGTATTGGCGAAATCATAGGTGGTAGCCAACGTGAAGAACGTCTTGATATTCTTCTTGAAAAATGCGCGGAATTCAATATTCCTGAAGACCATGTTTGGTGGTATTTGGAACTTCGAAAATTTGGAACAGCACCCCACGCAGGCTTTGGTCTAGGATTTGAAAGATTAATCATGTTTGTGACGGGAATGACCAACATTAGAGACGTTATTCCTTTTCCAAGAACCCCACAAAACGCGGAGTTCTAAAATTTGAGTCAACTCTTGTCAATAAGCTTTTAAGTTGCTGAAGACCGCTCTGAGATGAAATACGTAATTTGTGCTTAACGAATGAGACTGAAAAAGCATGCTTAAACAGACACTACAACATAAACTACTACAGAAGCTGAGTCCACAACAGATTCAGCTGATGAAGCTGCTCCAAGTGCCTACTATCGAGCTAGAACAACGCATCAAGGAAGAACTTGAGGCGAACCCTGCTTTGGATGAAGGTAGAGAAGAAGATAACGAGTACGACGATGAGTTTGATGGTGACGAGGAAAGAAAGGAAAAAGATGATGAATTTGACATCAGCGATTACCTTTCTGATGACGAAACACCAGATTATAAAACATCAGTAAACAACAAGGGAGTTGACGACGACGATAAACATGTTCCAATAGGAAGTGGTACCACATTTCAGGAAATGCTTTCGAGCCAATTGAGCATGCGTTTGCTCAACGAGAAGCAACAAGTTATAGCAGAGAACATTATCGGTAATCTCGATGACTCGGGCTACCTGAGAAGAGAATTGAAGGCCATTGTGAACGACATGGCGTTTTCTCAAAACGTCATGACTACCGTTGAAGAACTCGAAGAAGTTTTGGCTGTAGTTCAAGAATTAGACCCACCTGGAGTAGGAGCTCGAGATTTGAAAGAATGCCTCGTTATTCAGATGAAAAGGAAGGAAAACCCTACTTGGAGTCAGGCCTTAGCCATCATTATTCTTGAAGATTATTTCGATGAGTTCAGCAAAAAGCACTACGATAAAATCATCAAGAAATTAGAGCTTGAAGATGAGCAAGACTTGAAAGAAGCGGTTGATGAAATTATTCGACTCAATCCTAAACCGGGGAATTCAATGAAGGAGTCGAGCAAAACCATGCAGCATGTGGTGCCCGACTTCCTAGTGAGCGTGGAGGATGATGAGTTAAAACTTCAACTGAATCAAAGAAATGCACCCGAACTTCGCGTGAGTAAGCAATACAAAGAAATGCTTCAAGGCTACAGTGAGTCGAAATCAGACAAGCAAAGCAAAGAGGCTTTAATTTTTGTTCGGCAGAAAATCGATAGTGCCAAGTGGTTTATTGATGCCATCAAACAACGTCAAAACACCCTTCTAATTACCATGAAGGCTATTCTTGAACACCAAGAAAGCTACTTTTTAACTGGAGACGAAACGAAGCTCAAACCGATGATCTTGAAAGACATCGCTGAGATGGTGAACATGGATATTTCAACCATTTCACGTGTAGCCAACAGCAAATATGTGCAAACGCCCTACGGAACCTTCTTGCTTAAAACTTTTTTCTCGGAGTCGCTTTCTACCGATTCTGGTGAAGAGGTGAGTACCCGAGAGGTGAAGAAAATTCTTGAAGATGCCATCGAGGCCGAAGACAAGCGCAAACCTTTGACGGATGAAAAACTTGCATCCTTGCTCAAAGAAAAAGGCTATAACATTGCGCGAAGAACAGTAGCGAAGTACAGGGAACAACTGAATATACCTGTGGCTCGAATGCGAAAAGAGCTTTGATGGATAAACTTGCTAAAGTTGTTTCCTACGTTTTTCATCCCCTGTGGATGCCCATGATTACGCTTTTCTGGGTCTTGAAGGAGGATCCGTTCTTGTTCGTTCAGGCAGATGTTTTTGTTTTCTTGATGATCATTTTATTGATTAACTCCTTAGCACCAGGGATTTCCATCTTCATCATGTACAAGAGAGGAATGATAGGGAGTTTAGAGGTTGAAAACAGAAAGGAAAGAATGTTGCCATTTCTTCTTGTGATTCTTTATTACAGTCTCTCTTATGGGGTTTTGAGGACGAAGCAAACACCAATTCCGCCTGAGATTTACAGCTTACTCTTTGCGCTTATCTTAAGCCTTGTTTTGTGCTTGTCGATTTCCTTGAGATACAAAATATCGATTCACACCATGGCGCAAGGGGCCTTGTTCGGTATTTTCTTAGCGCTTGGGATCAAACACGCTCTGCCCATACATTTGGTATTAATTACAGTAGCTCTAATTGGTGCTCTTGTTGCTTGGGCAAGGCTGAGGATGAAAGTTCACACCGTAAGTCAAGTGTTTTGGGGCTGGTTACTTGGCGCTTTTGTGCACTATATAGTAATTGGCTTAGGCATTTGGATTTAAAGCAAAACTACAGAAAGGCCTATGGTAAAAGGCACGAGCTCTGGTCCGCGACCTTCTTTTAATAAAGGCGATAAACTATAAAACCCTGATAGATTAAATCGTCCGACACCGATTTTTGCGCTAAGTCCATATCGGTATCTCAATAGATTGGGGAGTTGGTAATATTTCCGCTTTCCACCATCATCAACGATTTTTGTGTGAACATTCACTACATAACCCACTTTCGCACCTACGGCCATTTTGAATTGCTTCAAGCCTCGTGTTCTTAAACGAAATTCAAGCGGTATTTCAACAAAATTTACAGAGACCTTATTCTTCCGATAGCTATAATTCTCGGGTAATGGACGGAAAAAGGTGTTGCCCGAAGTTTCCTCCTCTTCAAAACTACCGTTGTGATGAATATTGAAGGAGGAAAAGCCATAACCCCACGCGAAGCTGAAAATACTTTTCTCTGAAAAGGGATAATCATACATGATGTGGGCGTCGAAACCTGGCGAATACAACTGGATCTCCATGCTGTCTGCCATTTGCAAAAAAGCATCATTATGAAGTTCTATGATGAAACGGTCTTGCCCCGTAGGTGCCCTCCAGGGAAGAACAGGCTTGCTTTCAATTTGGCTGAAGCTCAAAAAACAACTTGAACACAAAAGAAAGAGGCTTAATAAATACTTCATGCTTCTACAGAAAGGTTTTGCTGCCAGCGCCAAGCATCAATAAGTGCATCAGCGAGGCTTAGTTCAGGAGTCCATTTGAGCAATTCTTTGGCTTTCAGACCTGAGGCATAAATTTGTTCTACATCTCCTGGTCGGCGTTCTCCTATGGCTACTTTCAATTTCAAATCGTTCACCAGCTCAAAGGTATCGATCACTTCTTTTACTGAGTTTCCTTTTCCTGTTCCAATGTTGAAGGCTTCGCAAGAATTGGGATTGTTGTTAGTCCAAGTTAATGCGGCAACATGGGCTTTTGCAAGATCAACGACGTGAATATAATCTCTAATGCAAGTTCCATCAGGGGTGTTGTAATCGTTGCCGAAAATGGTTAAACCATCGCGTAATCCTGCTGCACTTTGAGTGATGAAAGGCACCAAATTGTCTGGAGTTCCCAATGGAAGCTCGCCAATGAGCCCGCTAGCATGCGCCCCAATAGGATTAAAGTAGCGCAAAACAGCCGATGAAAGTCCTTTTACAGATGCATGCACATCACAAATCATACGCTCACACACTTGCTTGGTGTATCCGTAAGGCGAATTGGCGTGCTCGATGCTCGCGTTTTCATCCACGGGGAGTGATGTTGGCTGACCATAAACAGTACAAGAGCTGGAAAAAACCAATTGAGTGATTTTATACTCACGCAATGCATTGAGCAGCACAGATAATGAGCCGATGTTGTTCTGATAATACTTTAGGGGATTTAAAACCGACTCACCAACGGCTTTGAACGCGGCAAAATGAATGCATCCACAGATGTCGGGATGCTTAGCCAAAACGGAAATCAAGAATTGTACATCGCTGCAATCACCTTGATAGAAAATAGGAGCTTCTCCAATAATACTTTCGATTCCTTGTAAAACCTTGGGGTGCGAATTCGAAAAGTCATCTATAATAACTGGAGTGTACCCCGCCTTATACAGCTCTACTACGGTGTGAGAACCGATAAAACCTGCTCCTCCTGTTACTAAGATTGAATTCATTTTTTGGTCGTTCTAGCTGGCTAAAGGTAATAAAATGAGGCTTCAGAAGAAACCTACAATAACACCCTACTGAAAATTACAAAAGGGACGAAGCAGAAGCCCCACTTTTGAAACATGAAAAAACCCGAGCAAACGAGGCTTTTAGTCTTGAAGAGCTACGACCAAAACTTCCGGGAAATCTCGGAATTGATGGAATACTTGTCTTGCTTAGACGTGTTAAACTATAGCACTCGCTCAAGCAATAGCCTTGGGTTTAATGGGGACGCAAGCGCTCAACCCGAACTAATGATTCTTTTCATGGATAAAAAGATGAGCTTTAACGTTCATTTAAGTGCAAATGCCTTTTTGTTAAAATCGCTAAAATTTGGACCAAGGCGATTATCGAATTTCCGATTTTACTGCATTGATGTTTTGGGCGAACCTAATGCAAATATCCTTGACGTGCTCGCAGAATGTGTTTTGACTCAAATGAAAGTTCATCCGTCAATGAATTGATAATAAGTTGTTTGTGCTGCTGTTTTTAAAAAAAAAGTCTTTTTACTGAAACACTTGATGAAGTGCTGACGTACATAAAAGCCTAACTAACCCAACTTGTATGAACACTAGCACGACCAATCAACTATTTGATTTGTCCTACCTGAATCAGGTCTTTCAGGGCAATCAAGATATGATCAATAACATCATTCAACTTTTTCTGGAGCAAGTACCGCAGTATATCCGTGAAATGGAGAAGTGCGTTGCGCAACAAGATTTTGTTTCTCTGCATCCTTTGGCTCATAAAGCAAAATCGAGTATTTCTATGCTCGGACTAAGAAGCATGGAACAGCGAATCATCACCATTGAAGAAGATTCAAGGAAACATCGTAATCAAGCCGGTTTAACCATCTTGGTGCAGGAAGTTCGAAATGAATGTACCATTGTATATGATCAATTAAGGAGCTTGCTTGAAACAAGTAATGCAGCATAAAATGGTCTGTTGACCCCTTTAAGGCCCGGTTATAATTCATAATTCGGGCTTTTTCATTATTTACTCGCAAGTTTGAGCGTGCACTTTTCGATTTTAAACTAATTATCGATAACGAGCAGGCCTTGTCTAAGCTAACTTAACCTAAAGTCTATGAGTATCTTTAAGGCCAATCAGAAGTATGATTTGTCTGGTTTGAATGAACTTTTCGGAGGCAATCAACACATGATAAACGAAATCGTGATGCTGTTCTTAGAGCAAGCCCCAAGGCACATTGAAGAAATGCAAGAATCACATCAACAACAGAATTTTGATTTGTTAGGGATTGTGGCTCATAAAGCAAAATCGAGCGTGGTAATGCTTGGCTTGAACGAACTTGCAAGTAAACTGAGCAAGATCGAAAAAGACACAAGAGATCGGAAAAATTATGATGGGCTTGAAGCCCTTCTTAATGAGGCATTAGACGAATACAAGATCGTTTTTGATCAATTCAAAAATTTTCTTGATGGGGCTAAAGGTGCTTAGTCATCAGTCTCTGGACGTCAAATCAAGGTGCAATTTTTTGAAAGTCGTGTTTTTAATTCTTATCAAGTTGTAAATACGCTGTAGTGAACTTATTTTTGACGAAACCACAGCGCGGAATATGACCTGGAGTGAAGAAGACTTAAAGCAAATGAAAGAGCACGGCGTTTCACCTGAGGAAGTTGATCGTCAGCTAGCACTATATAAGGCGGGCAACACCCTTATTCAGCTTCAAGATGCTTGTACTCTGGGAAACGGTATTCAACAACTTTCAGAAAAAGATCTTGTTGAACTTGTTGGTCGCTTCGAACAAAGTCAAAATCAACTCGATATCTGTAAATTCGTTCCGGCCTCTGGAGCGGCGAGTAGAATGTTTCAGTTTTTATTTGAAGGAGCTTCTTCTGCAAAGGCAAGGTTTGAACAAGCCATCAATCATTTTCCTTTTTCAAAAAAATGGAGTGAAAAATTTGGGGCGGAACTGAGCTTGAATACCCAAGAAGCAATTGTTTTTTTACTTAGTGAAGAAGGCCTGAATTATGCTGATAAGCCAAAAGGGATGATCGGTTTTCACAATTATGGCCACGAGGTTAGAACGGCTTTCGAAGAGCATCTTTTTGAAGGGAAAGCATATGCTCAAGGGAGACATCAAAAAATCAATTTTCATTTTACTGTTGCGCCGAAATACGCTAAAGAAATTGAGGCTCACCTAGAGCGTGCCTGGAACAAAATAGCTCATGGTGGAGATGTTCAAGCACAGTTTGAGCTTAGTGTTCAATCACCAAGCACAGACACTATAGCGGTGAACGAAGACAACACACCTTTTAGAAACGACGCTGGGAACTTGGTTTTTCGACCAGGAGGTCATGGAGCCTTGATCCACAACCTTGACCAAATAGATGCCGATCTTATTTTCATTAAGAACATCGATAACGTTCTTCCGGAGCAACATTCTGAATTAAGTACCCAATACAAAAAGGCCTTGGGCGGATTAAGCTTGATGCTTCTAGATCAGATTCATGAGCTAGTTGAAGGGCTAAACTCCCAGGCGAAGCAAGATTTCATTGTTCCAGCATTGAATTTTATTGATCGTTGGTTTTCTTTAGAAGGAACAGCCCACACGCCGGAAGCCCTCCTCCAAAAGCTAAATAAACCACTAAGGGTTTGTGGAATGGTGAAAAATCTTGGGGAGCCTGGAGGCGGTCCTTTCTGGGTGAAATACCCAAGCGGAAGAGTGAGTAGCCAAATCGTGGAAAAGGCACAAATCAATCTTGCATCGCGTGATCAGGAGTCCATATTAGCTTCTTCCACCCATTTCAATCCTGTTGACTTGGTTTGCGCTGTACGTAACCACAATAAAGAGAAATTTGACCTCACGAAATTTGTTGATCGAAGTGCCCATTTCATCGCCCGTAAATCAATTAAAGGAAAAGCCATCAAAGCCCTGGAATTACCGGGGCTTTGGAATGGGGGGATGGCTTTCTGGAATACGGTTTTTGTGGAAGTTCCACTGGACACCTTTTCGCCTGTTAAAACAGTGAATGATTTACTGAGACCCGAACATCAGGTTTAAGCTATTACAGAGCTATTGTTTAATCAAGGTTTCTAGGTAGACTTCAGAACCACATTCAATACGTAAAGTGTAATAACCAGGATCAAAGTTGTGATCAAATGTTACTTTGTTTTCGCTTATCAAATCTTGTTTTTCAACCACTAAGTGCTGTACTTCATTGCCCCTAAAATCGTAAACACCAATCTTAATTGTTCCGGTATAATCTCCTTCTAGACGCAGCGTAAATTGCTGGGTGAAAGGGTTGGGATAGATGTTAGATTTAAGCAAACTTTGATCTTGCGCTTCAATAAAGTCGATTACTTCAGACTTCATTTCGATCTTCAAGGCGAGTGGTAAAATCAATTCATCAGTATCTGATCTTATTTCCCA
>JAQWFN010000065.1 GCA_029238785.1 Flavobacteriales bacterium | reverse complement strand
ATTTGGAAGTAAGCAATTCCTTTTTGTCCAAAGAACAAATTAATGGCGATTTAGGAGAACGGATGTGCCAAGCCTTTGAAGAGGTATTGCAAGATTTCGATGCTGCTGTGATGATTGGAACAGATTGTCCTGAGATTGCATCGGATCTACTTCTGGAAGCGTTTGAAGAGCTGAATCAAAACGACGTGGTTTTTGGTCCGAGTGAAGACGGAGGCTACTACCTCATTGGTATGAAAGCGCTTCACCAAGAACTATTTCAAACTATTGAATGGAGTACGACTGAAGTCTTGGAGAAATCAATTCTTCACGCAGAAAAAAAACAACTAAAAATTGGCCAAATTCGCCAACTGAACGATGTCGATACAAAAAGCGACTTAATACGTTCGAGTTGGGTCGAGTGGTTTAAAACGACAATAGAACAAGATGATTAAAGAGATACAAGAAACAGCAGATTTCCTCAAAGAAAGAGGGGTTTTTGATGCTGAAATTGGGATTGTACTGGGCACGGGCTTGGGCAATTTAGTAAGTGAAATTAAGGTAGAGAAAGAACTGAGTTACAATGCGATTCCGAATTTTCCAATTGCAACAGTGGAGTTTCATTTCGGAAAGTTGATTTTCGGCACCATTGCTGGAAAAAAGGTCATCGCACTTCAAGGCAGGTACCATTATTACGAGGGCTACAGCATGAACCAAATCGTATTCCCTGTGCGCGTAATGAAATTGCTTGGGGTGAAGCGAATATTGTTGAGTAATGCCGCTGGAGCAGTCAACCTTGAAATGAAAAAGGGAGAATTGATGTTGATTGACGACCACATTAACCTTCAACCGGCTAATCCTCTCAGAGGGGCTAATTTGGATGAATTCGGACCTCGTTTCCCCGACATGTCGGCTCCTTATGATAAATCGATGAACGCAAGCCTGTTGGACATCGCCAAAGAAGAAGGAATTAAACTCAACGAGGGTGTTTATGCTTCGGTTTTGGGGCCTAACCTGGAGACTAGAGCGGAATACCGTTTCTTGAAGATCATTGGAGCAGACGCTGTTGGTATGTCAACGGTTCCAGAAGTGATCGCCTGCAATCATATGGGGATTCCGTGTTCGGCAATTTCAGTGCTTACGGATGAATGCGATCCCGATAATTTGAAAGCGGTTAATATTGAAGAAATTATTGCTATTGCAAAGAAGAGCGAATTGAAGTTAACGCGACTTTTCTGTAAACTGATTGAACGAATGGAATTGTGAGCTAGCTGAATTAATCTAGCTGATGCGCGGGTACTTCATTGTATGCCGCGCATTTTTGTTTTGGGGCACAAGAGCTAAAAGACATGCTAAGCACAAAGACCAGCGCAATGAGGAGTAGAGGTTTAAGCCATCGTTTCATGTGAACAAATTACGGAGCTTTCTGCGGTTTTCAAATACGTAAGTTGCCTTAATTTGGAAAATTAACAAGTTAAGCGAGCTTTTTACTTGTTTTGTTTTCTGTTTGAGGTTGATCTGCTCACTTTTTTCTCTCCTTTGAGCTTGTATTTTTTTTCGTGAAAAGCGCCTTTGTAATTAGGGTCTTCACGGTGTTTCTGCTTGTCGATTTCTCGTGCCTGATCTTGTTTCTCGCTTTTTGGAGTAGGATGAATGAACAGCGATTCTGGAAGTTCTAAAACTGGAATCAGTTGTTTTGTAACATCTTCAATCTTTCTGATATAGTAGCTTTCCGTATGGTCGGCAAAACTAATGGCAGTACCCGCTCTAAAAGCCCTTCCTGTTCTACCAATTCGGTGCACATAATCAAAGGAGTCGCGCGGTATGCTGAAATTAATCACATGCGACACTTCGGGAATATCAATTCCACGAGCCGAAACGTCTGTTGAAACTAAAATACGCACATCGCCGGCTCGGAAATCAGCCATGGCATTGATTCGCGAGTTTTGTCCTTTATTGGAGTGAATTACCCGCACTTCTCCGAGTTCTTTACGATCGAGGTATTTTGAGATGTTCTCTGCGTAATCTTTAGTTCTTGTGAACACAATTACCCGTTCCATGCTTTCATCCGTTTCCAATAGATGAACAAGAAGATCGATTTTAGTTCTAAAATTAGGCACTCGATATAAAAATTGCTCCACCGTTTCAACAGGCGTGGCTTGAGGAGAAACTTCAACCCGAGTAGGCCAAAGCAAGAACTCCTCTGCCAAATGCTCTACACGCTCAGGAAAGGTTGCCGAAAAAAGTAGGTTTTGGCGCTTGTTTGGGATGATTTCAAAAATCTTACGAAGTTGGTGCATGAAGCCCATGTCCATCATTCGATCTGCCTCATCCAAAACGAGATGTTTAATCTTCTTACAGTCGATAACGCCTTTGAAGTAAATCTCCATAAACCGACCAGGAGTGGCGACAATGATGTCTTTGCCTTTCTCCATCTCTTGGGCTTGAGCTTTCGGACCAATACCCCCATATAAACCAATCACCCTGAGGTCGGTATACTTCGATAAATGCTCCGCGTGAGAAACAATTTGCATCACCAGTTCTTTGGTAGGAACCAAAATTAGACAACGTGGCTGTGTGCCTTGAGCATACTTCAATAAATGAAGAATAGGGAGCAGGAAAGCCGCCGTTTTCCCAGTACCCGTTTGTGCAATTCCAATCAGATCCTGGCCGGAGCGGATTGGGGGAATTGCTTTAATTTGGATTTCTGTGGGTTGTTCAAATCCCCAATCTTCAATGGCATTGAGAAACTGACGGGTAAGCTTAAGATCTTCGAAAGTCATAATGCGAAATTACCCAATTTTCGTTTGCTACCTTTGCAAGTAACAAGAAGGAACCATGGATTTAAGAAATTTCGATGATTTACGTCCGTACAAAGAGGACGAAATCCCGGCTGCAATAGAACGTTTGCTCAAGAAAGAACAGACTTTTCGTATGATGCACTTTGTTTATCCAGACCTTGAGCAAGAGGAGATTGCCGAAATGCTCAGAAGCGTTAAAACCACAGAAGATTTCCAAATCGAAGTGAGTGCACCTGCCTTTAAAGTCATTGCACAAACCACAACGAACGGCCTAACTTTCTCGAATATGGACTCCATTGAAAAAGGAGTGCCTTATCTCTTTTTGTCGAATCATCGCGATATCATCCTCGATTCGGCGCTTTTGAATGTGAGTTTGTTGGAGAAGGGCTTTGAGACAACCCAAATTGCCATTGGAGACAACTTGCTTAAAAATGAGATCATCGAAGACATCGTTCGCTTAAACAAATCATTTATCGTTCATCGAAATGCAGCTCCGAAAGAATTACTCATGCTGAGCAGAAGACTGAGTAATTACATCAGAAAAACCATCACCGAAGATCAAACTTCCGTGTGGATAGCCCACAAAGAAGGAAGATCGAAAGACGGAGATGATAGAACGGCTAGTGGTTTGCTGAAAATGCTTCATTCAAGTTCCGAAGAATCATTTGAAGACAGTTTGGCGGCACTGAACATTGTGCCTACAGTTGTTTCTTATGAATACGATCCTTGCGATATCTTTAAAGCCAATGAGCTTTTAATGATCAAAGAACACGGTGAATACCTCAAAGAGGATGGTGAAGATTACCGCAGTGCCTTGAAAGGAATTACCGGTCATAAAGGAAGGGTCAATATTGCACTTGGAAACGTCTTGAATCGCCGCTTGGAGCAGATCAAAACAATTGAGAATAAAAACGAAAAAGTTCGAGCGCTTTCTCAATTGATTGATCAAGAAATGCACCAGTTGTACCGCTTATGGCCAACGAATTACATTGCCTACGACCTGTTGTATGGGGATAATAAATTTACTCATGAATACTCAAGAATTCAACGAATTACCTTCAGTAATTATTTAAGAGGAAGGGTATTGAAACTCGCTCTAGCTAAAAAGAAACTCTTGAAAAACGAAGGTTTTAGTAAGCAAGTTCGAGAAGTGCTGCTGAGGATGTATGCAAATCCTGTGATCAACAAATTGCACGCAAAGCAGGAGCAAACGGAAAAGCAGCACTAGGTTCGACTCAATTCCGACATCAATAAGGCTCCCGCGATCCCTACATTTAAAGATTCAGCCATTCCTTTTCCAGGGATCTTGATGGTGTCTGTTAATTCTGCCCTCACGGCATCGCTCAAGCCGGTGCTTTCTTTTCCAAGCACATAAACAGCGCGTTCTTGTTGATGACCGTACAAGGATTCTCCAGCCATATCTAGGCCATACACTTTTAAGCCTTGTTCAGACAACCACAGCGGAAGATTGCATCTAAACAAACGAACTCTAAAAAGGCTGCCCATGCTGGCTTGTACTGTTTTTGGATTGAACTCATCCACGGTGTCTTCTGAACAAACCAATTGTGTTATTCCAAACCAGTCGGCCGTGCGAATAAGGGTGCCCAAATTTCCAGGGTCTGAAACTCCGTCTAAAGCTATAATTGCTCCTTTTTCTTCAGAGTAAGACCAGGAGGGTATACGTACCATCGCTAAAACTCCCGGAGGTGTCTTTAAGGCGGTCATCCGCTCCATATCCGCCTTGCTCGCTTCAATGGCCCCGGGAAACTGTGCAAGCAGCTCGCCTTGGGCATAAATTTCCATCACCTCAAAAGAAGAGCCCAGCAGTTCTTCAACAGGCTTGCTTCCCTCAACAATAAAAGCACCCGCTTCTTTTCGGAACTTTTTTTGATGAAGAGATTTTATGAGTTTTATCTGATTTTTCGTTACCATTGGCTGCAAGTTCGAAACTTTGCTTCGAAAAACCGCTGTCGAAGAGTACATTTGTCAAAATATGCGCATCAAAAGGGTACATCTGTATTTTCTGTTTTCTATCTCCTTAATCATGCTTGCCTGCGCGCCAACAAAACGATTAAAAGAGGGGGAGGTGTTTCTTAAAAAACAGCGAATTACTCTGGTAGATCCCCCAAAAGAATTTAGCATCGACAACGAAGATCTTCGCGGTGTGTTGAAGCAAAGAGTGAATAGAAAAATCCTCTTTTTTAGATTTCACCTTGGCGTATACAATCTCGTAAATCCCAAACAACAAGAGCGCGCTCACCAAAGAAAGGCCAAGCGTAAACAAGCCAAAATTGAACGGAAGAGAAGCAAAGGGAAAAGCATTTCTGATGAACAGCTTGAAGCATGGAAAGCAGATACACTAACTTGGAGAGATTGGCTTACAAACACGGTTGGTGAAGCTCCGGTTGCTTTGGATAGTTCCGAGACACAAAGGTCTGCAAATCAGATTAGTATATCCCTTAAGAAACATGGATACTTTAAGAGTGATGTTCGCTATGATTTAAGTTTTAATAGGAAGGGAAATAAAGCAAAAGTGAACTACTTGGTAGTGCCAGATTCTGCCTATCGAATAGCAGATGTTCGCTTCAGGTTTGATGATGAAAATATTCTAGCGAGAGATGAGTTTTTAATGAATTCAACAGACCTCAAGAAGGGAGATGTTTTTGATATTGATGAGCTGGATGAAGAGCGCGATCGAATTCAGAAATACTTGAACAATCGAGGTTATTACACTTTCTCCAAGGATTACATTATTTACAGGGCCGACTCAACAATAGGAAATCGTCAGGTGGATGTAGAGATGATTGTAAAACCCTTGAGAACAGATCGAACAGAAGAAGGAGATAGTTTGGTTCTCACTCCACACCCTAAATTTTTTATGGGTGACATTACATTTTTCACAAGCTATGACCCGGCTAGGATTAATGCTATTCCATCAGATACAGTGTTGGTTAATGGGGTGACTTTTCTAAGCAATGGGGAACTTGAAATCAAACCAGATTTATTGCTTTATCTATTGAGCTTTCAGAAAGGAGAGTTGTACCAAAAAGAAAAGGTAGATCAGACCTATAGAAAACTGAGTCAGCTCGCCATGTTTCGATCGGTGAACATTCAAATGGTGCAACAGCAACGCGATGACGTTAATGTGCTCGACTGCAGGATTTATCTCGCTCCAGCCCGTCAGTACGCCTTCTCGGCAGAAAGCGGTGTAACGCATCGCGATGGACTCTTTGGTTTGTCTGGTTCTTTGGTTTTCCGAAATAGAAACATTTTCAATCGTTCTGAAAACGGGGAGTTCAGAATAATCGGAGCAGTGGAAGCTCAGCAGCCCCTCACATCGGTTGAGTCGCTTGGTGATGTTGCTCAAGACGTTAGCGAGAACATCAGGTTCAATACCTTTGAAATTGGTCCGCAAATCACCCTAAACTTCAACCATTGGTTTCCTCTAGGTTTAAGTAAATTCAAAAAATCAAACGAACCGAAGTCCAGCCTTAGTTTGGCGTTCAACTATCAAAACAGACCAGATTATGAACGGCAGTTGTATCAGCTTCGTTACGGTGTCAACTTCATTGAAAACCGAGCTTCAGGTTCAAGGATTTATGGTTTTGCCGAGTTGAGTACCATTAAGATTGACAAGTCGCCCGCTTTTGATAATCTCTTGAACAATTTGAGCGATGATTTCTTATCAAACTCCTACCAAAATCACTTGATTGCTAGTTTGCGAGGGGTTTGGGAAATCAATACGCAAAAACCAGGGTTTCAACGGCGATATAAGTTCAATCGCTTTTCAGCGGAGATGGCTGGACTAATGACCAGGTTGGGTTTTAATCTTGCGGAGCAATTAGGTTGGAGCCAGGCCGTTCGAGACGAGCAGGGTAGTTATCAGATTGGTGGAATTCGCTTTGCAGAATACTTGAAGTTTGACAATGATTTTAGGTGGTATTTTAGATGGGATGAGAAAAACATTACGGCTTTCCGAATACTAGGAGGTGTAGGGATTCCCCTTGCGAACCTTAACGTACTTCCATTTGAGAAAAGTTATTTCGCCGGTGGTTCAAACGGAATTCGAGCATGGGATCCACGAACATTAGGTCCGGGATCCTATCGCGATAGTACATCACAAGTCACCTTTAATAATATTGGTGAGCTTCGTTTAGAGGGCAGTGCTGAGTACCGATTCAAGCTAACAGAGACCTTTGAAGGAGCCCTTTTTGTTGATGCGGGTAACATTTGGTTCTTGGAAAGTGATGAAGACAGGCCGGGAAGTGTTTTTAATGTGGCCGATATTTACGACCAACTTGCCATTGGTGCTGGGGTCGGATTTCGTTTCGATTTCGACTTTTTCTTACTGAGATTTGATGTTGCTATGCAAGTTAAAGACCCAGCCAAGATCGCAGGGGAGCAGTGGTTCTGGGAGCCGAAAGACGAATACAATTCTTATCTCGAAACCGTGTTTCCAGGGCAAAATGTAAGCTATTCTCCCGTCTTGAATTACAACCTCGGAATTGGTTATCCCTTCTGATTCTTGAAAACTAAATTTGAATTGAAAGTTGCTCCCCGATTAGGATAACTATATTTGCAAATTAAATCTGTTCTAACACTATGGGTTGGTTTAAGCGTATAAAAGAAGGAATTACAACAGAGTCGAAAGACAAGAAGGAGATCCCAGAAGGAGTTTGGTACAAGTGCCCAAGCTGCAAAAATGTGACCACCTCAAAAGAGCATCACGAAAATCTTTCTGTGTGCCGTCATTGCGGACACCACGAAAGAGTGGGGTCTGCGGAATACTTCGATCTGTTTTTTGATGAAGGGAAATTTAGAGAGCTCAATGCCAACATGGTATCTGAAGACCCCTTAAATTTTCACGACACGAAACCGTATAAGTCACGTGTTATCGCCTCTCAAAAGAAGACAGGCTTGAAAGACGCCTTACGTTCTGCTACAGGCAAGATTAATGGACAACAAGTGGTGATTAGCTGCATGGATTTTGCCTTTATTGGCGGGTCGATGGGGAGCGTTGTTGGTGAGAAAATCGCCAAAGCAATTGATTATTCACTCAAAACCAAGTGTCCGTTCATCTGCATTAGCAAATCTGGAGGAGCACGTATGATGGAGGCCGGTTTTTCACTCATGCAAATGGCCAAGACCAGCGCGAAGCTGAGCCAGTTATCCATCGAAGGCATTCCTTATATTTCATACCTCACAGACCCAACAACGGGAGGGGTTACTGCGTCATTTGCTATGCTTGGCGATTTGAATGTGGCAGAGCCAAATGCGCTCATTGGATTCGCTGGTCCGCGAGTGGTTAAAGAAACCATCGGTAAAGACCTGCCAGAAGGTTTCCAGAGATCAGAGTTTGTGCTTGAGCATGGCTTCTTAGATTTCATAGTAGAAAGGAAAGAAGCCAAAGAGAAGATAGCTCTTGCGCTTAAAATGTTGTCCTAGATTAAGGTAGACTCGAAATTAAAACCTACCTTTGCAGCTCAATAAATTTCACTCAATTCAATTACATTAAAATTATCTAACCGATATTGGTATGTATTTAACAACAGAAAAGAAGCGAGAGTTTTTCGAAAAATACGGAAAAAGCGCTGAAGACTCAGGATCTGCAGAAGGACAGATCGCCATGTTTACTTTCAGAATTGCTCACCTTACAGAGCACTTGAAGCAAAACAGAAAAGACTACAACACACAACGATCATTGATTCGTTTGGTTGGTAAACGTAGAAAGCTCCTTGATTACTTGACGAAAAAAGACATCAACCGCTACAGAGCGATTGTAAAGGAACTTGGACTACGTAAGTAAGACTCGAATTATTAGAAGTTATCATAAATAGTTACCAAAAGGGGGCAATTGAAAGGCAATTGCCTCTTTTGGTATAGTCTTGTACGTAAAGATGAATTACACACTACACACAAAGACCATCGACCTAGGAGATGGCAAGCCGATCACTATTGAGACCGGAAAACTGGCTAAACAAGCCAATGGATCTGTTGTTGTAAGAATGGGTGACACCATGCTCTTGGCAGCAGTAGTATCAAATAAGGATGCAGGAGAAAACGTTGATTTCCTCCCGCTTACGGTAGATTACCGCGAGAAGTACGCATCTGCTGGACGCTTCCCTGGAGGTTTCTTCAAAAGAGAAGCACGTCCTTCTGACAATGAAGTATTGACCATGCGCTTGGTTGACCGTACACTTCGTCCTATTTTCCCAGACGATTACCATTCGGATACGCAAGTGATGATTCAATTGATTTCATCAGATAAAGAAAATATGCCTGACGCACTTGCAGGTTTGGCTGCATCAGCAGCTATTGCCGTGTCAGACATTCCATTTAACGGACCAATTTCTGAAGTACGTGTTGCACGTATCGACGGAAAGTTTGTGATTAATCCAACTTTCGCTGAGTTGGAGCAAGCAGACATGGATATGGTTATCGGTGGTACAGCCGAAAGTATCGTAATGGTTGAAGGTGAAATGAGCGAGGTGTCTGAAGACGAAATGGTTGCGGCCATTGAGGCGGGGCACGCTGCAATTAAAGTTCATTGCCAAGCACAAATCGAACTCGCAGAAGCTACAGGTAAAGCATTTCCGAAGAGAGATTACAATCACGAGAAGCACAACGACGATTTGCGCAATCGTATCAATGACGCTTTGTACAATAAGTATTACGAGATTGCTAAAAATGGCGCAACGAAAGCTGAACGTAAAGAAGCTTTTTCAGCTGCGAAAGAAGCATTCCTCGAAACAGTATCAGAGGAAGATAAAGCGGAATGGGGCTTCCAACTTGGAGCTTACATCAAATCTGCAATGAAAAAAGCAGTGAGAGATGTTCTTCTTAACGAAGGAATTCGTCTTGATGGTCGTAAGACTACAGACATTCGCGATATCTGGTGTGAAGTTGATTACTTGCCAGGAACTCACGGTTCTGCTGTCTTCACACGTGGAGAAACCCAATCTTTGACAACCCTTACTTTGGGAACAAAGATGGACGAGCAGATGATCGACGGAGCCCTTGCGCAGAAATACGAGAAATTCTTACTTCACTATAATTTTCCCCCATTCTCTACAGGAGAAGCTAGACCAATCCGTGGTGTGAGTAGAAGAGAAGTTGGACACGGTAACTTGGCACTTCGTGCATTAAAACAAGTTTTGCCTCCAACAGAAAAATGTCCTTACACTATTCGTATTGTAAGTGATATCCTAGAATCTAACGGTTCTTCTTCTATGGCAACAGTTTGTGCTGGAACCTTGGCAATGATGGATGGTGGTATTCCAATTGAAAGACCAGTTTCAGGTATCGCAATGGGATTGATCATGGACGGTGAAACGAAGAAGTACGCAATCCTTAGCGACATCCTTGGTGATGAAGATCACTTGGGTGATATGGACTTTAAAGTAACCGGTACAACAAAAGGGATTACAGCTTGTCAGATGGACATCAAAATTGATGGTTTGTCTAGCGAATTGTTGAAAGAAGCCTTGTACCAAGCGAAAGACGGTCGTTTACACATCTTAGGTGAGATGATGAAAACAATGGACGCTCCTCGAGAAGATTACAAGCCACACGCGCCAAGAATCGTTTCTTTCGATATCCCTACGGATATGATTGGAGCTGTGATCGGACCAGGTGGTAAAATCATTCAAGAGATTCAGAAAGAAACCCTTGCAACCGTTTCTATCGATGAGAAAGATGGAAAAGGAATTGTTGAGGTTTCGGCTGATAATAAAGCAGCAATTGACGCTGCAGTGAAACGCATCAAAAACATTGTGTTCCCTCCAACTGTTGAAATAGGAGAAGTGTATGAAGGTAAAGTTAAAACCATCATGCCTTATGGAGCTTTTGTTGAAATTCTTCCTGGTCAAGACGGACTATTACACGTGTCTGAGTTAGATTGGAGCCGTGTTCAGAATGTTGAAGACATCTTGAAAGAAGGAGAATTGGTGAAGTTCAAGGTGACTGGAAGAGATCCAAAAACCGGAAAAGTGAAGTTGTCGAGAAAAGTACTTTTGCCGAAGCCTGAAGGAGCTTCAAATGAAGGATAGTTAAATTTGTAAAGATTTAACGTTACTTAATTCGATATTTTACGTTAATAGTTAGAAACACATAAATTCCTGAGGTAAAGCACTATGAGGCAACTAAAAATTACCAAGCAGGTAACTAACAGAGAGACGGCCTCTCTCGATAAGTATTTGCAAGAAATAGGTAGGGTAGATCTTATCACCGCTGAAGAAGAAGTTGAGTTAGCTCGACGTATCAAGCAGGGTGATCAAGTCGCTCTAGAAAAATTGACTAAAGCAAACTTGAGGTTCGTAGTATCTGTTTCCAAGCAGTATCAAAATCAAGGATTATCGCTTCCTGATTTGATCAACGAAGGAAACTTGGGACTTATCAAAGCAGCACAACGTTTTGATGAAACCCGTGGTTTCAAGTTCATTTCTTATGCAGTTTGGTGGATTCGTCAATCAATTCTTCAGGCACTCGCAGAACAGTCGCGTATTGTTCGTTTGCCTTTGAATAAGATTGGATCGATCAACAAAATCAATAAAGCCTTTGCTCGATTAGAGCAAGAGTTCGAACGCCCGCCAACGGCAGCAGAACTTGCTGAGGTTTTAGAGATGACACTGGATGAGGTTAAACAATCGCTCAAAAACGCAGGACGCCATGTTTCCATGGATGCGCCTTTGAAAGACGGCGATGACAGTTCTAGTACCATGTATGATGTACTCCAAACAGGAGAAACACCATCGCCGGATACAGAATTGATGACCGAGTCTTTGAGAAAAGAAATCGAAAGATCATTGAAGACACTCACTACACGTGAGGCAGATGTGATTCGTTTGTATTTCGGATTGAATGGCGAACACCCAATGACCCTCGAGGAAATTGGAGAACGCTTTGACTTAACACGTGAACGTGTTAGACAAATCAAAGAAAAAGCCATTCGCCGTTTGAAACACACATCGCGAAGCAAGATTTTGAAATCATACTTGGGTTAATCCCTGCAGTAAATCGCTAATTAAAAAGTCCTTCCATCATTCTAAGTGATGAGAAGGACTTTTTTTATCGCTAAAAAATAAATTACGAGACGAAAATGCAATAATCAAGCACTTCAAACGTCTTATGAATACCAAAATGATTGCATCTTTGTAGCCATGTTAAAACATTGGAAACTTTTATTTCTGCCTTTGCTTGTATTGATGGCTTTCTTCTCTTCATGTAAGAAGGATCAAGTAACTACAGATCCAAATGCGCTATTGAACTTTTCGGCAGATACGGTACTTTTCGATACTGTGTTTTCGACCATTGGCAGCACCACACAGTTACTTAAGGTGTATAATCAAAACGACCAAACGATTTCAATTTCTAATATACAACTAGAGGGAGGTAACAACTCCATGTATAGAATTAATGTAGATGGCACTCCTGGGGTAAGTTTTTCTGATCTTGAAATTGATTCAGGAGATAGCCTTTTCATTTTTGTTGAAGTCACCGTTGACCCTGGAAATCAAAACTTGCCCTTTATTGTAGAAGATCGAATTTTATTTAGAACCAATGGCAACGATCAAGTTGTGCAGCTCGTGGCTTGGGGGCAGGACGCTAATTTCCATGGCGGCTTGGGATCAATATCTTTACTCGACTGCGATGAGATTTGGAATGCAGACAAACCTCATGTTGTTTACGGGGTGGTTGTGGTAGACGAAGATTGCTCGCTTACTATCAATCAGGGAGTTCAGGTCTTTTGCCACAAAGGTGCTGGTATTTATGTGGGAGGAGGAGTCCTTGATATTCGCGGAGCATTAGGCAATGAGGTTTGTTTTCAAGGAGATCGCTTGGAACCTGAGTTTTCGAATGTGCCCGGACAATGGGGGATTGAACTGAATTTTGAGTTTGAAGATCAATTTGGTGTTCAACAAGCCACGGTTGTAAGGGGAGGAATTTGGCTCTCTGAGTGTGAAGGCAGTACCATTGATTACGCCATTTTCAAAAACGGCTCGATCGGTATTCAAGTAGATACCGTCAAAACAACAGGAGTGGATGCACTTCAAATCACCAATACCAAGATTCAGAACATGAGTGCCATCGGCTTGCTCGGACAAGGCGCGGAAATGAGCGGTTACAATAACCTCATTACGAATTGTGGACGAGCGTGTGGTGCATTTACTATTGGAGGGAGCTACCGTTTCGATCATTGTACCTTTGCCAATTATTGGAGTGGAGGAACAAGGCAAGATCCATCCTTCGTACTCAACAATTTTTACGTAGATTTCAATAACACGGTGCAGGTTCGTCCCCTAACAAATACCTTGTTTAGGAACTGCATCATGTGGGGGAATAATGCAGGCCTTACCGATTTTAATGAATTCGCAGTGGCTATACAGGAAAGTGAATTTGTTCCTCCTGCATCCTACTTCTTCTCAAATTGTGCGGTAGATACCGATGAAGCAGTTGACGACCCATTGTTCTACCTTAATATGCTCAATGGAAGTACTCCACCTTTTACAAGTGTGGCAAGCAACGACTTTCACCTGAATAACAGCACCAGCATTTGGCAATGCCCATTCGTTGACACAGCCCCAGTTGATATCGACGGAACAAACCGCTTCAGTAACATCGAAAAAGGCTGTTACGAAACACCGTAATCCTAAGTACCCACAATTATTTCAATTTTCAAGGAAGAGTTTAGCGCTGATCCTTTCCCTTATTTATTGTTTTGTGCAGTTGCTTCCAATCAGCTTTAATCAGAAACTTTAGAATAAATAGGCTATGTTCACACTGCATTGTCAATTTGTAAGTCATTGCCCACAAGTTCACCTGAAAAAAGTCTGTAAATTGTGGAACAAATAGGACGTGTTTGCGTAGAATAAAACAATATGCTACGCAGAAACCTTGAAAAAAATAACTGAACGAATGAAAGTAATTGGATCCATCTCCGCCCGAATGGCCATTGCCTTCTTTGGTGCTGCTGCCCTTGTGGGATGCGCTGAAGAGAATACTGGTAATGAGAATCAAGAAGCACAAGAAGAAATTCAGGTGCAAAGCGACAATGCTGTTGCTTCGAACATGATGAAGTTAGAAGGGGAGATTTTCTCCATTCCTTCACCAGTTCAAACAGCTATTCTTTTCAGGAAAATGAAAGTTCCTTATCAGGATGAGTTGCTGAATAGCCCTGATGCAAGAGAGAAGTACACCACCAGAGCGGCGAAAGCCCTTAACCTCGGTGTGTACGGTGCAGACTTGGCTTACTTGTCGAACTATAACAACAACCAACAGAAGATCCTTTACTTCAAGGCAATTGAGAGTTTGTCTAATGATTTAAATATCCGCAACCAAATTGATCAAGCAGTCTTGGACCGTTTTGCTAAGTATGTGGATATTCCAGATTCATTGCATGCTGTGAATGCTGAACTCTTCAGTGCGGGAGACCGTTACCTCAAGGAAAATAAAGAGGACGCAACAGCTACCTTAATTCTTGCAGGTGGTTGGATTGAAGGAATGCACATCGCTTTAAGCGCCGCCAAAACCAACATGGCCCTCATGTCTAGAATTGGTGAGCAGCAAAGTGCGATTAATTCGATCATCGCTTTACTTAATAAAATGGATGATCCAATGAAAGACACCTTGCTTCCTCAATTTGAAGAATTGAAGGCCGTTTATCAAGAGCTCGAAATGACCTATAATTTTGTTAAACCGATTACGGATACGAAAGAGAAGGTGACCTACCTCAATAGTAAAAGTGAGGTTAAAATGACCGAAGAGCAATTTGCTGCAATTCAGTCAAAAGTTCAAGAAATTAGAAATATCATCACCCAATAAACCACCTATCATGAAACGTTTTTTAACCCTCACTTTCGGATTATTCTTGGTGTATGGTATGAGTGCACAATGTGACAGTATCGCTGGTTACTGCGAGCACAATATGTCTAGAGAATATATCTCTGATGGACAATTTTATCGCGCCTTGCTTTATAATGATCAAGTTGCGGAATTTGAAACCACCTTGTTTGGAGGAAGTACTTACCGCATTGCAGCTTGTTCTGGAACAGAAGATGGCAACCTTATTTTCCGAATTTACGACGAAGAAGGAAACCAACTTTTTAGCAACCAAGACCACTCCAATGCGCCGTATTGGGACTTTGTAGTAGAATCTACAATGACTTGTACAATAGAAGCAAATCTCGACAACATTCGTCAAGAATCGGGTTGTGCAGTCTTGCTGATTGGATTTAAGCAGTAATTACAGGAGCCACACTTAAGAAGAAAAGAGGAATATGAGCGCAGGAATACTCAAGGCCTTGATGCAACTGTTTGCCATCATTGCACGCGAAGGCGGCACTGAAGGACAAGTAGGACAATCGAGCAGAGAGATTGTGGCCATTTTCCTTAGGCAACAACTCAACCAGGAACTTGTACACAAGTATTTGGCTGTGTTTGAAGGTTTCGCTGAACCCAATGCTGCAAAAAAATCACGTAGAAAAAATACAGATCAAAAAAGAACCTCGCTGAATTCAGTAAAGGTTCTTCGTATTTGCACACAAATAAACGAGGAACTAGCTCAAAAGGAAAAGTACTATGTGCTCATCCGTTTGATTGAGTTCATCACAGCTTTCGAAGGTGTTGATGAGCAAGAATGGGAATTCGCAGAAACCGTTGCTGATACTTTTAACATCGAAAGAGGTGTTTATCTCAACATCAAAGCACTTGTTCTTGCTAAAGAAGAAGAGCTGAGTTTTAATGAAGACTTCTTGATTGCTTCTATGGATCAAGCTCAGTTTGCCCATCTAGAAGCTCGGACAATTGAAATTCCAGGACTCGATCTCCCACTCATATTCTATCGAATAGAGAAAGAAAACATGTTTTTCTTACGTGGCTTTGGAACTCAAGAATTGTTTTTGAACGGACAAGGATTGAGTAAGAACCAGTGCCATGTTTTTAATCAAGGATCTAGCGTTCGAGGACCCCGAATCAATCCGATTTACTATTCCGATGTCATTCATCAGTTTTTAAATGATGATTCACATTCTAAAATTGAATTCAGAGCTGAAAACGTCTCTTATTACTTTCAACCCAGCAATAAACAAGCGCTTCATCAACTCAACATTAACGAAACTTCAGGAAACCTCATTGGAATCATGGGGGGAAGTGGATCTGGGAAGTCTACCTTGCTGAATGTATTGAATGGAAACTATACACCAACTTACGGTAAGGTATCGATCAATGGTGTAAATATTCATAAACAAGGAAATGAAATCGAAGGCGTTATAGGCTATGTTGCACAAGACGACCTCTTAATTGAAGAACTAAGCGTTTTTCAAAACCTCTACTATAATGCGAAACTCTGCTTTGCTGATAAAAGTAACGAAGAGCTGAAAGCTATTGTTTTGAATATCCTGCAGCAACTTGGATTAGAAGAAACTAGTAGCTTAAAGGTAGGATCTCCAATGGAGAAAACCATCTCTGGCGGCCAGCGTAAACGATTAAATATTGCCCTTGAGTTAATCAGAGAACCAGCGGTACTTTTTGTTGATGAACCAACATCTGGATTGAGTTCAAGAGATTCAGAAAACATTATGGATTTGCTGAAAGAGCTCACGCTAAAAGGCAAATTGATCTTTGTGGTAATTCACCAACCTTCGTCAGACATTTTTAAAATGTTCGATAGTTTGTTCCTTCTCGACCAAGGTGGATATCCCATATATTACGGCAATCCTGTTGAGAGCATCATTTATTTCAAGCGCTTGGTGAACCACGTAAACTTGAACGAAAGTGAGTGTCCGAAATGCGGTAACGTAAACCCTGAGCAGCTTTTTAACATCATTGAATCCAAAGTTGTTGATGAATACGGAAACCTTACTGACCATCGTAAGGTAACGCCTAAAGAATGGAATAACTTCTATAATGTCATGATTGGTAACCACATCAATGAGGATGAATTGGAAACCACTCAGCCCACAACGGCATTTAAAATTCCCGCCAAGCTGAAACAATGGACGGTGTTTTTTAAGCGCGACATATTGAGCAAATTGTCAAACCAACAATACATGCTCATCAACATGCTTGAAGCCCCAGTTTTGGCTTTTGTTTTGGCATTTTTCGTTCGTTATTACAAGTTTGGTTCAAGTAACGAAGGCGAGTACATCTTTAGAGAGAGTGAGAACATTCCACAGTTCCTGTTTATTTCAGTGATTGTTTCCTTGTTCTTGGGCTTGACCGTAAGTGCAGAGGAAATTATACGCGATCAAAAGATTTTAAAGCGAGAGAAGTTCTTGAACCTCAGTCGCGGAAGCTATTTGTTATCCAAAATAGGAATCATGTTCCTCATCTCTGCATTTCAAAGTTTGTTGTTTGTGCTTATTGGGAACTTCATTTTAGAAATTAAAGGCATGATGCTTCCTTTCTGGATGATTCTTTTCAGTACTTCCTGTTTTGCCAACATGCTTGGCTTAAACATCAGTGCGAGCTTCAATTCGGCCAAAGTAATTTACATACTCATTCCAATCTTGATTATTCCACAGTTGCTTTTTTCTGGGGTGATTGTGAAGTTTGACAAGCTTAACCCAACATTTAGTTCTCAAGCTGGAGTTCCGTTTATAGGGAACATTATGTGCTCGCGTTGGGCATTTGAGGCTTTGTCTGTTTTCCAATTCAAAAACAATGAATATGAAGAGCTATTCTTTCCCTACGAAAAGGAAATGAAATACTTCAACTGGAAAAAAGACTTTTGGTTAGAGGGGATGAACAACAACATCACCAAAGCTAAAAAGGCCTTAGAAGAGAATGATCAAGCTGCGCTAAATGGAAGCCTAGAGATTTTATATAATGAGGTGAAGAAGGAGCAAATGACGGCTAAAGGCTTTGTTTTCGAAGCCCTTGATCAACTTCACCCGGAGCTTATAAGTGTTGAGGTTTTGAATGGTCTTAAACTGGAGCTTCCGAGCTTGCAACAGTACTATATTGATAAGTTCAATGCTGCCAGAGAAAAGCACGACCAAGTAGAAGCAGATTTTTCAGCGAAAGAGGGCGGAAGAGAGCAACTTCTTGAACTAAGAGATAAACACTTCAACATGCAACTTGAAGAGTTTGTGATCAATAAGAACGCCATGTATAAAATTGTAGAGTACGAGGGCGAGTTGATTCAAAAGAGTAACCCAATTTTCATTGACCCAATTCATCGTTCATTCTTCGGAGCGCACTTTTACGCCCCAAGTAAGCAACTCTTTGGTAAAAGCATTACCACCTTCTCGGC
>JAQWFN010000053.1 GCA_029238785.1 Flavobacteriales bacterium | reverse complement strand
GAGCAGCTTGAAAGTCAAGATTTTAGTAGTTGAAGATAACCTTCAAGACTTCATTATTATTCGTGAGGTCTTGGGGCAAATTAGGGGCTTTTTCATTCAAGTTGACCATGCTGATTGCATTGCAAAGGCGCTTGAAATGATAAATGAGAGCAGAGAGAGTAAAGACTACGACATCATTTTCCTTGATTTATTTCTACCAGATAGCTTTGGTCAAGACACATTTAAACTGGTTCAAGATAGTTTAGAAGTGGCCCCGCCAATTGTGGTTTTATCAGGTTTAAGCGATAGAAACATTGCCGTGGATATCGTTAAACAAGGGGCGCAGGACTATTTGGTGAAGGGCGAGTTTGACGCCAACCTCCTTGAAAAGTCAATTGTGTATTCAATTGAAAGAAAGAAATACCAAGACATTCTTCGAGCTTCAGAAAAGAAATACAGGTCGACTTTTGAGTCGGTAGGAGTGGCTATTGGTGAGTACGACTACACCAAGATGAACGATCATGTTCAAGACCTGAAAAGGGCTGGTGTTGAGCATCCCCTTGAAAAAGCGGTGGTAACGAAAGATAACCTCATGGAGTTTAGGGCGATGCTAAAACTGCAGGCGCTTAACCCAGAGGCATTGCGTTTATATGAATGTGATGATATCCAAGACTTTTCTGAAAGAATACAATCGTTTTATACCGAACAAACAGCTGAGTATTTTAACCACATTATTGCCTCAATTTGGGATAATAAGGATACCATGCAGTATGAAGTGGATTTTCTCACTAGAAGTGGAAAACGGCTGCACACCTTAAAGCGAATTCGTTTTTTAAGTGAAGGTTTTTCGTACTGCCGATTGTTGGTGAGTACGGTTAACGTGAGCGCACTTAAAAACAAAGAAGCAGAAGTTCAAAAACAATCCAAACTTCTTTCCGTCATTGCAGACTCCTCTGCGCTGCTTCTCGCTGAAGAGTCCTACGAAATTGGAGTTCAGCAAGTGATTAATAAAATAGGTCCAGCACTGGATGGCGATTGCATGTCCTACCTGAGCTTAAGTAACCATGGCGACGGCTATACTTATGAGGAAACCACTATGTGGACCGATACTAAGGAGCGGGAAGCGAGACATGGTTACATCGAGATTGAATCTGAACCTGAATTGGTTTCAACCTTATTGATGGGGGAAGTGGTTGTATATGAGGCAACAAGCTCTAAACATAAACCCAACTTCATCTGCTTTAGAAGTCAATCAGCCATTATAGCACCAATACTGAAAAATGGTGAAATAGAGGGTATTGTGATTTTATCCAGATTTTCAGAGAACAAACCGTTCCAGGGTTTCGAGCTGAATGGATTAACAACAGTTGTTCGAAATTTTGAATCAGCTCTAGAGCGGTCTTCGACACAAAGCAGGCTCAAGGAATTGAATGATAATTTGGAGGAAATGGTAGTTGAACGCACCTCTAAAATGCGCGATGCGATTAATGATTTGGAAAGCTTTTCATATTCCATTTCTCACGATTTACGTGCACCACTTAGGGCCATAAACAATTTTTCAGATGTTCTGGTTGAAGATTATGCAGATCAACTCGACGATGAAGCAAAACGTTACTTAGGGATTGTTCAGAAGGGAGCAAAGCAGATGTCGAAATTAATCGATGCCTTGCTTAACTTCTCAAGAACGGGTACGAAGAAACTAACGTTTACAAATATTGATTCAAGCGAATTAATCCGTGAGGTATATGACGAGCTCAAAATGCAGGTTCCAGATCGAAGTATTGAATTTATTGTTGGTGCAATGCCCCCTTTCCAAGGCGACGCGCAACTTGTTCGTCAAGTTTTTGTGAACTTCTTGTGGAACGCTATAAAATTTACTTCCAGACAAGACAAGGCCATAATCAAGGTTACTGCCTTTGAACTTGGGAACATGATTCAGTTTGAGATTTCAGACAATGGTGTTGGCTTTAATATGGCTTATGCAGAGAAGTTGTTTGGAGTATTTCAACGCCTTCATCCACAAGAAGAATTTCAAGGCACAGGTGTAGGTTTGGCCATTGTGCAGCGGATTATTTCAAGACATGGAGGAAAGGTTAGAGCAACTGGGGCGGAAAACAAAGGAGCCACCTTTACTTTTACATTACCAGCAGTTGGTACAAAAGTAAAGCCGGCTCCAGCTCAATTAGGGGTAATTTAATCTCCCTTAATCGTCGTTTCTTAATATGCTTAGTTTTTCTTTGATCTCAAAGATTTCCTTTTTTGCATCGTCAATTTTGCGCTCAATTTCCTTCTTCATGGCATCAGCTCCTTTTCCAGAGAAAAAGCCCATGTTGTTTTCGTATTGAATAACACGTTGGTTTAAGCGCTCAATTTTATCTCTAAGCAAGTATTGTTCTTTCTTGAGGCGACGGTTGGCGTCATCGGCATTGCTCAAATCTGCAACGCGTTCTCTGTACGCTTCAACTGAACGTTCAGACTGATTGGCTTTAAGTGCATCATACTTTGCGTCTAGAGCTTCTTTGTACTCAGCCCAAATGGCATCTAAATGCTTTTTCGGAATGAAGCCAATATCTTTCCAACTCGCAGAAAACTGCTTCAAGGCCCCTAAATCATTTCCTCTGTTGCCGGTGAGCTCATAGGCTTTAATTTGATCGATGAGATCTTTCTTCATTCGAAGATTTTCTTTTTGCTCATCATCCTTGCCAGCAAAATGTTCTTTTTTCGCGCTGAAGAACTCGTCGCAAGCCGCTCTAAATCTAGACCACAATCTTTGCTCATCGCCTTGCGCTGCCGGGCCAATAGCTTTCCATTCACTTTGAAGCTTAATCAAAGCATCGCCAGCAACTTTCCAGTCGGTGCTGTTTTTAATGCCTTCTGCTTTTTGAATGAGCAATTCTTTTTTGTCTCGGTTGAGCTTCTGCTCGGCTTTTCTGCTGTTGTAAAACTGTTGTTTCTTCTCGAAGAATAGGTCGCACAAGCCTCTGAATTCTTGCCAAACCTCTTCGTTATCTTTCTTGCGAGCAAAACCAATTTCTTTCCACTGATTCTGCGCTGCAATGATCTCTTCGGTTTTCTTAATCCAAGTGGTATGGTTGCTAATTTCTAGAGAAACAATCCCTCTAACGTGCTCAACCATGGCCTTCTTTTTCTCAAGATTCTGGTCTTGTTCAGCATGAATTTCATCATAATGCGCCTGAATTCGAGCAAAACCTTCTCTGCACGTGTTGAAGAATTCATCACCCACTGCTTTATAGGTCTCTCTTGGCGAAGGGCCAATGTCCATCCACTCTTTTTGGCACGATCTAAGTAAAACTTCCATCTCTCTGAGGCTTTCCATTTGAACTGCCTCTTTTACCTTAGCTATCAGGTCTTGCTTTTTCTTGTCGTTGATTTTAAGGTCGTTTTCCTGAAGCTCTTTGTAGATGTTGATGTTGTAAAAGAATTCTTCGCGAAGCAATTGGTAGCGGTCAGAAACTTCTTTGTACTTATCTCCTGGGACATTGCCAATGGCGTCCCACTTTTCCTTGAGTTCGTTGAAAACGCCAAACATTTTACCAATGTTTTCCTCCTCTTTCAAAAGGGCTTCAAGCTCGCTTAAAACGGCCTCTTTAGCTTTGAGATTCACAGCTTGTTCTTCAGCGATTTTCTTACCGTGTTCCTTAACGCGTTCGCGATAAGCGCTCATCAGTTCGTCCATCTCAGCGTCTTCCGGACCTGGAGTGTATTCAAAGTCCGAACCTTCTTCATGCTCTTCAGCATTCCAAGCTTCCAATTGGAGTTGTTTTTCTTTTGCCACTTCAGCTTTGAAGTTGGCCAGCAGATCTCTCACTTCACTTTTAATGCTGGTGATGTCATCTGTCTGCAGTAATTGCGCGATCTGCGCAGTAATTTCCGTCTTTGTCATTGGTATACAATGTATATTGGGGCAAAATTACGAATATTTAACCGCCCCATATCCCGCAATTAACGGGATTTCAAGATAAAAGGTTTCTTTTAACCTTGAGTTGACGAATTGTTCAGCTTAAAATAGTCATTATTTCACCCAGCGCTTCACGGCATCATAAGCGATTCCGTAAGCATAGCCTCGCTGAAGTAAAAAACGAAGTACTTTCGCTTGGTCAGTAGTACTCAAGGCTTTCTTCTTGGTGAGTTTCTCCAGTGTTTCTAAAGTGTGAGATTCCGGTAATTCTTCTAAACAAGCTTGGTTGATGTGCTTACTGTCGATGTACAGTACCTTCAGATGATGTCTGATTTTTACCTCACCCCATTGTTTGTAAACCGATTTGCTCCGCACGTAAGACTGGGCAAACCTCAGGTCGTCGAGGTATTTCTGTTCAATGAGGTAGTTCAAAATGCGCTGCCGGTCTTCTTCTGAGATTTCATGTAGAGCAAGCTTCTTTTTTGCCTGTGAAATGGCCCTGTCTTGGAGCGAACACCATTTGGCCAAGCGCGATTGAATCAAGGCAGGGTTAATTGATCTCATCTAGAGTTACCTCATGTTTTAACTTATTCAGCTTCAGACGAACGAGGTGCTAAACCAAAAACATCATCATAGGTTAGAAAGCGGAATATTTCGGTAAAAGAGGCTGTAAAAAACACGCCCACTAAACAGGCAATAAGACCAATTTGGGCAAATATTCCAGCCAAAAGACTGATGAGAACGATCCACCAAAATTGATGCTTTGCAATTCGGAAAGAATACTTCAGTGCTTGGGTAGCGGTCAAATCTCCAAACAGGACAAGGGGGATACAGAAATATGTGAGTGCTGTAAAAGCAATCATTACTACATAAAACAAGAGCTGAAGAATACCCCCTATCAAAACAAAAACAACTCCTGCATCACCGGCCAATTCTCCGAGCAGAGGAAAAACACCTATGAGTATTGAAGGAAGAATGATAATGGCTATCTGAACGAGCATCAGTACAGCGAAGTCGCCAAACTTCGAAAAACCCCCAAAGAAATCAGAGAAGGCTAAGGGCTCACCCGCTTTTATCTTTTTACACGCGATGTGGTAACCAGCTGTTAACGGAAAGGCTATAAGTATAGGGCCAATAATGGTGATGATGGAAAGAGTAAAGAGTAAAATTATCACAAATGTATAAGCTCCAAACAAGGCCCACTCCTGCTTAAAAATCTCAAAAGCTTGGTTGATGTACTTGGATAGGTCTACTTTATAATCACCATTACTGAGGTCTTGAAGTGATTTGTGCGACTTTTCTTGTCCGGCACCTTGGTCGAGAATGATTTCCATTTTAATTAAGATTTCTTCAAACCTATGAATTTTGTATTAATTCTCCTTCAAACTTAATTCTGTATTACCTTTGCGGCCATGATTACAGCAGATAATATAAGTTCACTAGCTGGGCGCTTGGAAGCGTTAAGGGGGTACCTTTGACGTCGATCACAAGTTAATGCTCATTGGAGAGAAGGAAAAGCACACCCAAGATCCTGATTTTTGGAATGATGCGAAAAAGGCAGAGCAAATGATGAAGGAAATCCGAAGCTTAAAAGTTTGGACAGATGCCTATCAAGCCTGCACAGCATCAACTGAAGACCTCGCCGTACTTTTTGATTTTTTCAAAGAAGGAGACGTAGATCAACAAGAACTCGAAGCCCAATTCAAAGAAACAGAGAAGTTGATTGAAGAGTTGGAATTCAAAAACATGCTTTCTTCTCCTGAAGACAGCCTGAATGCGGTCATGCAAATTACCTCCGGTGCAGGTGGAACCGAAAGTTGCGATTGGGCGTCGATGCTCATGAGAATGTACATCATGTTCGGTGAGAAAAGTGGATACAAAGTTTCTGAAATTGAACTTCAAGAAGGGGACGTTGCTGGAATTAAGCAGGTAACACTTGAGTTTTCGGGCGACTTTGCTTTTGGTATGCTGAAAGGCGAAAATGGCGTTCACCGCTTGGTGCGCATCTCCCCCTTCGATTCCAACGCGAGAAGGCACACTTCCTTTGTTTCGGTTTATGTCTATCCTTTGGTAGATGATAGCATCGAAATACACGTCAACCCTTCAGATATTACTTGGGAAACTTTCCGTTCTGGTGGTGCAGGTGGTCAGAACGTGAATAAGGTAGAAACCGGGGTTCGTCTTCGCCACAAACCCACAGGAATCGTCATTGACAATACCGAAACACGATCTCAGCTCGGCAACAAAGAAAAGGCCATGCAGTTGCTTAAATCTCAGCTCTATGAAATGGAGCGCGCAAAGCAAAACGAAGCAAGAGCAGAGATTGAAGCTGGCAAGAAAAAAATCGAATGGGGATCTCAAATCCGCTCCTATGTGATGCAACCGTACAAGTTGGTTAAAGACACAAGATCTGGCTTTGAAACGAGTAACGTGGATCAAATCATGAACGGTGAAATTGAAGACATGCTCAAGGCCTTTCTTATGAGCCAAGGAAGTGGAGCAAACCACAACAACTATGAAAATATTTCATAATCCGAGATGCAGAAAAAGTAGAGAGGCCTTGGCCTTTTTAGAAGAAAAGAACATCGACTTTGAAGTGGTGTTGTACTTGCAAAACACACCCTCCCTGAGCGAACTTAAAGCCATACGCAAAGCGCTCGACATGCCAGCAGAAGGCATGCTTCGTAAAGGCGAAAAACTGTTTAAGGAGAAATTTAAAGGGCAAATACATTCAGACGATGAATGGTTGAAAATAATGCAGGAAAACCCTGTGTTGATTGAAAGACCGATCATTGTTGACAATAATAAAGCGCTGATAGCACGACCATTAGAGAACATTAATCAACTCTTCGAAAAATCATGAGTTACAGAATTGAAAAAGACACCATAGGAGAAATTCAGGTGCCAGCAGACAAGTATTGGGGAGCGCAAACTGAGCGTTCTAGAAACAACTTTAAAATTGGAGCTCCAGCTTCGATGCCAACAGAAATCATTGAAGCTTTTGCTTATCTCAAAAAAGCAGCGGCCTACACGAACTGTGAGCTGGGGGAGCTTTCTGAAGAAAAGAGAGACCTCATTGCTAAAGTATGTGATGAAATCGCTGCAGGTGAATTGGCAGATCAATTTCCTTTGGTGATTTGGCAAACAGGATCAGGTACCCAAAGCAACATGAATGTGAATGAAGTCGTTGCACACAGAGCCCATGTGATCAATGGCGGTGTTTTAGGTGAAGGCGATAAACCAATTCACCCGAACGATGATGTGAACAAATCTCAAAGTTCAAACGACACTTTCCCAACGGCAATGCACATTGCTGCTTACAAAAAAATTGTAGAAGTTACCCTCCCCGGTGTGCAACAGCTCAGAGATACACTTCAACGAAAAGCAGAAGAGCTAAAGGATGTGGTGAAGATTGGAAGAACGCACTTGATGGATGCAACGCCCTTAACATTAGGACAAGAGTTCTCTGGTTACGTGAGCCAATTGGATCATGGCATGAAAGCCTTGAAAAACACCCTTCCACACCTCAGCGAGCTTGCTCTTGGGGGAACAGCTGTTGGAACCGGCATTAACACTCCTAAAGGATATAGCGAATTGGTAGCGAAGTACATTGCTCAATTCACCAATTTGCCATTGATTACGGCCCACAATAAATTCGAAGCCCTAGCAGCTCACGATGCCATAGTAGAATCACATGGTGCATTGAAGCAATTGGCAGTGAGCTTGAATAAAATCGCAAACGATATCAGAATGATGGCTTCTGGTCCGCGCTCAGGAATTGGAGAGCTCATCATCCCAGCAAACGAGCCCGGATCGAGCATTATGCCAGGAAAGGTAAATCCAACCCAATGCGAAGCTTTAACCATGGTTTGTGCACAAGTGATGGGTAATGATGTAGCCATAACGGTAGGTGGCACTCAAGGGCACTATGAGTTGAATGTCTTTAAACCAATGATGGCGGCAAACATTCTCCAAAGCGCTCAGTTATTAGGAGACGCTTGTGTTTCTTTTGAGGAGCACTGCGCTTCAGGAATAGAGGCCAACCAACAACGTATTGACGAATTGGTGAACAATTCTCTGATGCTGGTAACAGCTTTGAACACAAAAATTGGGTACTATAAAGCAGCAGAAATTGCAGGAAAAGCTCACGCTGAAGGCACCACCTTGAAAGCAGCAGCTTTGGCTTTAGCTTACCTGAGCGAAGAAGAATACGACGAGTGGGTTGACCCTCGCAAAATGATTGGGGAATAAGCCAATCCAAAAGCATAAAAAAGCCCCTAGTTTGATTTCAAATTAGGGGCTTTTTCTTTGTTTAATCAGCAGGTTTAAACGTGCTTGCTTTTTCGCGACTTTAAGTCGGTAACAATGTTTTTAATACGTTGCTCATCATCCTTCTTACACACCATCAAGACCTCGCCGGTGTCTACAATAATGCAGTCTTCGATGCCCTGCAAAACCACTAATTTATCTTGTGGTGCGTGAATGATGTTTCCTGAACTTTGGTAGCAAAGTGTTTGATCTCCCACAATGGCATTGCCTAAGTCATCTTGTTCGATTTGCGTGGCCAATGAACCCCAAGTACCTAAGTCGCTCCAACCAAAATCACTCAAAACAATGTCAACATTTTTGGCTTTCTCCATAATGCCATAGTCGATGCTGATGTTTTCACAAACCGCATAGATCCGTTCAACTGCCTCGTGTTCTTTCGAAGTACCAAAAGCACTTGTTTCTTGCGAAAAGGAACTGGCCATGTCGGGCAAATGAGATTGAAATGCACTTTGAATACTGTTTAAGGCCCATATAAAGATCCCGCTGTTCCAATAAAAATCGCCAGAGTCAATAAATTGCTCGGCCAATTCTTTGTTTGGTTTTTCGGTGAAGGTGCGAACTGCTTTTATTTTTGAATCTACACGGTCCTCACTCTCTTCAAATTGAATGTATCCGTAGCCTGTATCAGGTCTGCTGGGCTTAATTCCCAGGGTAAGCAAACGTTCTTGTTCTTGTGCTCTTGAGATGGCCAGGTTAATGGTATCAATAAACTCGGCTTCGTTCACAATCAGATGGTCAGAAGGGGCTACAACAATATTAGCATTGGCACATTTACTTGCGATGTGGTAATTGGCATAGGCGATGCACGGGGCCGTGTTGCGCATGAAAGGCTCGCACAATACCTGATCTTCTTGAATTTCTGGAAGCTGCTCCAAAACCAAGGATTTATATTGTTTGTTGGTTACAATGAGAATATTCCGCGCAGGAGCGATGTTGCACATGCGATCAAAAGTCATTTGTAACAATGATTTCCCAGTTCCCAGAACATCGTGGAATTGCTTTGGAAAGGTGCTTTTGCTCATTGGCCAGAACCGACTACCAATGCCGCCCGCCATGATAACACAATAGTTTTTGTTGTCGATCATTTAACTGAGTTTTTCAAGTGCTGTTCTCAATCGAGAGCAGACTTCATGAGCGTCACTTTCTTGAGCCGTTCCAACGGAAATGCGGTACCATGTTGAACTTCTTTCAGCGCCAAACGCATAGAAAGGAACAATGGCCAATCCTGCTTCGCGAAGCACATAATCGGTTACCGCAGCAACATCTTCGAGAATCCCACCTTCTTGCGTTTTCATTCCTACGAGATGGAGCTGAGCAGTTAGGTAAATGGCCGCTTGAGGAGCAATGGCATCTACCGGATATCCATCGCGTTTTAAGTCCTGAAAACCTTGATAAAAGCCGTTTAGCCTATTCATTACACGTGTTTTGATGTCGGCCAGGTAAGTGTCAACAGCATCATCCATTTCAAGGTACTCTGCACAGGCAAGTTGCTCTGCTTTTGGCGACCAAGCGCCAACATGTCCAAGAATCGATTTCATCTTGTTCATGATTTTTTCAGGGCCCATTGCCCATCCAACACGCACTCCGGTTGCTGCAAAGGCTTTTGAAATACCGTCAATATAAATGGTAAATGGGCGAAGTTCTGGAAGCAAAGAAACAGGATCAAAGTGTTGGGTGTCGCCATGCGTCAATTGCCAGTAAATCTGGTCAAAAAGAAGGTACAGCGGTTTTTCATTCTTCGCTAAACGCGCTGTGTTAATGTTCAATACGAGTTCGCAAATTCCGCTCAATTGCTCCTTTGAGAAAACAGTTCCGGTTGGGTTTAGTGGCGAACAAAGGGCAAGCATTCTAGCTCCGTCAAGTGCGTCTTTTAAAAGCTCCGCATTGGGCATGAAATGGGTTTCAGGTCCTGTCATGATCAAGCGAGCTTTTCCTCTACTTAAGTGGGTGTAGTGGTTGTTATTCCATGAAGGAACAGGAAAAACAACAATGTCTTCAGGGTCTACCAAAGCTTGGTAGGCAGCGTATATCAAGGGGCGAGCTCCTCCAGCAATAAGGATTTCATCTGGTGAGTAGCTCAAACCTTGGCGTTTCCTCATAAAATCAGACACAGCCACTCTTAAAGATTCCATTCCGTTGGCCGCAGGATAATTGGTGTGCTGCGCTCTATATTTGGCCAAAATCCCTTCAAGCAGTTCTTCGGGAATAGGGAAAATCTCAGGATTAAAATCGCCAATGGTTAAGTTATATATGGATTCACCTTGAGCAATTCGTGCCTTGATTTCTCCTGCTAGCTTGATGATTTCTGAACCAACTAAGGATTCAGCCATCTCTGAAACGGGCAAATTACTGAGGTCGGATGAGGTGCTTGTAGCTTTCAATAGAGTTCTTATTGCATGATTTTAAGGTGCAAAAGTACAAATTTCAAAGGGGATTTTACCTTAGTCTAAGGCTTGAACAGGGGTGTTCGCCATGAAGAGGTATTGCTTTTGGTTATCCAAGCGCAAACACAAGATTCGAGTTCTTCGTAAAGCCCTACGCTCGTAGGTGTTTTTGCGATAAACAAAACGCTTCCCTTCATTTAATTCACTCAATATTAAATGATTGTCTTCTTTTCCTGTGAGGGCAGCGTGGAGCTCCGGTGCAGAGCTAATAGCGGCTTTTGGGTTTTGAAAGTAGTCAGACATCAAGTTTAAGATGTGCTCAGGAAAGTTATCGAGAGTTAAAAAGGGCTGCATGAGCGAAATAAACCGTTGCTTCCAAGTGTTTCCATGAGCAGCACCGCGATATTTCTCTTTCCACAATTCGTAATGCGCCCATTCATGAACCAAGGTCATTAAAAAGGCTTCCTTACTCAAATTGCGATTAACACTAATCCTTGGGAGTTTATAAGCGCCATAAGGAGCTCTGAAATCACCCCATTTACTCTGACGTGCGACACTCACCTTTATAATCACATGATGACCTGCGGTCATTTCAGACAAGGCTGTGATTGATGTTTTAGGCACAAAATCACGGTAGTCTAAATGGAGTTTCATTCAGGGAGGCTTTGCTGAAGCTCAACATTATCTTTCCAAACAGGGCAAGTGTTACAGCGGTTTTTCTTTCGGAAAACACTGCACGAACTCAAGAGGAGAATCATCGCGAAGCAAAGGAAAAAAGAAAGTGATTTTGAACGAAACATGAAGCTTAATTTAGGCCAAGAAAAGTAGTAATTAAACGTCGAGTATTAAAAATTATTGAAGATCTGCCCGCTGAGCTAAGTTCATTGGGTTAATTTAGCTGCGTTATGCAACTATTTTATCACACCGGTAGGTACTTCGAGCTTGTTTTTAATGCCTTCCGAAGACCAGAGCGCTTTTCGATCTATTGGAAGCAGATTGTTCATGAGGTCGATAAGATCGGGGTGCAAAGCATTGGCATTATTTCCCTGCTCTCGCTTTTTATGGGGGCGGTGATTTGTATTCAAACGGCAGCAAACATCGATTCGGGTTGGATTCCAGCTTATACCATTGGCTTTACCGTTCGTCAAACTTTGATTTTGGAATTTTGTCCAACCATTATTCCAGTGATTATGGCAGGAAAGGTAGGTTCAAACATCGCTTCAGAAATTGGTACCATGCGAATTAAAGAGGAAATCGATGCCCTCGATATCATGGGAGTGAATTCAGCGGGATTTCTTATTCTGCCTAAAATTGTTGCCGCATTGTTCATTTTCCCTTTCCTAGTGGTGATTTCCATGTTCTTAGGAATAGGAGCTGGAGCTGTTGTAGGAGAGATGGCAGGTGTTGTTGGCTATGCCGATTATGAAATTGGGATTCAATATGATTTCAAACCATTCCAAGTCATCTACGCCATTATCAAAACGGTTGTTTTCGCTTTTATCATCACAAGTGTGAGCGCATATCATGGCTATTATACAAGTGGAGGGGCACTAGAGGTAGGTAAATCAAGCACGCAGGCGGTAGTTTATAGTATAGTACTCATTATGGTGACCAACTACATCATCACTCAACTCTTGCTGGTATGATAGAAGTGGTAAACCTGTTTAAAGAGTTTAACGGCCAACAAGTCTTGCACGATGTAGACGCAGTTTTTGAACCGGGCAAAGTCAATTTTATTATTGGGCGAAGCGGTTCTGGTAAGTCGGTCTTGACGAAGTGTATTGTTGGTTTGTTTGAAGTGACTTCCGGTCAGATTCTTTATGACGGACGAGATTTCACTTCCATGGGAAGGAATGAACGCAAGGCCATTCGTCAAGAAATCGGGATGCTATTTCAGGGAAGTGCCCTGTTTGATAGCCTCACGGTGTTGGAAAATGTGATGTTTCCCCTCACCATGTTTGGAGAGATGAGTAAGGAAGAGATGACGGAGCGAGCAGATTTCTGCCTGAAAAGGGTGCAACTGGAAAATGCCCATGATAAATTCCCATCAGAGATTAGTGGAGGGATGCAAAAGCGGGTTGGTATAGCTAGAGCCATTGCCATGAGGCCGAAGTATTTGTTTTGCGATGAACCCAACTCGGGCCTCGATCCCCAAACGTCAATTATCATTGATAACCTCATTAGAGAAATAACCTTGGAGTATGGCATCACCACAGTTGTGGTTAGTCATGATATGAACTCTGTTATTGAGATTGGTGATAACATCAATTTCGTTAATAAAGGTACGATCTGGTGGAAGGGCACACGGAAAGACATCCTTAAAACGGAAAATCAAGAACTCAATGATTTTGTTTACGCATCGGAGTTTTTGAAACAAATTCGACACAATCTCGGCTAATTTTTGCGCAGCGAGGTCTAGATTTAAGTGCAATTCTGTATCTTCAAATCATGCATCAAGAAAATTTCATTCCCTACGAATACGAAGTCTTGTCTGAAGACCAAGCTTTGGAAAGAAGTAGGCAATTTTTGGAGTTGATGAACTCGCGACGAACAGTGAGGGAGTTCAGTTCTCGACCAGTTCCCGAAGAGATTATCAAAAACATCGTCAAAGTTGCTGGAACAGCGCCATCAGGTGCTCACAAACAACCCTATACTTTCTGTGTAGTGAGTAATGATGAGCTGAAATCTAAAATTAGGGCAATGGCGGAGCAAGAAGAGTTCATTAATTATAATGGACGAATGAGTGATGATTGGATTGAAGACTTAAAGGTGTTTGGTACCAATTATCAAAAGCTCTTTATAGAGGAAGCGCCTTATCTTATTGTGGTTTTTAAAAAAAGCTACAACCTCGATGATGGAGAGAAAACAAGAAATTATTACGTCAATGAAAGCGTTGGGATAGCTGTTGGCATGTTACTTTCTGCAATTCATAACGCCGGTTTGGCTGCGCTAACCCACACGCCAAGCCCCATGAATTTTTTGGCTGAAGCGCTTGGCCGACCGAAAAATGAAAAAGCGTATCTGAACATTCCCGTTGGATATCCTAAAGAAGATGCTAAAGTGCCTAATATTCAAAGGAAAAGCCTTGATGATATAGCTAAGTTTTACCGCTAATGCTCAGTAAGTAGGTACTAAGCGTTTTAATTTTGTGCAGTAAATGAAGTTTTGTTTACTTTGCAGCCGATTTAAATCTCTAAACAATTCAGTATGTCTGATATTCGTTCTAAAGTTACCGCAATTATCGTTGATAAGTTGGGTGTAGACGAAAGCGAAGTTTCTAACGAAGCTAGCTTCACTAATGATCTAGGGGCTGATTCCCTTGATACAGTAGAGTTGATTATGGAATTCGAAAAAGAATTCAACATTGCTATTCCAGATGACCAAGCTGAGAAGATTGGTACAGTAGGTCAAGCGGTGGAATACATCGAGAACAACACAAAATAAGCTACGTCGATGGAATTAAAGCGCGTTGTAGTTACAGGACTTGGGGCACTAACCCCAATTGGTAGTAATGTCAAAGATTATTGGAACTCATTGCTCAATGGTGTGAGCGGTGCTGCGCCCATAACACTTTTCGACGCGTCTAAATTCAAGACTCAGTTTGCTTGTGAGGTTAAGAACTTCGATCCTAACGATCATTTCGACAGGAAAGAAGCAAGGAAATTGGATCGCTTTTCTCAATATGCACTTGTGTCTGTTGAGGAAGCGATTCAAAATGCCGGGATTACCCCTGATAACGTTGATCCAGACAGGGTTGGTGTAATCTGGGGTTCTGGAATTGGCGGTCTAGAAACATTCCAACAGGAGTGTTTCAACTATGCCAAAGGAGATGGAACACCGCGTTTCAACCCCTTCTTTATCCCAAAAATGATTGCAGATATCGCCTCAGGTCACATCTCAATTAAATACGGATTCAGAGGTCCAAACTTTACAACCGTTTCTGCTTGTGCGAGTTCAACCAACGCGCTTATTGATGCCTTCACCTACATTCGTTTAGGAAAGGCCGATATATTCGTAGCTGGTGGTTCTGAAGCAGCAGTGAATGAAGCGGGAATTGGTGGCTTTAATGCACTGAAGGCACTTTCTACCAACAATGAGAATTATAAAACAGCCTCTCGTCCATTTGATTCAACGAGAGATGGTTTTGTTCTTGGTGAAGGAGCTGGCGCAATTATTCTCGAAGAATATGAGCACGCCAAAAAACGAGGCGCTCACATCTATTGTGAACTCGTTGGTGGCGGAATGTCTGCCGATGCACACCACATGACTGCACCGCATCCAGAAGGGTTAGGAGCGAGCAACGTAATGCGTTATGCGCTTGACGATGCTGGGATGACCATTGACGAAGTGGATTACATCAATGTTCATGGTACCTCTACACCACTTGGGGATGTTGCAGAATCAAAAGCTATTCTTGAAGTGTTCGGGGAGCATGCCTATAACTTGAATATTAGTTCAACCAAATCAATGACAGGTCACCTCCTTGGAGCAGCCGGAGCCATTGAAGCGATTGCTTGTATTTTAAGTGTTGTTAACGACGTTGTTCCACCAACAATCAATCACGTTCATCCAGATGAAAATTTGGATCCAAAGTTGAACTTCACGTTCAATAAAGCACAACACAGAACTGTAAGAGCTGCCTTAAGCAATACGTTCGGTTTCGGAGGTCACAATACCTCGGCTATCTTTAGAAAAATCTAATTCGCGCCGCTTTGAGCTTTCCTCAGTGGTTTAAACGGTCTACTCAACGTCAGAAAGACTTAAGCGCCTTTGTGAAAAAACAATTCGGCTTTTCTCCAAGGAAAATTGAACTTTACGAACAAGCCTTCAGACATAGCTCAGCTTCAAAACGAATTCAAGGAGGAATCAAAAATAGCAATGAACGTCTTGAATACCTCGGCGATGCCGTTCTCGACACCATAGTTGCTGAATACCTCTACATTCAATACCCTAACTTGCCCGAAGGTGAACTCACTAAAATGAAGGCAAAAGTGGTTAACCGTAAAACCCTAAATCGTTTCGGTGAAAACCTGGAGCTTGAGAAACACCTCCAAATGCGTTTGGGGAAACAGGAGGTGCATCAAACAATTATAGGAAATGCCTTCGAAGCATTGGTAGGAGCGATGTATTTGGATAGAGGCTTCGAACGCACGGCCAAAGCCATTAAAGCGCTCCTGCAAGAAAATAACATCGATGAAAGCGTGCATCTCATAACTGATTTCAAAAGTCGTTTGCACGAGTGGTGTCAAAAGGAAAAAATGTCCCTAACTTTCGAAGTAATCGAGGAAAACCAACAAGGTAAAGACAACGCCTACGTTATTGCAGTTAAAGTGAATGATTTGGTCCAAGGCCAAGGAAGCGCAAAGTCTAAAAAGACCGCAGAACAAAAGGCAGCCAAGGAAGCATTCCATCGATTGAATTTAGATGACCTAGATTAGTGTATTTTGTACACTTATTCGTTATTTTTACATTATGAAGCACCACCTCAGCGTTGAGTTAGAATTTGATTTTCTACTTTTCGGACTAAGCTGTCATGAGAAGGAGTACCGCTTGGCGTGGTTCATTAACAAAGCATTAGGGCTCTTATTGAGTTGTGAAGATGATCTCAAGGTGAGTCAAAAATCAGGAGAATCATCGCACGCTTTTTACAGACATGTTGACGAGGAGAATGAATTGCAATTTGTTCTTTTACAAAATAGAACCAGCGAAGGATGGCTTTTGCCTGAATTCAAAGAAATAGATTATTTCATCAAAGTTGAAGCTGAAACCGAATTTGATGATAGTGAGTTTTTGCAAGAGCTCAAAAAAATACCAGTTGTAAATGCTTGTTTTAAGTTTAATCCAAGCCAGCTGAAGCACAAAGAGAATTTAATTTTTGATTGAGATCCACACATGAAAAGAACAAAAATAGTAGCAACGATCGGCCCGGCTACCTCATCATACGAAATGTTGAAAGAAATCATTCAGGAGGGTGTGGATGTGATTCGTTTGAATTTTTCACATGGCTCACATGAAGACCATCAGAAAGTGATTGAGCACGTACGCCGAATTAACTCTGAAACCAATTATAACATCGCCCTTCTAGCAGACTTGCAAGGTCCTAAGCTTAGAACAGATGATATGACAGACAATAGGGTTGAGTTGATTGACGGACAGGAAGTCATCATCACCACCAAAAAAGTGCTTGGTACAGCAAAAAAGTTTAGTACAAACTATCAGAGTTTTGCTCAAGATGTGAATGCGGGTGAAGAGGTGCGTTTGGACGATGGAAAGCTTCATTTATTAGTGAAGGAGACCAACAACAAAGACGAAGTGAAGTGCGAAGTTATCCATGGTGGAATCCTGAGCTCTAAGAAAGGAATCAACTTGCCAAACACCAACATCTCCTTGCCTTGTCTTACAGAAAAGGATTTGAAAGACTTGCATTTTGCTTTAGATCAGGATGTAGATTGGATCGGACTCTCATTTGTGCGTTCGGCAAGAGATATTATTGAGTTGAAGCACATCATCAAGGAAAGAGAAAAACACGCTTTGGTGATTGCAAAAATTGAAAAACCAGAGGCTTTGGATGAGATTGATGATATCATTCTTGAAACAGACGCCTTAATGGTAGCTCGTGGTGATCTGGGTGTTGAAATCCCAATGCAAAACGTGCCTTTGGTACAGAAAATGCTTATCAGAAAGTGCAAGCAAAACAGCAAGCCTGTGATTGTTGCCACTCAAATGATGGAGAGCATGATTACCAATATCACTCCAACAAGAGCTGAGGTAAATGATGTTGCCAACGCAGTACTCGACGGAACAGATGCAGTAATGTTGAGTGGAGAGACGTCAGTAGGTAAATACCCTGCTGCCGTTATTAAAGCAATGGGTAAAATCATACACGAGGTAGAGAACTTCGACAATGTGTATTATCACGAGAACCCTCCTGCAGAAAGTACGGAAGATCGATTTATTTCAGACTCAATTTGCTATAACGCCTGCAGGCTTTCAAAAAGAGTTAATGCAAAGGCCATTGTAACCATGACTTTCTCTGGTTATACCGGGTTCAAAATATCCAGTCAACGCCCAAAAGCCACCACCTTCGTTTTCACAGGAAACAGAAAAATCCTTACCATGATGAATTTGGTTTGGGGTGTGAAGGCTTTTTACTATGATAAGATGGTGAGCACGGATCATACGATTGCCGACATCAAATACATCTTGAAAAAGAGTGGAATGGTGAAGGAAGGCGATTTGATTATCAATATTGCAAGCATGCCCATTTCTGAACAAGGAATGAGTAACATGCTTAAGTTGAGTAAAGCTTAAGTGCTTAATACCTGACGAAATTTAAAAAGGACAATCATCATTGATTGTCCTTTTTTCTTACAGGTGTTTTTCAGGTTTACTTTCTTAATTCAGCAGCCATTTCCTCTGTAATGAATGCAAATTCAGCTCTTCTGTTCTTTTCATGAGCGAGGTCGTCGCAATCATTTCCGTCTGTACAATTGTTCACCAATTGCTCTTCACCGTGCCAGGTGAGTAAAACTTGGTCTGAAGTAATACCTAAACTACTTAAGTAGCGTTGCACAGATTCAGCCCTTCTACGAGATAATCGCGCGTTGTATTCCTTACTACCACGAGAATCGGTATGCGTGCTAATTTGAACGAGTAAACTTGGGTTTTCTTGAATAAGCTGTGCTAAATTTCTTAGCTGCTCTTTTGCTTTTTCGCTGAGTTTACTGCTGTCAAAAGCAAAGTACACGTTGCCCATGTCTCGCTCGGTCATTATGCTGTTTAAGCGACTTAAGTCGGCCTCACTTATACCTAGCTCTTCGCTTGTCAAAGCAGCGCTCATTCTAGGGTCTGGGAACACAGCGTTTTCTTCTTCGGTCTTCAAACGTGCATTTAATGCTTGGTCTTGTGCTTCTTGCATTTCAAGCTCACTGGCTTTGTCGCTAGCCAGCTGATTGGTTTGCTCTTTAAGTTCCAGCATGGCTTTCATCATGCGCTCGTTTTCTTGTTCAATTTTTTCATTCGGGTTGATCAAAGGCTTGCCAATCGTTGCAGCATAGGTCTCAGCAGAAAGGACTACATCCCCAACATCAAAGTAGGTGTCTTTCAAAGGACCGTCTATACTGTGCTCAAAAAGTGGTTCACCATGGGCATATTCCTTACCACCAAAAAAGAACTCCAACTCATCACCTGAATTTACTGTAAACTGGAAGGAGTTTTGAGCATCCAAAGTGGTTTCGCGCAATTCGCCCGTATTCACATTTTTCATGGTGATTTGCTCTCCTTCTAAAGACTGCATGGGGTCAGATGATCTTAAGGTTCCAGCAAAAATTTGCTTCATGAACTCAAGTGTGGAGAAGTAATAGATATTATCTCGCCCTTTACCATCTCGGTTTGAACTGAAATAACCTGATTTATTGTCTTCTTCATACATCATTCCAAAATCATCCTGAGAAGAGTTAATGTGGAATCCCAAGTTGAGGGCTGTATTGAAAAATGGACCGGTTTTTTCACTCACAAAAATGTCTAGACCACCTAGCCCGGCATGACCGTCTGATGAGAAATACATCTTGTTGTTTTCGGAAAGGAAGGGGAACATCTCATTTCCTTCGGTATTCACTTTAGGACCGAGGTTTACTGGACTTGACCATCCTGTTTCATTCTTTGTCGACATATAAATATCTGTACCTCCAAAACCTCCAGGCATATTAGAAACAAAGTACAAAGTTGATCCGTCCGGACTCACACAAGGGTGTCCGGTAGAGTAATCATCGCTATTAAATGGAAGGTCTTTAATGTTATCCCACTTTTCATCTGCTTTCTGTGCTTCGTATATTTTGAGGTTGACGTTTCCATTGCTATCCAGAACTGGCCTGCCATTTTTAATGTTGTTACGGGTAACGAAAATGGTTTCAGAAACAGGGTCATAATAAGCCGGACCGTCATGATATTTAGAGTTGATTTCGCCTTTTATTGGTGAAACTTGAACAAACTCATCGCGAGCATCTTTTTCGCAAACGTAAAGATCCAAATAAGACATGTCTTCTGTATAGTCTGCACCATTTGATAGATTGCTCACTCCGGCAGAAGAAAAGAGGTAACCGTCTTTGTATTTCGACACACCGAAAGAAGGTTGATCGGTATTCACCTCAAGGGTTTTAACGAAGTACTTCAAACTGTCAGCCTGTAAATCATGGAAGTATTTTGGGTCGCGAATGTGACTCTGTGCTCGTTGATCTTCAGGCTCCATCATGGCATAGCGTGCATACCAGAAAACACTTAGGGTGTAATCCTCTTTCGATTTTAGTGCTTCTGCATAATGAAGCATGTCTGTTGGATTTGAATCATCGATATCCAAGGTTCTTTTGAACCATAGAGCACTTTGATCTATTCCACCAAGGCGACGAAGACATAGTCCAATTCGGCGAGTTAGTTCTGGATTGCTTTGGTCTTGCTCATATGCGAGCTCGTACATTTCTAAAGCTTGACCGAAATCGAATTTGTCGAAATACTTGTTTCCGCGTTCCAGATCGGTTTTTTGAGCCAATACGATGTTTCCGCAAAGCAGCACTAGGGTGAGAGCAACGTACTTTTTCATTTTGATTGTTTTAAGTTAAAAGTATCTCGGATACACGATTCGTTTGCGCTTGTTCGTGAGTACATAACTCACCATCAGCTCGTGACTTCCAAAATTAGTTCTTATCAGTTTTGAGGCAGCGACATCTACGGAGTAACCAAACTTCCAGCGTCTTTCATATTCGTACTGAACAATTGCTCCGGCAACTTCATTGAAGTGGTAGAAAACACCTAATCTGAGTGCATGGTGAATGTACAGATTAGCGTATGCTCCTACCGATACTGGGGCATTTTGCATGGCACGAACAGAGACTGTTGGTTGAAACTGGTAGTTTCGGTCGATTTTCCACATCTTCCCTGCCATTAAGTATAAGGTAGGTTCTTGAGCTCCTTCCATTAAGGTCCAAGCTTCAGATCCCTTCTTATCCAACTGATTACGAAGAATTCTAGGAATAGATACACCAAAAAAGGATTTTCTGTCATAAAATAAAGCACCAAATCCTACATTGGGTAACAATAAGCCTTTCTGATTTTCTTGAAAGTACTGATCTTGCTGGCCTTGTAGCTCGGAGATCAAATCAAGATCTACCAAGTTGTTCTGGTATAAATCAAAACCTCCTTTTAGTCCAAAACTCATGTAAGAGCGATTGGTCATTTTAAAACGATAAGAAAAATCGCTGTAAAAACTCATGGTACTGGTAGGACCAATTTGATCAAATCTCAAGGTACCACCTAGGGCCATTTCGTCTTTTGGTAAGGGCGTATCAAAACTCAAAGTTGATGTCATTGGCGCTCCTTTAAAGCCCACCCATTGATTACGGTGATTCAAAGTAAGCACCGGTTGCTCCTTATACCCGGCATAAGCAGGGTTTACAATCAGCATATTCATCACATATTGAGAACTACTTGCATCTTGCTGTGCTAGAGCTGAAAAACTAATTAAAGCGGCAATTAACGTAAGATATATTCGAGTTGTCATAATCTAATTTTATAAGGTGGCAATTAGTGATTTAGGTAAACGTATCCTTTTACAGGCTTGATGGGCACATTCCCAAGCTCAAGTACATAGAAGTAGGTTCCTTCTGGTAAGTATGAACTACCAATGGTGAGGATCGACTGTGAAGTTCCATCCCAATCACTTTGGTATTCTTCAGCTTCAAAAACTTTATGTCCCCATCTATTGAAGATGGTAAGCACATTTCCAGGGTAGTCTTCTAATCCTAAGATTTCGAAGGTGTCATTAACGCCATCTGCATTCGGAGAGAACCCCTCTGGGATGATCAAGTCAATGAAACATTCCACTTGTACAATCACTTGTGCGGTATCGCAGGACATGAAAGGATCACAAACGATATAGGTCACGGTATCTGTTCCGCACCACTCTCCAAGTGGCTCGTAGATCAACATTCCGTTTTCAATGTATACCTCGGCATTATCAGAGCTTACATCGCTAATAAAGATGTCATCTCCGTCCAAGTCGTAGTCGTTAGCAAGCACATCAATGATGATCTCGTCGTCTTCTTCGAAATGATCAGCTTCATCATCCACACCCACAGGAGGTGTGTTGATCAAGACCTCAAAGCTACATTCGCTGGTGTTTCCGGCTTCATCTATAGCGAGGTAAGTTACAGTGGTGTATCCATGAGGGAATACACTTCCGCTTTCTAAACCATCGATTAACTCAATGCTTGCACCACAGTTATCTGTAAATACTGGAAGTGGGTACTCAACATAAGCATCTTCTTGGCTGATGTCTTCAGGACACATAATTACTGGGTCTTCAGCATCAATTACAGTGATAGTAAAGCTGCAAGTGTTTTGGTTCCCGTGGATATCTGTTACCTGGAAAGCAATGTTAGTTGTTCCAACGTCGAAAGTACTTCCGCTTTCCATTCCTTCAATCATCACCATGCTGTCAATAGCGCAATTGTCGCTGATCAATGGAAGGTTGTAGATGACACTTGCACCGCAGATACCGAAATCATTGAAAACAGTGATGTCTTCTTGACAAGTAATGTTTGGTACTTGAGTATCCTCAACTATTACCTCGAAAGAACATAGCGTTTCGTTTCCAGCAGGATCAAGGAATGAATAAGTCACCATTGTGCTTCCTACAGGGAACTGCTCTCCGCTGGCCAATCCTGAGATCATTGTTGTTGAAACAACTTCACAATTATCCGCAGCCTCTGGTGTGTTGTAAGTCACAATTGCGCCGCATTCATCCAAGTCGTTGGCAACAAGAATGGTTGAGTTGCACGACAATACTGTTGGTGCTTCCACATCCAAAACAGTGATGTTGAATGAGCAGGTGCTGGCATTTCCATGTAGATCAACAACTTCATAAGTAAGTGTTGTTGTTCCAACTGGGAAGGTAGAACCACTGGCTAATCCTTCGATCATCACCAGAGAGGCCGTAGCACAGTTATCATCGATTACTGGCAAATCATACATAACAAGAGCACCACATACTCCTAGGTCGCTTTCTGCAACGATGTCTTCAGGACAAATAATTGAAGGTGCCTCATCGTCGGTAACCGTTACCTCAAAGCTACATTCAGCGGTGTTTCCAAATCCATCTGTAACAAGGTAGCTCACCGTAGTTGTTCCAACAGGGAACTCACTTCCTGAAGCTAAACCGGCAGTAAGGTCCAAAGAAGCTACCGTACAGTTGTCATATGTTTCTGGTAATTCATAGTTCACAATGGCACCACAGATTCCAGCGTCAGCCGTAGTGTTGATGTCGGCAGGACAAATGATTTCTGGTGCGATGTAATCTTCTAGAATCACTTCGAATGTACAGATAGAACTGTTATTAAATTCATCTGTAACCGTCATTTGAACAGTTGTATTTTCAGAGATAATAGTTCCTGGTTCTGGCACTTGTAGAATAGTTACATCAGAACAGTTGTCTCCAGCTGTAACCATGCTTCTGTAATCCGGGATCTCAAACTCACAAGCATCTGTCAAAGCTTCGATTTGGTTTGCCGGACAAAGCACGCTAGGCGGTGTGTTGTCCAATATTGTTAACATGAAGGTGCAAGCAGTGCTGTTTCCATCAGGATCAGTTGAAGTCATTGTGATTTCCACCTCACCAAGTGAGAAGATTGTTCCCGCTGCAGGCACTTGAGTGATCACAGGAGTAGAACAGTTGTCGTCTGAAAGTGTCATGCCCGTATAGTCTGGTAAAGTGAACTCACAAAGTTCATTTGCATACTCAATTTGATCTTCAATACACACAATACTTGGAGCAATGGTGTCAATCAATGTTACATTAAAGCTGCAAGAATTGGAGTTTCCATACATATCTGTTGAGGTGATGGTAATTAACTCCACATGATTAGCAGAAGAAACGAGAGTTCCTGGCAATGGTAACTGTGTTAATACTGGTGCATTATCACAGTTATCGGTAGTTATTGCATTGATGGTGTAGTCTGGTAGAATGAACTCACAATTGCTATCAACATATTCGTTGATGTCTTGCTGACAAGTCACTGAAGGTGCTTCGTCATCTGTAATGTTCACTTCAAAACTGCACACAGTAGTGTTGCCGTGGATATCAGTAAGGGTCCATGTTACTAGTGTCACACCCACTGGATATACGTCAGATGCATTGTCAGTACCATTGTAGTCGTTCGTTAAAGAGAACACAGCACAATTGTCTGAAGTTTGCGGAGCAGCAATGCTTACCAAGGCCTCACAAAGGTTCAGGTCTGCAGTTTGCAAGACATCCTCAGTACATTCAATTTCTGGCGCCTCATTGTCTTCGATGGTAATCTCAAAAGAACAGTTACTGGTGTTTCCAGCCAAATCAACTACGGTCCATGTAACTAGTGTAGTTCCTTCAGGATACACTGCACTTGCATTGTCAGTTCCAGTGTAATCATTCACGATTGAAGCGATGGTACAGTTGTCTGTAGCTACTAAACTAGGTACAGTTACAAAAGCTTCGCAAAGGCCGAAATCGGTATTCTGTACGATGTTTTCAGTACAAGTCACGATAGGAGCTTCAACATCCAATACCTCAATTTCCATGCTGCATTCACTGAAGTTTCCAGCAAGATCTGTTACTGTCCAAGTAAGGATTGTAATACCTACAGGATAGAAATCACTTGCGTCGTCGGTATTGTTGAAGTCATTTTCAACAGAAGCTACTGCGCAGTTGTCTTCTACTACTGGCGCAGGAACAATTACCTGTGCACCACAAGCAGCAAGGTCAGAGCCTTGGCTGATGTTTGCCGGACAAATAATGGTAGGTAAGTCGGTATCTTCAATCGTTACGTCCATTGAACATTGGCTAGAGTTACCATGAATGTCAGTGATTGTCCATGTTACAGTTGTAGTTCCAACAATATAGATGTCAGAAGCGTCAGCTGTTCCATTGTAATCATTCACAATGCTGTCAATAGCACAGTTATCATGAGCTATTACTGATGGAATGTCTACAAAAACACTGCAATCAACATCGCTTGATGGAACAGTAAGGTCTTCCGGACAAGTCACCACAGGTGCCTCATCATCGGTAATGGTGATGTTGAAGTCACAAGTAGTAGTGTTACCAGCGATGTCAGTTACCGTCCAGGTTACTGTAGTTGTTCCTACAGGATACACATCTGACGCATCCGCAGTACCGTTGTAGTCGTTAGTTACAGTATCAATACCGCAATTATCGGCTACAACAGGAGCAGGGATGGATACAAGCGCTTCACAAACACCCAAATCTGTACTTTGCGTTAGGTTGGCAGGACAGGTAATAGTA
>JAQWFN010000040.1 GCA_029238785.1 Flavobacteriales bacterium | reverse complement strand
ACGCCTCGCTCAGCACCTGGGCATGAAAGCCGTGGAATTCCAAATTGAACACCTTGTTATTGATGATGATGGCGACTTTGTATTGCACACCGCCCCTTGTCCGTTTCTGGGCGAAGACAACAAGTGCAGTGTTTATGAAGTCCGACCAAAAGCGTGTAGAGAATACCCGCATACCGACAGAAAAAACATGCATCAAATCCTCAATTTGACCATGAAAAACACCCTTGTTTGTCCTGCTGTTAATCTCATTGTTAAGAAAATTCAAGAACAAGCTTAATCTCCTTTATTGACTTCCTTAAATTTAGCCCGTTCGATCTTGAATCAAACGAGATTCATTCATCGCACAAACAAGTGAATTAGTCGAAACCCCTACAAATATCGTATCTAAGGAAGCTTAGCTGCGTATAACCTTTCATGGAGAACAAACGAACCTTGAGTTTACTCCGCCCTATTATTATTTTTGCCCTCCTGATGACCGGAAGCGCTTACGGCCAGTGTCCGCAAGTTTTCGATTTCTTCGGGAATGCTGTAGACGATCCGTATTGGTACAGCTGTTCAGGGGGTAACTTTAATTTCAACCTCCAATCTCCAGATGATTGGGGAGAATATGAAATTAATTGGGGCGATGGAACAGCCAACACTACCGGTGCAAGCTGGAACTCTCCTGTGGCCATAAACCACCTGTACACCGCTACTGTTGATACCTTCGTGGTGAGCATTACCGAAATCAATACGGGATGCGTCATTGAAGGAGTTGTAGTGATGGAAGAAGCCACCAGCGCCTCCATTCAAATTCCTGTGGGCGGCTTAACACAAGCCTGCGCTCCACAAGCCATGGAGTTCATTAACTCTTCAACCAACGTATCAGAAACAACAACATTTACTTGGGATTTTGGCGATGGGAGTCCGCCACTCACCTTCGATTACACCAACTGGAACCAAGTTATTTCACACACCTACGAACAAAACACCGTAGACTGCGAAACCGTGGTGTCGCTGGTGGCAGAAAACTACTGCAACACCATTCAAGGTGGAGCGAGTGAGGCCACCTTCAACCCCATTCGTATTTGGGACATTGATGATGCGGCCATTACAGCTAGTGCATCACTGCTCTGCTATCCAGACACGGTAGTAGAACTCACCAACACCACCCAACGAAACTGTCTTTTCCAAGGAAACATTTTCCAGCGTTACGAATACTGGAACTTCGGCGACTATTGGGGTGAAGGACAAGATTCCATTATTGATTGGACCCCTTGGCCTCCAACGTTTCCGCAAACCATTGCCTACCCGGGAATTGGAACTTATGAAGTGATGATGCTCGATAGCAATTACTGCGGTATTGATACGGCATACATTAACATTCAGATTGTTCCGCCACCTACAGCCGTTATTGCGGCTTCAAACGACACTATTTGTGTGGGCGAACCCATCACTTTCTTGCAACAAGCCACGGGCGGTGCCAACTCCTATTCGTGGAATTTTGACGATGGCAATGGATGGCTCCCAACTGGTGGAGGTAACATCACCTATATATTTAATAACCCAGGGACATACAATGTTTGCAGCGCAGTAGGCATCAACAATGCTTCTGGAGGTTGTGCAGACACCACTTGTGTAGAGGTAATCGTGCAACCCAGCCCGGTGGCCATCATTGGCGGATCCGACCTCATTGGTTGCGACAACTTGAGTGTGGATTATGAGAATTTAAGTACGGGTGGGGTAAGCGCCACCTGGACCTTCGATGTGGCCCCAAATACCTTTAGTGGAAATACGCCTCCGAGTGTTGTTTATGACACCCCGGGCAACTACCTGACAACGCTCAGCGTGGAAGGACTGAACGGATGTTTAGACACAGACCAAGCCCTGGTTACCGTCTATGCCTCGCCACAAGTTGACTTCTTAGCCAATAACGTATGCCAAGGCACGGCAGCTGAGTTTACTGATTTGTCAGTTGCCGATCCTGGCGATCAAATCATTTCATGGGTATGGGACTTTGGCGATAGCTTTAGCAGTTTCGACCAGAACCCAGAACACGCCTATGCTGGCGATGGCTCATTTGATGTTACTTTAACAGTTACAACGGCCAATTGTGGCGCAAGCTTAACACAAACCGTGAGCGTAGAACCTGCTCCTGTGCCGGTTATCGGACTCAACCCTACTGAAGGTTGTGCTCCACTGGAAGTGCAATTTGAAAATGCTACGGCAGGAGCCGCTAGTTACCAATGGTTGTTTGGCGACAATACCGCTAGCACAGACGAAACCCCTTCGCACACCTATTTCAACTTCACCCCAAACGACACCATTTACCAGGTGATTTTTACCGCCTTCTCTACGTTTGGATGTGGCGCTTCAGACACCTTAGATGTACTGGTTTCCCCCGGTGCCCAAGCTTCTTTTCAAGACAATTCAGTTCCGCCAGGCTGTGCTCCTTTTGATGCGAATTTCATCAACACAAGCACTGGTGCAAGCAGCTATGCCTGGGATTTTGGTGATAATACCACCTCAACACAAGAAAACCCAGACCACCTGTATGCGAACAACACGGGCTTCCTTCAAAACTTTACAGTAGAACTCATTGCCTTTGCAGACAACGGTTGCCACGACACCACCTACTCGAACATTACCGTGTACCCAACACCCAATTGGGAGTTTGATTTGTTACCAGACAGTGGCTGTTCTCCACTCATCGTTACCATGCCCTTTATTCAAGGCATCAACGCTTTTCAGTGGGATTTTGGCGATGGTTCAGACATCAACATCTTCCCTACACCAACGCACATCTTCGAGAATCAAACCACCAACCCCGCGATTTACGAAGTAACGCTGATTGGTATTTCGCCCTTCGGTTGTACCGATACCACCTCAAGCGAGGTTTGGGTGAACCCACAACCAATTGCGCAGTTCACGGCTGATATCAACTCGGGATGTAGTCCGCTCACGGTGAATTTTGAAAACCTCAGCATCCAGGCCGACACCTACGATTGGAACTACGGTGGTGCTGGAACAAGCAGTGAAAGTGCATTAACGCACAGCTTCACCTTTGAAAATTTAACAGACGAAGTGATCGTCTACGAAGTTGAATTGACAGCCATTTCAGACGACGGTTGCATCGACTCCTTCACCTTGCCCATTCAAGTTTATCCGCAAGCCGTGGCCTCTTTTGCCGATCCTGGTGATGGCTGTTCGCCCTACTTGGTGGAATTTGAAAACACTTCGTCTAATGGTGATTCCTTCTCTTGGGATTTTGGAAACGGACTCAACTCCGTGAACGAAAACCCATCGAGCACCTTTTTTAGTCCGACCGCCACCGACACCACCTACAACGTAAGTTTGAGCATCATTACCGATTTCGGATGCACCAACAGCTTCACCCTACCCATTACCGTAAATCCTTCTCCCATTGCTCAATTTAACTTGAGCCAAGAAGAAGGCTGCCACCCTGCGCCGGCAGATATTTTTAATACCAGTACCAGCGCAACATCTTACGAGTGGAATTATGGCGATGCGAGTTTTAGTAACGAAGACGCCCCACTTCACCAGCACGTTTGGTCGAACACTTCCGCCCAACCGGTGGAATATGTGGTGAGTCTTACTGCCATTTCTGACGCAGCTTGTACAGACCAAACCAGCATTCCTTACACCGTTTTCCCGCTGGTAACTTCAGCGGTTGAAGGCGTTGAAGCGGGCTGTGCTCCTTTGAATGTGACCTTCTCCAACCAATCGCTTGGAGCAAATTCTGGTTTTGATTGGGATTTTGGCGATGGCATCGGTTCTTCGCAAACCAACCCTTCACACATCTTCACCAATAACTCGCCAGAAGACACCACGTACAATGTCATGCTCGTTGCATCGTCTGTTTATGGTTGTACCGATACCAGCTTTGTGCCGGTCACCGTTTTGGCTACCTCCACGGCCGTTGCGCTCATTGACACCACTTTTGGTTGTTATCCTTTGGATGTGGTGTTTGAAAATGCATCCATCAATGCCGACCAAGTTTCTTGGGTTTACGGTACTGGAGAAGTGAGCGGAACCACCGAGCAGTTTCACACCTACACCTATTTTAACTTCGGTACGGAACCCATCTCTTACGATGTTACCCTTAACGTGAGCAGCGCCAGTGGATGTACCTCGAGCGATCAATTGACTGTGAATGTATTGCCACAACTTCAGGCCGACTTCACCGGAGAGATCAATGGCTGTACCCCTCTGAATGTGCAATTCCAAAACCAGTCGCAAGGAGGAATTAGCTATCAGTGGTTTTTTGGTGATGAGGGCGAAAGTTCATTATCAAATCCGCAACACACTTTTGTGAATGAGGGAACGGAAGACTTGGAATTTGAAGTGATGATGGTGGCCCAATCGTTTTTTGGTTGTTACGACACCACTTATGCCAACATTAACGTCTATGCTACACCTGAAGCCCTATTTGCGGCAACACCCGAATCTCAAGTGTTCCCTGACGCGACCATTGCCATAAACAACCTCAGTAGCGCAGGTAACTCGGCGAACTACTCGTGGAGTATGGGCGATAACGGCAATCAAAGCGGCATCGACCCTGCAGACTATACTTATGACACTTGGGGCGAATACACCATTACCCTGGATATTGATAACGGTTTTTGTAGCGACCAATTCAGTCAGACCATTGAAATCATTGCTCCAGAACCCATCGCCAACTTTGAGGCGCAAGCCAAAGGCTGTATTCCATTAACCGTGAATTTTGAAAATACTTCGGTGTATGGCGCGAGTTATTTGTGGGATTTTGGCGATGGTGGAACAAGCACGGCTACCAACCCGAGCTACACCTACTACCAAGCCGGCACCTACAGCGTCAGCTTGACCGCCTTTGGCTTCAATGAAGGCGACAGCGATGTCTTGGTGCAAGAAGAAATCATTACGGTTCACCCAAAAGCTACAGCAAGCTTTACCATTTCGCCCAACGAAGTGGTGGTGCCCAACCAACCCATGTTTACCGTTAACCTCTCTGAAAACGCAACGGCTTACGAATGGGATTTTGGCGACGAAACCACTTCTACCGAATTTGAACCGGTGCACTACTACCAGGAAGAAGGCCTTTACTCCATCCAATTGGTGGCCACCAATGAATTTGGCTGCAACGATACCCTCATTCGCTATGATGTACTGAATGCCATTGCCCTGGGCGAAATTGTCTTCCCCAATGCATTTAGTCCGAACACCAGCGAAAGCAACGGCGGGGCTTATGACCCGAACGGCTTTAACAACGACGTGTTCTTCCCTACCCACTTCGGTGTAACAGAATACCAACTTCAAATCTTCAACAAGTGGGGCGAACTCCTCTTCGAAAGTGAAGACGTGAACATAGGATGGGACGGCTATTACAAAGGAGAACTTTGTAAACAAGACGTGTATGCTTGGAAGGCGAAGATGAAGTTTGTTGACGGACAAGAACGCATTGAAGCGGGAGATGTAACACTGATTATTCGATGATGAAAGGACAAAAACATATCACCCTCTTCCTCGCCCTTTTGAGCGCTTTCATGCTGAATGCTCAGGAGGAATGGGACCGAAAGGATCAGCGCAGTTTGGATGAAGCAGACATTGCCTTTCAACAGGAGATGTATGACTTTGCTTACGACCTCTTGCACCCACTGCTTCAAAAAGACAGCAGCGATGCCCGTTTGAACTATCAACTTGGCGCCTGCATGATTGAGTTGGGAATGGACGAAAAAAAGTCCCTCGCTCATCTTGAAAAAGCCATTGAAAGCAAGCCAGAAGCCTATTTTTACTATGGAAGAGCCTTGCACCTCAACCTGCGTTTTGACGATGCTCATTTGGCCTTCAGCAAGTACCAAGAAGTGGTGAACCCAAAAGTGGACCTCGCAACGGTGGAATATCACAAAGCCATGAGCGTGCGAGCTAAAGCGGCCATCAAAAACCCCGTGGATGTGCGCATCAAGAACATGGGTCCTACCATCAATACCGCATACTCAGAATATGTGCCCATTGTGAGTGCAGACAACAGCACCCTCTACTTCACCTCGAGAAGAAAAGGCAGTACAGGCCAACTGAAAGACCCCAACGAAGAATACTTCGAAGACATTTACAGCAGCTCGCGTCCCGAAGCCAACATTTGGACCCCAGCGCAAAACATCGGTGCGCCCGTGAACACCACCACTCACGATGCTACGGTGAGCATTTCTTCGGATGGGAAAACGATGATCATCTACCGCACCAACGCTAATTTAACAGGAGGCGATCTTTATTTCACGGAGAAAAGTGGTGAAGGCTGGAGCGACCCGAAAATGTTCGGTAAAGAAATCAATTCGCCTTATCAAGAGGCTTCCGCTTGCTATTCGCCAGACAAAAATACCTTGTACTTCTCTTCCAATCGTCCAGGAGGCTTCGGAGGAAAAGACATCTACCGTGTAAAACGACTCCCCACTGGAGATTGGAGTTTGCCGAAGAATTTGGGTCCGGCCATCAACACGCCTTACGATGATGATGCCCCTTTTATGGACATCGACAACAAAACACTTTATTTCAGTTCTAAAGGACACAGCACCATTGGTGGTTACGATGTTTTTAGAGCCTATGTAGAAGGTCCGGAATTATGGAGCCCCGTTGAAAACCTCGGCTACCCCGTGAATACCGTGTTTGACGACATTTATTTAGCCGTAGATGCCGGTGGGCGAAAAGGCTACTACTCATCTGATCAGAGCGGAGGCTATGGGAAACAAGATTTGTATGAAATCGACTTCATCTACCGACAACAAGTGCAGTTGATTGTTAAAGGCAAGATTGCGAATGATGAGGGTGATCCCGTGCACACCAGCATTACCGTTTTGAACGAAGACGACCAACAAGTGCAAGGCATTTATAAGTGTCACCCAAAAACAGGTGCCTTTGTTTTGGTCTTGAACCCCTTGATGAAATACCGCTTGATTTTGGAAGCCGAAGGGCACAAGACAAGCAGCGAACAACTCTTCCTCGATTTTCCCGTAACAGGAGAAGTGGAGGTGATTTTACCTGACTTTTTGTTACCTAAAGAATGAAGCTGAAGCTCATCATATCGTCTCTTTTGTGCCTCCTTTGGGCAAGCTCGACCATCGCTCAGGATAGTCAGTTTACCCAATTCTATGCGGCTCCCACCTATCTGAATCCCGCCTTTGCTGGTACATCGGTGCAAAACCGCTTGGCCATAAACGGACGAAACCAATGGCCTTCCATTGCTGGTGGGTGGCAAACCTACAACTTCGCTTTTGATCATTACGCCCCAAGTATCAACAGTGGTTTTGGTATTCTCGCCATGCACGAAAAGGCAGGTAGTGGTGCTTTGAGAAGCAATACGGTGGCCTTGCAATACACCTACGAAGTGCCCATTCGAAGAGATGTTTTCTTTTTGCCCGCGATTCAATTTGGCTACTCCAATAGAAACATCAATTTTAACGACCTTGTTTTCAGTGATCAAATCATTCGCGACAATGCTGAGAACTCTTTGGAAACCAACGGAATTCAACCCCACGGCTTTTTTGACATGGGTGCAGGAGCCTTGTTGTTCAGCAAAAAATACTGGTTCGGCTTGGCGGTGCACCACCTCAACGAACCCAACGAAAGCCTTTTCCCTCAAACGGTATCCATTCTTGCTCGGAAATACAGTGCGCACGGTGGTTACCGCATGAAAATGCCCGGCAAGTTTTACAATCGTTCCAAGAATTACATTGTGGCTGCCTTCAATTACAAGCAGCAAGGCGATTTTAATCAACTCGATCTTGGTGCCTATGTGGAAACCGAGCCCTTCACTTTCGGGCTCTGGTACCGTGGACTTTTGGCGAAGAGCAACGGCTACGGATACCTCAACCAAGATGCTGTAGCCCTGCTGGTGGGCATTAACACCAATAGGTATAAGATTGGATACAGCTATGATTTAACCATTTCGCAGCTCGGCAGTCCAAATTCAGGCGGAGCCCATGAAATTTCCATCCAGTACGAATGGTCCAACAAACGCAACGCCCGCTTGGCCAAACGACGCATTGTTCCTTGCGCGAAGTTTTGAAAGATGATTGAATTGTGATTTAATCAATCATATTCACCTCCCGCTCCAAACGCACACCAAACTTCTGTTCAATGTCGGCAATAATGTCGGCGGACAAGGCAAACAACTTCTCACCCGTGGCACCACCGCGGTTCACCAATACCAAGGCTTGTTTGTCGTGCACCCCGTAAGCGCCTCTATCATGTCCCTTCCAGCCTGCTTGGTCAATGAGCCATCCTGCCGCCAACTTCATGCCCTCGCCGCTAGGATAAGCCACTAAATTGGGGTGATTTTCTTTGATTTGGGCATACTCCTCCATGCTCACCACGGGATTTTTGAAGAAACTTCCGGCATTGCCAATAAGCTTGGGGTCAGGCAGTTTTGACTGACGAATGTTGATCACCGCTTGAGACACCTTAGCGATGTTCAGCTCCCCGCCCAAGCGCTCCAACTCTTCCTGAATGGCGCCATAGCTTGTTTTTAAACTGGCCTCCTTCTGAAGGCGAAAGGCCACCTTCACAATACAATACTCGCCCTTCAAAGTCCGCTTGAACACGCTCTCTCGGTAGCCAAATTGACAATCGGCATGACTAAAACGATGGACCTCCCCGCTTTCCAAATGCAGGGCATCGAGGTATTCAAAAACCTGCTCAATCTCCACACCGTAGGCACCGATGTTCTGCATGGGACTCGCTCCCACACTTCCCGGAATGAGCGATAGGTTCTCCAATCCCGCCATGTTCTCCTTCACGCAGTGCATCACCAAATCGTGCCACACCACCCCTGCTCCAGATTCCAGTACATAGCTCCTTGCATCTTCCCCCACCAAATTGATCCCCATCAACTCATTGCGCAATACCAAGCCCGACTTATCGCCCTTAAAAAGCACGTTGCTTCCGCCACCAAGTAAAAGGAGGTCCAACTTTTTACGCTTCCGCCACTCCAGCAATTCGCGCAGATCATCGAGCTTCGAAAAGGCAGCAAAATATTCGGCGTTCACATCCAAACCGAAGGAATTGTATTGACGCAAAGAAGCGTTTTCTTGAGGTGCAATCATGATTTAAAAGTAAGGCCTTCTGTAATTGAGATGAAGCAAGGCAGCAGCATTACCGAACAAGCGCCTGTTAATGGTTTAAAGCAAGGTTTTTTTCTGGGTGATGAAGGACTTTTTGGCTTCATAATCTTCCTTTGAAATGCGATTCCACCTTCCGCCCTCGTTGGCCAAGATGTCTTGAATTAAGAGTCGCTCAGGTAAAATGCGCGCTTCCATTCGATGAACGGTGTACCGCTCCCCAATCACCTGAATTTCTTCCATCTCACTGGGGCTGGAAATGCAGTAAATCGACTTTCCACCAACAATTTCTAAGTAAACGGGAAACTTTTCGTCCATGCTTTTGTCATCTTTGCACAAAGATGGAAAATAAACACTGGATATCTGCCCAAGCCCTCTCTAAAGAAGGCCAACACGAAAAAGCCTACGCCGCTTACAACAAGGCCATGCTCTTCGTGATTGATAACCCCGATTTGTATCATGATCGAGCGGTATGTTTGTTTCATTTGGGGCGAAGCGAAGACGCCATGTCGGACTTGAACTACGCCGTAAAACTGCAGCCCGACTACTCCTACCGCTACTCCAGCAGGGCTTACATTCGATCTGCCATGAAGGATTACGAAGGAGCTTTGGCCGACTACCGCAAAGCCGTAGAACTCGACCCCGAGGATGCCGTAGCGCAGAACAACCTCGGTTTGCTCGAAGAACAAGCCGGCTGGAAAAAACAAGCCCAGGAGCGCTTTAAGATTGCCGACGAGCTCTCGGAAATGCTCGAAGAACAAAACATCGATACCGAAAGCAAGTCATCTGCTCGGCAAGACCAATCCAAGTCCAGCCCAGTTCCCCTTCAGCCAGAAAAAAACAAGGAAAATCCAAAAGAAAACATGGGTAGCGTGGTGGCATCGGTGTTCAAATCAAAAAAAGTGTTCAAAGAATTTGTGCAATTCATTAAAAACGGGTTTACTTTAAAAGATAAATGATCTTTAAACCCTGAGATGTGAGTTCCTTTCTTCAAGACATTGCGCAATTACTCAAAACCCAACACCAATCATTGGCCAATGTTGCCGTAGTGCTGCCGGGGAAACGAACGTCCATCTTCCTCAAAAAACACCTCAAAGCGCTGGAAAAAGGCGCTCATTGGCATCCAGAATTCCTCACCATGAGCGAAGTGCTGGCCAAGCAAACGCCCTTCCAAGCCATTCAGCAACTCGACCTCCTCGTTGAGGCTTTTCTCAGTTTCAAAGAAGTGTGCAAAAGCGAGGAATCCTTCGATAGTTTTATGTCGTGGGGACCCGTAATGCTTGCCGACTTCAATGAAATCGACCACCAGCTGGCCGATCCCGACGCCGTGTTTACCGACCTCAGGAAAATCAAGTACGTCGAAGCATGGAGCTTCAATGCCGAAGAACTCAGCCTTACCCAAGAAGAATTTCTCTACTTCTGGAATCAATTGCCCAAGGTGTACCATCACCTCAAAAATAAACTTCAACAAAAGGGGAGCACTTACGGAGGAGCCATCGCCCGATGGCAATGCGAACAAGCCCTGCCACTTGACCACGGTTTTGAGCACCTTTATGTAGTGGGGCTCAACGCCATGACCCAAGCAGAGGCCGATACCGTGCGCCAATGGCTTCGTTTGGGAAAAGCTACCGTTTTGTTTGATGGCGATGAATGGTATGTGAACGATCCGCAAATTGAAGCGGGCACCTTCATTCGTCAAGCCACTCAAGTGCTTGGAAAACTCCCCATAGCCAATCATTTTCGCAGCCAGGAGAAACACCTGCAAATTGTAGCCGCCTCTTCAGCTGTGGCCCAATGCAAATGGGTGATGAACGTTCTCCAAGAGATGAGCGAAGACGACATCGAAAACACCGCCATTGTGCTGCCCGATGAAAGCATGCTCCCCGCGGTGATTGAATCCATCCCAGATCAAGTAAAAAGCGCCAACGTTTCCATGGGAATTGCCCTCAGGAGCACGCCCCTTTCCGGACTCATTGCGGCATTTTTTAGGATGATGGAAGGAAGTAGTGGAAGCGTGCGGTTTAGCGATTTGCTCGACCTCCTGCGCCACCCTTACATCAAAAGCATCAGCTCTAAAACTGCCCTGCTCAACACCTTGGAAAACGATATCGTAAAGGAAAACCTCACCTTTATCGACCTCAATACACCCCAAAAAAGAAATTGGAACACGGAACTCCAACAGTGGCTCGCCCCTTGGCTCAAAGCGGCCAAAAGCAAACGTCCAGAAGACATCATCGAAGGACTCTACCATTTGGTGGAAAGCATCGATGGCGGAAAAGAACAAAACACCGAAGAAAAACAGGATGATGGTCCGCTCAAGCAACGCGTGATGCTGCAGGTGATGAAACAGTTCAGCAATGTGCTTCGAAAAGTAGAGCGCTTTCAAAACAAGCATCGCGTGCTCGAATCGCCCTACGCCTTTCGCCAAATCCTGATGAAATTGCTCAACAAGGAACAACTCGATCTCTTAGGCGAACCTTTGAGCGGACTCCAAATCATGGGCTTGCTTGAAACACGGGCACTCGACTTTAAAAACGTGTTTATTTTGGCTTGTAATGAAGGCATCTTGCCCCAGCGCCACTTCTCCGACTCCTTCTTGCCTCAGGACGTAAGAGCCCAATACCATTTGCCTTCTCCATCAGACCGGGAAGCCATTTTTGCCGCTTATTTCTACAGCCTTATTCAACGCTGCGAAAGGGCCTTTTTACTTTATGCTGAAGGCGAGCAAAGCATGGAAAAAGCCGGAGAAAAAAGCCGCTACCTGCAACAGCTCGAATACCACTTTAAGGCGCACCCAAAAATCAAGCTGAGCCAAACAAATTTCAGCATTCCCAGCGGAAAACTCCCCGCCCTCCCCAGCGGAATGTTGAGCAACGATTGGGTGAAAAATCGGGTGAAAGTGCTGCTCGATGGCGGACTGTCGCCCTCAGCCATCAACACCTGGATCCAGTGCAAACAAGACTTTTTCTTCAAATACATCATGGGCCTCAATGAGCAAGAAGATGTGGAAGAAACCATGGAAAGCAGCACCTTTGGTACCATCGTACACGAAGTGATGGAAGAAGTTCTCAAGCCCTTCATCAACAAAATCATCACTGCGGAAGACATCGATCAAATTGAAGTGGGCCTCGTGAATAAAGTGGAAGAGGTGATCACCAAAAATTACAAGGGCAACCTCACGAAACAAGGCGAAAACTACCTCGCCAAAAAGGTCGTGGAGCAATACCTGAGGGCTCTGCTCAAAGTAGAGCGCCAGAACATCCCCTCAACACTGCAGTCGCTCGAAAACAAACTGAACATGAGCATCTCCAGCGACATCCCCTTCAACATTCGAGGTACCGTTGACCGCATCGACCAAAAAGACGGTATAACACGTGTGATTGATTACAAAACCGGACGAGTAGAACCGCGCGAATTGAACATTGCCAGCATTGAAGCACTCGAAGATCCAAAGCACAGTAAGGCGCTTCAGGTTTTACTTTACTTGTTGATGGCCAAGGAGAATGGAATTATTTCTGGGCGAAGCGTGGAAGGGGGAATCATCTCAGCGCGAAACATCTCCAATGGATTCATGAAAGTAACCGTGAACAAGGAAGATTTTGACGAAACTACCGAGCGCGAATTAAGAGCTTGGCTGCTAAAGCTGCGCGATGAATTGCTTTCTGACCAAGAAATCACCCACAATCCTGACGCAGAGTATTGCGAATATTGCGTTTCTTTGATGCCCTGATTGACCCGCATGAGCAAAAACAACAAGGTGCTGATTTTAAGCTACTACTGGCCTCCCTCCGGAGGAGCTGGGGTACAGCGCTGGCTCAAATTTGCCAAATACTTGGTGGAATTGGGTTGGGAGGTGAGTGTTTATTGTCCGAAAAACCCAGAATACCCCAGCATCGACGAAGGACTACTCCAAGAAGTACCGCCCAGCATCACCCTCATTCAAAGCGAAATTTGGGAACCCTATTCGTGGTACAAAAAAGTCACAGGAGCGAAAAAAGAAGAAGGTATCAACACCGGGTTTTTATCGGAAACAGCCAAACCCAAAAAAACCGAAGCCCTGGCCCGTTGGATTCGAGGGAACTTCTTCATCCCCGATGCGCGGAAATTTTGGATCAAACCTTCGATCAAATTCCTGAACAAGTACCTTGAACAGCATCCCCAAGACCTGCTCATTTCAACAGGACCGCCTCACAGCATGCACCTCATCGCCCAAGGCATCAAAAAACAGCACGGCACGCCCTGGTTGGCCGATTTTCGGGATCCTTGGACCAACATCGATTTCTACGAAGAGCTCCAACTTAGCGCTTGGGCCGATCGCAAACACCACCGGCTTGAACAAGTCGTTTGTAATGATGCCGATGCTTTGGTGGTGGTGGGAAAAACCATGAAAGACGAATTCAGCGAAATCACTTCGGCCCAAAAAATAAAAGTCATCCCCAACGGATACGACGAAGCCGATTACCAAGACCTGCCGCAAGACTTGGAACTCGATGCACCATTTACCCTGGCTCACATCGGCTCCTTTTCGCCCAGCAGAAACATCCCCGTCCTTTGGGAAGCACTTGCAGAACTCTGCAAAACCAATAATCAATTCAAAGCACATCTGCGCATTAAACTGATTGGCAAGGTAGATTTTAGCGTGATGGAAGCCCTCCGACAGCACGAACTTAAAGCCCAAGTAGAAAAAGTAGAA
>JAQWFN010000021.1 GCA_029238785.1 Flavobacteriales bacterium | reverse complement strand
TATGCCATCAATCACGATAGGGTCGGGCACAGTAACATCAAAGTTTTGGTTCACAATACAGCCGTTGTCATCTTCAACAATTAGTGTATATGTTCCGTTGCCAAGTGCGCTAATATCTTCATCGTTCGAGCTAAAACCGTCCGGACCCGTCCATGTAATGTTGTAAGGTCCAACTCCTCCAGAAACGCTAACATCGATGCTTCCATCGAAAGACACTGGGCATGATTCGTTAACGATAAGATCTTCAGCAATAATGAGCTCATCAGGACTTTGAATAGTAAAGGTAGTGTCAATACTACAGCCGTTTCCATCGCTAATGGTTAAAGTAATATCTCCAGCTGACTGTCCGCCAATTGAATTGTTTGTGCTGGGTGATGTTGACCAGCTAAAATCATAAGGTCCGCCATCCCCGCCGCTAGGGTTACTCACAGCGGCACCCGTAGCTTGTCCAAAGCAATCTACATCAGTAATGCTTACGTTAGCTAGAATGTCTTCAAAGTTGATGGTAAAGTTCGCATTAAACTCGCATCCGTTAAGGTCGGTCACAGTAAGACTATTTGGTCCTGCACAAAGCAAGTTAGCAGTAGACGTTGTTTCTCCACTAGACCAATCGAATGTGTATCCTGGCACCCCTCCAACAATAATTGGGTTTCCTGTTCCGTCGCAAATATTGCCACATGATGGCGGCGATTGGCTGAACGCAAAAGTTGTTAACGGAGATGGTTCTGTCATTTGAACGTTATCCACACAATTGATTCCTTGGCCAACATCGGTAACGACAACAGTGTAGGTTCCTGGTCCGAGGTCGGAAAAATTTTGGGTAAATACCGTAGCATCAGCTCCAATCCAGGTGAATGTAAACGGACCAACACCACCAACAACCGTTACAAAGGCTTCTCCATCTTCTGCACCATTACAGCTGATGTTTTGTCCATTATAATCAGAGAGAACAACAGCGTCAATAGTAAAAGACGTTTCTCCTGGACCAGTTCCACAGGTATTCACCCTGTTTCCTTGATAGCTCGTGGTCAATTGTCCGGCTTGAACTTGGTTAGCGTCTACCCCCTTACTGATCCAAAGTGTCTGTTCGCTTTGATTGACCTCAATTGATGGGTGAATATTCGCCGCTTCTTGAACAATGATTTTACTTCCATAAACATCCAAGTAGCAGTGGCTGTTTGGCGCATAAATTCCCCCAAGGATGATGGCATTTCCATTGGTGAAAAGGGCCTCACCAAGGATGTGCAAGTTTTTATCATTTTGAAGTAGCAGTTGCTCATCCAAATGAAGGCTTCCTTCGTCGAGATAAACATCAGCTTCAATAAGGTCTTGAACCTCGAGTCGATGTTCCCTTGTTCCTTTAAAGTGCAGCTTGCCTGTGCCCTCGATATCAAGGGTGTTTGTTGCGCTTAAATACCCATAAACCAAAAGGTCATCATCCAAATGAAAACGCACGCGATTAGCCTCAATGTGCATGTTTTTCAACACAACATTTTGGCTTGCATAAACGTTAATTTCTTGATTGTTGGATGAAAAATGAACTGTAGTGAATTCATTCGGGAGCGACGCTCCTCCGGCTCCGTTCATGGTGGCAGACCAATTGTTTGTATCGGCCCAATTTCCATTGGTTCCAATCCAAAAACGATCTTGTGCCTCTACATGAGTGGCCGTCAGCAGTAGGGTGGTAAGTGCCGTCAGCACCTGTCTTGAGAACAGATTCAATATTATATAGTTTAGGACCCCAAAGGGCGGTAAGTTCCAGTTTTCAGTCTTTTTATACGCTCCTTTCGTTAAAGGGTTACAGAAAGATTAATCGTAAGCTGCACAATGCGTTGCTCTTGACTCGCCAAGAGCACATGCTTTAATGCCTAAAACAATTTCGTGACTATGTCTGCCTCCCAGTCTCATTCTGGAGAGGGAATTATCATAGGCATAAGCCAAGGTCACATACTTGAACAAATCAACTCGAAAAAGCCCAACCAAGCCAGATTCAGATCTAAAACCAAGTCCAAGTTCTACCTTGGATTTGTAATCAATCATGGCATTTGCATCAATAGACAAGCGCGAACTACCAACATACTTCAATTGGGCGCTCGGCTTGAACATAAAGCCATCGTTCATCTCAATGGCTCTTCCGTGTGTAAAACTAAAATGAGGTACTATTCGTGTCGCCAGGCCTATGTCTTCCACCTGATTATTCGAAACATTTCTTATCGCAAACCCATAGAAGCGATCTTCACTATACAACCACAATCCTGTGTTCACTATTGGTAAAACAAAGTCAGAACTTACGCCCGTGAAGGCAGGGTCGTTTCCAAATTGGACATCGGGCAAAACAAGGCCAGCTGCATCAATTCTATACTGCATAAAACCAGCAGAAACACCTAAACTAAGCATGTACTTGCGCGATACCTTCAAGTGATAGGCATAGGCAATGGCCATACTGGTATAGCTTAAGGGTCCGGCATCATCAGACTCAACCTGACCACCAATGCCGTGGAAGTTGTGTTTTTTCTTACCGAAGTTACCGTGCAAGTTGGCAAAGGCCGAGCTTGGTGAACCTTCGATGCCCGCCCACTGTCTGCGGTAACCTAATTTCATATCTAAGCAAGGCGAGGAGCCCGCAACCGCAGGATTGATCGCGAAGTAATTCAAAACGTAGTGGGAATACTGAGTAAGTTGCTGCGCATCCGCACTCAAACCTGCCAATACAAACGCTATGGTAATTAACTTTCTCATTAGTGTATGATGGCTACGTATCCAACCAAAGGCTCGATGTTTACATTCAGTGAATTCAACTCAATCACGTAATAGTACGTTCCTGTTGGTAAAAACCTTCCGCGATTGGTTCCGTCCCAAGGTTCGTTGTAACCGATATCGTTAAAAACAACCTGACCCCACCGATCAAAAACGGTAACATGTGCCGCTTCAAACTCATTAATTCCGGTGATGGTCCACAAGTCATTTATGCCGTCGTCATTTGGGGTGATGGCATTGGGAATGCCCACTGGCGGACCAATAAAAGCGGTTACAAAATCAGTTACCACACAACCGGCCACATTCCCGGTAACTTGGTAAATTGTTGTTTCTTCAGGAAATACGCTGATCTCTTCTCCGGTATTGTCAACCAGATAATCACCAGACCAGATATAATCAACGCCGTTATTGTTATCTCCTCCTTCAACTCCGAATGTGGCGCTCTGACCTAAAGTAACGTTAGCATCACAACAAGCGTCAATGTCAATGGCTTCTCCATCAATGCTCACATCAAACAAACAGTCGCTAATGGCCGGGTCGTGATCTGTTGCCAAAATGAGCATGTAAGTGGTTTCTGGCATCAGGATATCTGTTTCGAGAACAATCCCTAGGGTGTCGCTTTCACAAGCCGTTTCTAGTCCATACAAAGCTGGACTGCAAGGACTAGCGGGGTCAAAAGACACTACCGTTGCATAAACAAGGTCTGCTCCATTGGCTCCAACGCAATCGATGTTAGAAATGTTCACCGTAACCCCTTCAGCATTGTTGTTGCTGTTGTTGGTGGTAAACGAATAGAAAAGCGTGTAATTAGCATTAATGCAGTTAAATGCTAGTGGGTTAAGCTGGTCTAAAACCTCAGCTTCATTGTTGGTTTCCGCGCACAGTTGTGTTGGATCATTACAATCCTGCCCCACAGCAAGCAAAGTACTTGTGAGAAATGCGGTTGCCAGAAATATTTGAAGTAATCGCTTCATCATTGCGCTCCTTATACAGATTAGTAAAGTTAGCCAATGACTGAGGGCTGTATCATTCGCTAAAGGTTATTATTCACAGCCTTTTGTGTATAGAGAACGATAAAGCAAGGAATCAATTACTCAAACGAAACGAGTATTTCGTTTTTTTCAACGACTTGTGAGGTGCTTACGTGAATGGTTTTAACTACTCCTGAGCGTGGAGATTTGATCACATTTTCCATTTTCATGGCTTCTAGAATCAAGAGTGCTTGTCCTTCTTCAACTTCGTTTCCACTCTCAACCTCTAAGCTCAAAACCTTGCCTGGCATTGGCGCCTTGAGCTCTTGGGCTTGGGCTCCTGCGCCGCGTTCCATTCCCAGCTGCTTCAGCAATTCATCGTACTTGTCTTGAACAGCAACTTCATATTTTCTGCCCCCAATTCTGAAAGAGACGGTCTTCTTTAAAACATCAACATCGCGCACCTCAACTTGGTAGGTTTTGTGCTTGAGCACCACTTGTAAATGATGGGGCTTAAGCACCTCTACCTTTAAATTTATATCCTTTCCATCAACGCTGAGCGAATCAAGCCCTGTCCATTCAACAGCCTTCGCTGCCTGCTCATTTACCGAAACCTTGTGCATGTGTTCTTGATTTAAGAGTTCCAAAAGTAACCAATAATGCTCGTACTTTTACTGCATGAAAATTAAGCAGCTCTTTCCTCTTGTCGCCTTAGTGCTATTCTTTAGTTCCTGTACTTCAATTAGAAATTCAAGGTCAAATGAAGAAGATATTGTGCTGCTCCCCGAGATAGAAGTGCTTCCAGTCGCTCAAAAAAAACGTGGCACTGAAGCAATGGTGCACGACCTCATCCATACAAAACTCCACGTAAAGCCCATCTGGGAAAAGCGCGAATTACATGGAAAAGCAGAGCTTCGCCTAAAGCCCTACTTCTACCCATCCAATAAGCTCATCCTCGATGCTAAAGCGATGCTCATTCAAGAAGTTGGTCTTAAAACAGACAGCTTCCCGACGGCACTGAGCTTCATCAATACCGGGCAACAAATCGAAATTCAGCTCGATAAAACCTACTCGCGATGGGAAGAATACACCATTTTGATCGACTATATCGCAAGACCCGACTCTGTGAAGGCTGCTTCAGGACAAGCCATTACGGATAATCGCGGTCTTTATTTCATCAACCCAGATAGCACCGAAGCAAATAAACCAACCCAGCTTTGGACACAAGGGGAAACCGAAAGCAGCTCTTGTTGGTTTCCAACCATTGATCAACCCAATGAACGGATGACCCAAGAACTGTTCATCAACGTGGAAGAGCAATACCAAACCATTTCTAACGGAACCCTAGTTTACAGCAATTATTTGGACGACGGCACAAGAACCGACTACTGGAAACAAGAGCTTTCACATGCGCCTTACCTGGCCATGATGGCCGTTGGCGACTTCATTCGCGCTGTGAGTTCGTGGGAAAGTCCGTCTGGTAGAAACATCCCCGTTCATTATTATGTGGAACGTGAGTATGGGCCTTACGCCTTTAAAATCTTCGGCAACACACCAGAAATGATGAGCTTCTATTCCGAACTTCTCGATTACGAATATCCATGGGAAAAGTATGCTCAGGTTGTTGTTCGCGATTATGTTTCTGGGGCGATGGAAAACACCAGCGCTGTAATTCACGGCGAATTCATGCAGCAAACAGATCGCGAGCTTTTGGATGACGATTATGAAGACGTTATTGCCCACGAGCTCTTCCACCACTGGTTTGGAGATTTGCTTACCTGTGAAAGTTGGTCGCACCTCGACATGAACGAGTCTTTTGCCACCTACGGAGAATACCTTTGGGAAGAGCACAAGTATGGAAAAGATGCTGCCGACTATCATTTATGGGAGTCGGCAGATGGCTATTTCAGTGAAGCCGAATACAAGCAGGTGCCTATCATCCGCTTCGATTACCAAAATCCAGACGACATGTTTGATGCGCACTCTTATAATAAAGGAGGGCACGTGTTGCACATGCTAAGAGGAGAACTTGGTGATAGCGCTTTTTTCAAAGGAATGTCGCTCTATTTGAAAAGAAATGAGTTTCAAGATGTAGAAACCGATAAATTCAGATTGGCCATGGAAGAGGTGAGCGGAAGAGACTTAAAACCCTTTTTTGATCAGTGGTTTTTTAGTGCCGGACACCCTCTTGTAATGGCCAGTTTTTTTGTGGCCGAAGACACACTTCAACTGGCTACCAGCCAATTCTCCTCAAGAGAAGGCGCGCCTTTATTTGAGCTTAACACGAGTCTTGAGCTGTGTTTTGAAAAGGGAAAACGCATTATCCCTCTTTTCTTGAGTAAGGCTGAAGAGGTGATGAATTATTCGCTTTACGACAAGGAATACACGCAGCAAGATCTTGGTGCTTTTCTCTATGCGCACCTCGACCCAAAAGGTGTGCTTCTTTGGAATTATACTGAAAGCAAGCCTTATGAATGGTGGTATGCTCAGCTCGACCCTACGAACAGCTTTTCTGCCCGCTTAAACGCCCTTGAGTCCATTGCTCTTGGTGTAGAAAAAGGTGAAATTACACCTTCAGACCCCTCATATCAGAAAATGCTCACTGCGGCTTTGAACGATCCTCATTGGTATATTGCGTATTTGGCTTTAACTATGGGTGATGTATTTAGTCCGAAGAATCAAGCGCTCTTGGAAGACATTGCATTTTCAAAGAAAAACACCACACTTCGCGCAGAGGCCATCAAGCTTCTTCCTTATCAACTCAACAAAGAAAACGCTATTCCAAAGTTAAAAGGACTGCTAAAAAATGAACGCAGCTATTACGTTTTGGCCGCTTCACTTGCTGCACTTCAAAACCTCGACCGCGCGGCTGCTTATGAGCTCGCAAAGGGCTTAGAGCAGGAGAACAACACGGACCTCCAAAGCAGTATTGCCTGGGTGTATTACTCCAATAACTCGAAAGAAGGACTCGATTACACCGTTGAACTCTTGAATAAGGCTGATGACGAAGACGCCTACGATATTGGTTCTCTATTGCTCCTCGAACTTCAAATGGAAGGAGTTCAGACCCAATTGGAATATGCCCCCGTATTTGAAAATATGGCTGAAAATGGTGCGGAATGGTGGAACAGGTATCTCGGCTACTACGCGCTGGAAAGTATTTACGATGAATTGCTTCGCGAAGCTGAAAAAGCCACAGATACTGCCTTGAAAGACCGACTTGAAAGCCAAGCGAAAGATCTAAAAACTAGAATTAGCTTCATCAAACAGCAAGAAAGTGATCAGGAATTGCTTTACTACCTCGATTAAATGGCCGGACTCTATTTTCATATTCCCTTTTGTAAGCAAGCCTGCACGTACTGCGACTTCCACTTTAGCACCAATCGTTCTAATGAAGACGAGATGATTTCTGCTATGGTGAAAGAGCTAGAACTACGGTCTTCCGACTGGAGAACCCAGCATTTCGAAACCATTTACTTTGGTGGTGGGAGTCCTTCCATTTTGAACAAAGGCCAACTCCATCGCCTTCTAGAAGCCGCTTACAAGCACCTTCGTGTTGATTCAAACGCTGAAATTAGCATGGAGGCCAATCCCGACGATATGAGTAAAGACAAGCTCCAAGAGTGGCGCACTTTGGGCATAAGTAGGTTAAGTGTTGGCTTGCAAAGCTTTCAGAACAAGCGTTTAACTTGGATGAATCGTGCGCACAATGCTGAAGAAGCTTTGGCCTGTGTAAAAAGAGCTCAAGACATCGGTTTTAACAACATTTCGATTGACCTCATTTACGGCCTCCCTACCAGTACACTTGAGGAGTGGAGAGAAGAACTCGCCATAGCCAAATCCATGAACGTACAGCACTTTTCTGCCTATATACTCACTGTTGAAGAACGCACCGCCTTGCATCACCAAGTAAAAAAAGGAAGCGTAAAACCAGCACCCGACGAAATGGTAGAAGACCAGTACAACTACCTCTGTTCTTGGGCAAAAGAAAACGGTTTTGAGCATTATGAAATATCCAACTTCGCCCAAAAAGGATATCGATCAAAACACAACGGAAATTACTGGAACTGGGTAGACTACCTCGGTGTTGGTCCGGCTGCGCACTCCTTCCACAACAAGCAACGTTCTTGGAACATCGCCCACAACATCAACTACATCAAAAAGCTGTCAGAAGCAGTACTCCCAGCTCACGGGGAAGCCTTGAGTAAAGCCGATGAATTCAACGAAACCATCATGCTTGGTTTAAGAAAAACAGAGGGCATTAATGTCGCCCTTTTAAATTCAAACTACCTCGCTTTTCTGGGTGAAGACGCATTACTAAGCAAGGAAAGGCTCAGCGACAGGCACCTTGCTATGCTTTCAATCGAAGATGGAATTTGGAAAATGAAAGAGCTTGATTGGCTTTTGTGCGACGAAGTAAGTGCCGCATTGTTCTATTCTGCCTGAAGTGCTTCTGCTTTGAGTAAAGCTTTCTTTGCTCTTCTTCTCACTAAAGTGTCGAGAAAAATAGCCAAAATCAAAATAGCTGTTCCTACATAAAACCCCCAGGTCATTTTCTCATCACTGCCAAAAATGATGAGTGCTAAAATGATGGTGTAGATGGGTTCAAGGTTGATGGTGAGCCCTACTGTAAATGGGCTCAATTCCTTCATCACCTCAATAGAAATAACAAAAGCAAAGGCGGTAGCAACAATTCCCAAGACCAGCAACCAGAGCACGTCGTTTGTGGAGATATCAAAGCTCATTTCGCCTTTTAGAAGCAGGTAAGCACCAACAACTACTGTAGCGCTTGTCATTTCATAAAAACCCAGGTTAACGCTGTCGATTCGCTTTACCATTTGGGCATTGAAGGTGCTGAACACAGCCGCAAACATGGCTGAAATTAGGGCTACACTTAAGCCTAGAATATATTTGGTTTCAAAGCTGAAGATGATCATCAAGCCAATGATCACCATTACTCCAAGAATGATCTCGGAGGCCAGTATTTTTCTTTTTGTCACCAATGGTTCAAAAAGGGCGACCCAAAGGGCTGTACTGGCCATAATTGAGACAGCCACAGAAACCGTTGATAGTTTAATGGAAGCAAAAAACAAGATCCAGTGAATAGCTGTGAGAACGCCTATCCCCAGCATCTTTAGGCTTGTTATGGTGTCGAAACGTTTTATTCGTTTGCTCAAAAGAGCGAATAGAAAAATAACCACCATGGCTATTAAGCAACGAAAGAAAACAAGATTAACAGCCGGTAGCGTAATCAACTCTCCCAAAATACCAGTGAACCCAAAGATGAAAACAATGAGGTGCAGCAAAATGAGGTATTTGTACTTACTCATCATCTTTCTTGATCTCTGAAACACCGCCACTAATAATGTACTTCATCACATCAGATGGCGGGCTGTCGATGGGGTGAATCTTACTCTTATCAACCAAAAAAAGGTCTCCGGTGTAGCTATAGGCATGAGGGAAATACACAGCAACTTTGTTTTCAAAATCTCCATTCAGAACTTCCAGCTCTTCATCAGTGATAAAACCTATTTTCTGCATGCCTTCTCCCTGAGAAAAATCAACCAAAACGGCCTTTTTAAAGCTCTTCTTTTTGCCCACAAAAGCGCTCATTAAGTCTGAAATGGCAGAGTAAATGGTTTTTAATAATGGGAAGCGTTTCAGAAAACGAGCAAAGGATGTTTTGATGGGAGCTGCAATAAGCGTATTTCCTAAAAACCCAATGGCTATCAACACCAGCAGTAGTACCAATAAACCAAGGCCTGGTTTTTTGTCGTCAATAGGAATGATTTGATCCAAGAAAATAAAAAGCTGCCAAAAGATATAGACCAGTACTACCAGCGGTAAGCTGATAATAAGTCCATTCAACATATAACTAATTAACTTTCTCATTCTTATTCAACTGAAAGCAAAACTAAATCATTTTTAGTCCTAAAAAATGAATTAAAAACAAAAGAGCAAGGGGAAACACCTCCTTGCTCTTTTCAAATGCTATTGAAATCCTTTATTTCACCATTAAGCGAAGTGTTTTTAGCTCCTGTCCTTGACGCACCTTAATCAAGTACATACCACTGCTCAAAGCACTTACATCCAATAGAAACTGATCAGCAGTAACTTGATGTGTTTGGATTAGTCGACCGTCAATTGCTCTTAGCTCAATTTGATTGTTCTCTCCTAATCCACTCAGTTGCACAAGCTCAGATGCTGGGTTAGGATACATTTCCAAATCAGCCAATTGGCTTTCTTCTACATTCACAAAAATCACGTTTACTTGCTGCAAAGTGCTGTGGTTGCACAAACCGTCTTCTGAGAAAACGGTAAGGTTAACCGTGTACACGCCCAGTTCTGCATAGACGTGCTCTGGGTCTACTTCATTGGAGTTGGTATCATCGCCAAAATCCCAATCGTGTAGGAAGGCACCTGTGCTTTGACTGTCAAAACTTACTGCTCCTTCACCAATGTTCCACTCCAAAGGTGCATCAAAACTGGCAATAAGGTTGTCGAAAATATCGGCACTATAACGAGGTAATAATTGGTAACCGCTGTCGTAAGGAGTATTGGCATCGAACTGACCACCAATTCCAATAACAGAGAACTTTCCTTGAGGCGCTTCACTTCCATACAAGTCGACCTGTGCATCAATTCTCATGGTAATGGTGTTTAAACCATCTGTGATATCTACGTTAAAACCTGGTCCTTGATTGGTCCACTGACTTGGATCTACCAAACGAACACAATTCATACGCACCATTTCCGATTCTGTGTCTTCATTCAATGAAGTTATTAGAACAGGCTCATTCAAATCAAACCCAGATGCCTGATAAATCAAGGTGTCGAGCAATAACTGAGTTAAACCATTAAACTGATCTATAACACCAATGGCGTGGATTGAATCTCCTTCGGTAACGGTGTAGCCAAAGTCGTTTGCTCCATTGAAAACCCCTATTCCGCCGGTGTTATCAATCAAGGTAAACTGCGTTCCTGTTGCCCCCATGTTCACCCCATGTACAATCCCTCTTAATTCGCACTCCAAGTCTAATGAACTCGCTGTTCCATCCTCATTTTCTTGGTTCACGTCAGCAATTGGAAGCACTGGTATTTCTTGGTCATTCGCTAAAATGGTGATGGTGAGCATACCTAAACTCACCTGAACGCCTTCAGTGACTGCGATCAATTCCAATTCAATGGTTTCGGCTGCTTCTGCTTCTTCATCATCAATGATGTCAAGACTAAAGGTTTGAGGAGAAAAATCTCCTTCTGGGAAAATCAATTCTAAGGGGAAAATAGATACAAAGTCAAGATCACTTGTTGCGGTTCCACCAAGGTAATTTACGTTTGCAAAAATCTCAGTTGCAGGGAAGTTAATGCTCACCAATACATCCAAAGTATTGCCCTCTTGAACGCTGAGGTTGTCTGTTGTAAAAGAGATGCTTGGTTCTTCGTTAAAGTTACAGGGAACCATCGTGTGGAAACCAAGGAAATCAAACTCATTCACCCCGTAAACAGTCCATTGGTTTTGAGACAAACTCCAATCTGTTTCGCCAGCAGTAATCAGTGGGTTTCGAACCAAGGTGTTCTGCTCCATAGCGTCTGCGATACCATTCACTGTCCAAGATAAGCCTGGGTCTTCTCCAATAACTCCAATAATATCAATTGCAACCCCATTATTGTATAAGGCGATGGCATCATTTCCTGAGAACCAGCTGACAACCGACAAAATATCGCTTTGAACCTGGATAAAGGTGCTGGCCTCGTTGTTACCAATAACCACAACATCTCCTGGTTCAACCGTTCCTGTTAAGGCCAATTGATTGGTTGGAGTTGGCGATCCGTTGTTAAATACAGAAACCGTATATGGTGTTAAATCGATAGGAAAAGGGGTTGGGTTGTAAATTTCAATGGCCTTGTTCTGACCTGTGCCTTCGATGTATTCCGAGAAGAACAACTCGGTGCAAGCACCTTCTGTTGGGCATTCTAATTTCTGAACCGTGATAAAGTTAGTACTCGCTTGCGCGCAAATACTAGCACTAATTGAACTGATTAAGGCGTCTTCAACAAGTGTAGCTTCGTCTAGATTCCCTTGGTAAGTAATGGCATAAACACGGCAAAAACCTGGCGTTCCTCCAACAAAGTCATAAAACGCTTCGTCTGTCCAAGCAATAATTTCGTCAGTCTCTGTTGTCAGAACGTATATTTCCTCGAAGCTCTCTTCTGCCGCAGTGTGCACAAAGTTCAGTACGGTGTTATCTCCATCAACACAAATTGCTCCTTCAGTAGTGTTGTCGTCCAAAGAAATTGTTCCTGGATCGCAAGTTGGAATAGAGCAATCGGTTTTTACCACTTCAACAAAGTTGCTAGAAAAAGAGAAGCACTCATCTGCACTAATCACCAAAAGGTCTTCTTCTGGCTGAGCGCCGCTTAAATCTAAATTGCCTGCATATGAAACTCGATGAACTCGACAAACGCCTGGTGTTTGTCCGGTAAAATCATAATCATCAAAGCCATCCAAAACTTCAATAATTTCATCATTTTCATTCGTCAAAACATAGATGTAATCGGCATTTGGAACTGCTGAAGAAAAATCAAAAACAACAACAGCACCTGGCTCATCAACACAAACCTCAATACTGGTGTCTGTTCCTCCCTCAATAAAAATATTACCTCCATCACACTGCAAAACATTGGTGCTGCCTGGTGTTGGCGGCTGCATTTGGTAAGTATCTGTGTTGCGGGCAAGGCCTCCATCGGGAATTCTCGACATTGAATTCACAGAAGACGGACCATTTCCCGATTCATCAACAGCTAGTTGTCCTTCATTCAAGAACAATAATAAGCTTGGGCTGGCGACATCATCGGTTACATAAACCAAAGCATCAAGGATGTTTGCTTCATCAATTGCAGTATCATTAGGATAATTCACCGCATCTCCGCTTACCAAAACAACCGCGTCAGGGCCATTCTGTAAAATTCCGTTAGGAATAATCAAGTCAACACCTTCTAAGGCAGCATTACCAATCAAGGCAAAACCGTTTTCATCTAAACTCACACCATCAAGGTCAAAGGCATCGTACGACAAATCGTCGTTTCCATTCACCAAGATGATTGACAAACCATCAAGTGGTGTATTAGGACTACCGAAAAGCTCGATAAACTCAGTATTGTCTCCACCTGCTTGATCAACATCTACTTCATTGATCACAATGTCTAAATCACCGTTTTGTTGAGCCCAAAAAGAAAGTCCAAAATCATCCTGAGTTCCATTGAATACAAACGGACCTTCACCTTCAATAAAATCTCCGGCAGTCCAGTATCCTGCCGCAACAGCTACATTTTCTCTTCCTAGACCTCCAGCGCCCCATTGCACAAAATCTACCATTGATCCTGGCATAGCAAATGAACCTACTGGATAATACAAGCCCATGTCTGACTGTACGGTGAAGCCTACATTAGCAGCCCAAGTAATGTCTACTTGTCCAGCCGCTGGAATAACTAAACTTCCTTCGTTTACCGTTACAGCAACAGAATTCAAATCAGCATATTCAAATAAGCTGCAAAGCCTGAAGTCTGAAACATCAATGCTTTGAGTTGAAAAATTTGAAATCACCATGCTGTTTGTCGCAGGGTCGATGGCCGTAATTTTTAACTGAGCATGGCTTGTTAGGACAGCCATGAAAACGGCAAGAATGGGTAAAAATAAACGCATTGTTTTCTTTATTTTATTGGGTCTACGAAGTTACGAGTCATTTTCTGCTCACAAAATTAATTCTAAGTTAATTCCTTGTGTGCAAGATTACAGCAATATTCCTAACTTATCGGCTCTAAAATTTGAATAAATGAAAACCTTAGCCTTTACTATGCTGCTCTTAATGAGCGCCTTGGTGACGCTGGCACAATGTCCAGACTGCACGCCTGATTTATCTTGTACAACACCTGATCCCTTCCCAACAATTTGTCCTTTAGTATTACCCGATGCAACTACCGGTGAAGACTATCAAAGTACTTTAACCTTTTACTTGCCTGCACAAATTGTAGATCCTGATACTGGCATCGAAGCTACACTGGAAGAAGTTGAAGTTACAGGAGTGAACGGTTTACCTTTTGGTATGAATTTCACTCTGAGTAGCGACAACAATACTTATTTCCCTGCGCAAGGTGATGAATATGGATGCGCTACGCTTTGTGGAACCCCGTTATTAGCAGGGAACTATGATGTGGTGATTAACGTTAATGTTGTTGTTGTTGCCTTTGGATTTACCCAAGAACTTGCCCAAAGCTTTTCTCTTCCATTAACTGTTCTTCAGGGCGAAGGGGGTAATGCCTCTTTTTCAATCGACCAAGTAGCCGCTTGTGGTTCTCTTGAAATTAACCCTGAAGCCTTAATAACAGAGGGTGGAGTTGTGTCTTACGATTGGAATTTTGGAAACGGTAGCACTTCAAACGTGCCTTTCCCTCCCACTGTAACTTATAGCTCTCCAGGAGATTACACCGTTAGTTTGAGTACAACTGTTCAAAACTATGTGCTCACCGGCGCAAGCATTCTTGTTCTTGGAAGTGGCTGGGGTGGCGATGTTGATGATGGATTCGGTTTACTTAATCCAGACCCTTACTTCGTCATCACCGATTTCCAGGGAAACACCGTTTATACCGCTCCATATCTTGATAATGTTGAAACCGGATCTTGGTCTGACTTGAACATTACACTGCAGGAAGGAACTTACACTATTGCGTATTACGACTCAGACGGAACCATCACAAGCGACGACTTTTTAGGCGAAACTTCTTTCCAAGTAAGTGCTGGGAATTTAGTAATTAATGCAGGTGGAACTTCTGGAACAATAAACATTGAATTGCAAACTAGTGCGGCATTTAGCGATGAAGAAGTTGTTTCTGTATTTCCTAACCCAAACCCAATCATAAGCGGTGGAGGCATTGGTGAATACCTCGTTGCCACAGGCGAGAACTTAAGCACCTATACGTGGTTTTTGAATGGTGACACCCTCCAGAACCAAGTAAACGATAGCCTCCTTGTTGAACTTCCTGGAGTTTACGGTCTTAATGTAAGTAATGCATTTGGGTGCTCTGCAGCCGCAGATAGCTTGGTTGTTTGTCCGCAAGTTCTCCTCAGCTACAACGAACTCACTCAAACCATTTCTAGTAATGGCAGCTACGATACTTATGCTTGGTTTTATAATGGGCTGCTTTTGGGTGATGAGAATGATGCTGAACTCCTCAATGTTGCTCCCGGAAACTATGCACTTGAAATCACCACTTCATACGGTTGTGTGGTAACATCTCCCGTGCTTACCGTAGAAGCTGGAGACGGAATTGGTGAGCAAGAAGCGCTCTCGATTAAGCTCTATCCTCAACCAGCAATAAATGAACTTACCCTTTCGCTTCCACTCCCTGGCAATTGGGTAGTTTCAATTTACGATCAACAAGGACGATTGATTGAGCAGCTCAACCTCGCATCGCTTCAGTCAAAAATAAATGTATCTCATTTAACTTCAGGAATCTATATTCTAACTGCAAGTCATGAACACGGACACATCACCAGCGCCCGATTCATGAAAAAGTAGGCGTTAAACTTTCGTAAAACCAAAGCCAGGTTTTTTACGTTGTATTGAAAGCGGTAGCGTTTTCCGTAAATTTGAAAAAACGGTGGCGTTACCGCTTTAATTTTTGAAGTATGGGTGGATATGAGGGGCTCATTGAAAAGCTCGACGATTTTATAAGAAAGTACTACAAGAATCAAATGCTCAAGGGTGCCTTATACAGCTTAGGCCTTATTGTGGTTTTCTTTCTTTTGGTGACTTTACTTGAGTCTGTTGGTCATTTCAATAGTGCTATTCGAACGCTTTTGTTTTGGACTTTTGTTTTGAGCAGCTTAGCTGTATTAGGGAGATGGCTCTTCCTCCCCATGAGCAAATTATTCCGACTTGGTAAAGTGATTTCTTATGAGCAAGCTTCATCCATCGTTGGGAGCCACTTTCCCGACGTGAAAGACAAGCTCCTCAATACGCTTCAACTTAAGCGCATGGCTGAAAACGCCGCCTCTGATACCCTATTAGAAGCTAGTATCACTCAGAAAACCAATGAATTAAGCCCCGTTCCTTTTGCCTCAGCCATCAACTTCGGCGAAAATAAAAAGTACCTGAAGTATGTCCTTCCACCCCTAGGTATTTTCTTGCTCATTGTTCTCATCGCACCAAACACCGTGAGTGAAAGTACAGAGCGATTAATCAATCACAGCACAGAAATTGTACCTCTTGCTCCCTATCAAATTGAAATCATCAACCCGAAGCTGGAAACTCCTGAAAAAGAAGATTTTGTGCTCGACATCAAGGTGAGCGGTAAAGAAATTCCAAACCAACTTTATGTAGAACTAAAAGGAACAAGGTTTCCCTTCTCGAACGATAGCAGAACAAACTTCGAATACATTTTCAGAAATGTTCAAAAAGACACCCCATTCAGAATTTATGGTAACGGCTTTTTCTCAGAAGAATACACGCTCAAAACCTTATCAAAACCACTTTTGGTTAATTTCATTACTGCCCTAGATTATCCTGCCTACATTGGTTCTCCTGACGAGCAATTGCGGAATTCTGGGGATATAACAGTGCCCGAAGGAACCAAGATTTTATGGGATTTTGAAACGGTAAATACCGACCGGGTGGAAATGACCATCGATGGTGAACGCATCGACCTTCCTGGAAGAGACCGCAATCACTACACCCATCAACTAACAGCAAGTAAAAACACGCCCTATACCCTTCACACTGCGAATGCCTTCATGCGGTCGAAAGACTCCATGACTTACAAGATCAATGTGGTGCCAGACATGCACCCAAGCATTTTTGTAGAGGAAGAGCGCGATAGTTTGAGTTATACTGACCTTTTCTTCACAGGTGAAGTGAAAGATGATTACGGCTTCAAACGACTTCAGTTCAAATACACCTTGAACGAGGGAGACACCAAGGTGATTGATTTAGAAGCACCAAAGAACAATTCTGGACAGTTCTTTTATCACTGGCAGCTTGCATCCTTGGGAATTGAGCCGGGTGCTCAACTTTCCTATTACTTTGAGGTTTGGGACAATGATGGTGTTAACGGTTCAAAAAGTGCTCGAACCAAAATTCAGCAGCTCTCTGCTCCAACAGAAGAGGAACTAGAAAACGCACAAGAAGAGAAGAACGAAGACATTAAAGACAAGCTTGAAAAAAGCATTGATGATGCTCAAGATCTTCAGAAAGAACTTGAAGAATTAAGAAGAGACCTTCTTGATAAAAAAGAAATGGGCTGGGAAGAGAAGAAAAAGTTGGAAGACTTGATGAAAGCCCAGGAAAAACTGCAGAAACAAGTTGAAGAACTTCAAAAAGAGAACAAGCAGAAAGACGAGCAAAACGCTCAAATGAAGCAGCAGGACGAGGAAATCAGACAGAAACAAGAACAGCTTCAAAAGCTCTTTGATGAAGTCATGTCTGATGAGATGAAAGCCTTATTCAAGGAGCTCGAAAAGCTCATGGAAGAAATGAACAAAGATGAGATCCAAGAGCAGCTTGAGCAAATGAACATGGACAATCAAGACCTTGAAAAGGAACTTGACAGGGCATTGGAGCAATTCAAACAATTGGAGTTTGAAATGAAGATGGAAAACACAATTGACAAGATGAAAGAACTCGCTGAAAAGCAAGAAGAACTGGCTAAAGAGAGCGAAAAAGGAGAGAAAGACAGCGAAGAACTGAAAGAAGAACAAGAGAAACTGAACGATCAATTTGAGCAAGTTCAAGAAGACCTCAAAGAATTGGAAAAGTTGAACGAACAGCTGGAGGACCCTAATGCTATTCCCGAAACGCAAGAAGATCAGGACGCCATTAAGGAAGATATGGAAAAAAGCTCTGAGCAGCTTGATAAGGGAAAGAAAAGTAAGGCTGGAGAGTCACAGCAAGGTGCGGCAGAAAAAATGGAAGAAATGGCCCAAAAAATGGAAATGGCCATGGACCAGCAAGAGCAAGAAAGCCAAGAGGAAGATATGGAAGCCTTGCGTGCCTTGCTTGAAAACATCATTACACTCTCATTTGATGAGGAGCAGTTAATGTCTGATATTCAGGCAATTGACAAAAACGATCCGAAGTACATTGAATATGGCCAATTGCAAAGAAAATTGAAGACCGATGCCAAAATGGTTGAAGATTCGCTCTTTGCTCTGAGCAAACGCGTAGTTCAAATCCAAGCCATAGTGAACAGGGAAATTGGCTTGGTGAATGAATACATGGGCAAGGCTTTGGATGGAATTGCTGAGCGACAAACACCCGAGGTGGTCACCAATCAGCAGTATGTGATGACCAGTTTCAATAATCTCGCATTACTTTTAGATGAGGCGCTGCAGCAGATGCAACAACAGATGTCGTGTAAAAAACCGGGTAAAGGTAATTGTGAAAAACCTGGTGGAAATGGAGCGCCGAAGCCTAGCGCAGGAGATGTAAAGAAGATGCAGCAAGGTTTGAGTCAACAGCTCGAAGCGCTTAAAAAGAAAATGGGTAAAGACGCCAATAAAGGAGAGTCAAAAGGACAGGAGGGCATGAGTAAGGAACTTGCTCAGCAGGCTGCGAAGCAAGCTGCCATTCGCCAAATGCTACAGAAAATGGGTCAGGAATTAAACAAAGACGGCAGTGGCTCTGGCAATGAATTGCAAAAGATTGCTGAAGAAATGGAACAAATTGAGCGCGATATCGTTAATCAAAACATCACTCCTGAGACAATGATGCGCCAGCAAGATATCCTAATAAGACTGCTAAAAGCGGAGGAAGCAGAGCGCACCCGAGGAGAAGATGACAAGCGAAAATCAGCGTCTGGCGATCAAAATTTGCAGAGTGTTCCGATGAAATTCAGCGAGTACCAATTGCAGAAACAACGTGAGCTAGAAATGCTGAAAACAGTACCTCCATCACTAAAACCTTACTATAGGGATAAAGTGAATGAATATTTTAATAATTTAGAGCGTTAAAATCTCGTGAACCCTATGATCATGCCCGACACTGAAAAGGTACTTACCTTCTCTTCTACCACTGCCAATATTGCCATTGTAGAAAATCTAGTGGACGAACTGTGCGAAACGCATTCGATCAAAGAAGATTTCTATGGAAACATCCTTATTGCCCTTACTGAAGCGGTCAATAATGCTATTGTTCATGGAAACAAACTCGATGAAGATAAGCAGGTTCGTGTAGCGGTTTCCCATAGCGGAGAGGTTTTGAAATTCACGATCCAAGACGAAGGTCCGGGTTTTGATTACGACAATCTGCCCGACCCTACTGCTCCAGAAAACATCGAAAAGCCAAACGGTAGAGGTGTGTTTCTCATGAAAAATCTTGCAGATCGTTGTGAGTTCTTGGAAGACGGCACCATCGTTGCTCTCGAATTCGATGCTCTTTCAGCCTAAATTAAGCGTGTGGTACACTTCTTTAACGAAGACGTTTCCTATGTCTTAAAAGACAAAATGAAGCTCAAGAATTGGGTGAAAATCATGATTGAACAACACCAAAAATCATTGGGTGAAGTCAACTTTGTTTTTTGTTCAGATGAGTACCTGCATGAGATGAATGTTGAGTATTTACAGCACGACACCCTTACTGACATCATCACATTTGATTACTGCGACGGCAATACCGTTTCTGGTGATTTATTCATTAGTGTTGATCGAGTAAAAGACAATGCGTCCGACTTAAAAATCAAACTTACAGATGAACTCCATCGCGTTATGATCCACGGTGTACTTCATTTAATTGGTTTTAAGGACAAATCACAGCAAGACGCTGCCACTATGCGTTCTCAGGAGGAAAAATCCCTAATTTTGCGAGGTTTTTAGTCTCTTTGTTTCACGTGGAACATTTTATATACTATGCTACCAAATTACGATGTAATCGTTGTGGGTGGCGGACATGCCGGCAATGAAGCTGCTGCAGCCGCTGCAAATATGGGATCCTCTGTACTGATGATTACCATGAACATGAATACCATTGGACAAATGTCATGCAACCCCGCAATGGGTGGTATTGCCAAAGGTCAAATCGTGCGAGAAATTGATGCCCTAGGAGGCTACTCCGGTCTTGTTTCTGATGTTTCAGCCATCCAGTTTCGTATGCTCAATAAAAGCAAGGGCCCTGCTATGTGGAGTCCGAGAACGCAAAACGACCGAATGGTATTTGCCAACGACTGGAGATATCGCCTAGAGCAAACCAAAGGACTCGACTTTTGGCAAGATATGGTGGTAGGTCTAATTGTAAATAACGAACGTTGTGAAGGTGTTATCACCAGCATGGGGCAACACATCTTTGCTAAGTCTGTAGTGCTTACCAACGGTACCTTTTTGAACGGATTGATCCATCTTGGTGAAAAGCAATTTGGTGGTGGCAGAGCTGGTGAAAAGGCCGCTCACGGCATTACTGAACAACTTGTGTCATTAGGATTCGAAGCTGGTCGAATGAAAACAGGAACACCACCAAGGGTTGATGGCCGTTCTTTAGACTACAGTAAAATGGAAGAACAACCTGGCGATGAACATCCAGAAAGATTCTCATATTTACCTCACCATACCATTAGCAATCAACTCCCCTGCCACATCACTTACACCAATCCAGATGTGCACGATATTCTGCGCGAAGGTTTTGATCGCTCACCAATGTTCAACGGTAGAATTCGAGGTAAAGGTCCGCGCTACTGTCCTTCAATAGAAGATAAAATTGATCGTTTTGCCGACCGTGAACGTCATCAGATCTTTGTTGAACCTGAAGGAAGGTCAACCATTGAAATCTATGTCAATGGTTTTTCTACAAGCTTGCCCGAAGAAGTACAAATGCGCGCTATTAAAACCATTCCTGGATTTGAAAATTGTAAAATGTTTCGCCCCGGGTATGCCATCGAATACGACTACTTTCCTCCCACCCAATTGAAACACACTCTTGAAACGAAATTGGTATCAGGATTATATTTCGCAGGACAAATTAACGGAACTACTGGGTACGAGGAAGCAGCATGTCAAGGACTCATGGCCGGTATCAATGCGCATCTTTCTATTCAGGATAAAGACCCCTTCATCTTAAACAGGTCTGAAGCATATATTGGCGTATTGATTGATGATCTCATAACCAAGGGAACCGAAGAGCCTTACCGCATGTTTACATCAAGAGCTGAGTACAGAATACTACTTCGACAAGACAATGCCGACCAGCGACTCACACCACTATCTCATTCATTAGGTCTTGCATCTGAAGAGCGTTTGAGGCATACTGATCGAAAATCAAAACTTGTAGAGCAAACACAAGACTTCATTAACAACTACAGCACCTCTCCTGAGGAAATTAATACCTATCTCGAGAATTTGGATACCCCTGGCCTCAAACAAAAAGTTAAACTCTCTAGTGTCATCACCAGACCGCACATCACATTAAACGATCTTAAAAAACACATTCCTGCATTGGAAGAATTCAAATCTGGTTTAGCAGAATTGGGTGAGGAGGTTTTTCAATTGGCTGAAATCCAAATGAAGTACGAAGGCTATATCAGCAAAGAACAAGAGATGGCAGAAAAACTTAGTCGCTTAGACTCAATTAGCCTACCTACCAACTTTGAATACGACAAGCTTGCTAGTCTCGGAGCTGAGGCAAAAGAAAAACTCAAAGCGGTTCGACCAGAAACAATCGGACAAGCATCCAGAATTTCTGGAATTAAACCGTCTGACATTTCAATGCTCCTCGTTTATTTAGGTAGATAGATGTGTTCCACGTGGAACACATCAAACGGCTTGTTTTAAGGCTAAATAAGACGCTTACACCCCTCGCTAGTCGTGTATTATGGAAAAAGATTTTTCATTGCTTCTAACGCCCTTAAAACAATAATTTGTAATTGATTGAAGGTCAATAACTTATATATTTTCACCAGCAAAGTAGTATTCGTACCTTTGCAGCACTAAAAAAAGAACCCATGGAAACAAGTACCAGTCCAATCAACGTAGCAAACATGCTCGATAAATTGGGTATTAAAGCAATTAACCCTGGAACGAGTACAGGCCTTGAATTTCACAACAGCACTGAACTTATTACATCTTACTCACCCGTTAATGGTGAAAGCATTGCTCAGGTAAGTGTAACTACTCCCGAACAATATGAAGCTGTAATTCAAAAAGCAGACGCTGCCTTTAAAGAATGGCGAAATGTACCCGCTCCGCAAAGAGGAGAACTTGTTCGTCAATTTGGCGATAAATTAAGAGAATATAAAGAACCACTCGGTCAACTTGTTTCCTATGAAATGGGTAAATCTTATCAAGAAGGATTAGGTGAAGTGCAAGAAATGATCGATATCTGTGATTTCGCTGTTGGACTCTCTCGTCAGCTCTATGGTTTAACCATGCACAGTGAACGACCTGGGCATCGAATGTATGAGCAATATCACCCAATGGGAATTGTTGGTATCATATCAGCGTTTAACTTCCCAGTAGCCGTTTGGTGCTGGAACACAGCGCTAGCTTGGGTGTGCGGCGACAGTTGTGTTTGGAAGCCATCAGAAAAAGCACCTCTCTGCTCTATCGCATGCCAAAACATCTTTAACATGGTGGCAAAGGAAAACAATGTCCCAGAAGGACTCTCTTGCCTCATTAATGGAGATTACAATGTAGGCGAGTTGATGACAAACGATAAACGTGTGCCACTCATTAGTGCAACAGGTTCAATCCGCATGGGTAAAATAGTTGCACAAACCGTAGCTTCTCGCTTAGGTAAATCTCTACTTGAACTTGGTGGAAATAACGCAGTGATCTTGACCCAAAATGCCGACCTACAAATGGTTGTTCCTGCCCTTGTGTTTGGCGCTGTTGGAACTTGTGGGCAAAGATGTACCTCTACGCGACGTCTCATCATTCATGATTCTATTTACGATAAAGTAAAAGAGACTTTAATCGCAGCATACGGACAACTCCGCATTGGAAACCCTTTAGACGAGAACAACCACGTTGGTCCGCTTACAGATGTAGACGCTGTCAACACCTACTTAAAAGCTTTAGAAGCTGTTAAAGCTGAAGGCGGCAAATTCCTTGTTGAAGGTGGAGTTCTTGCAGGTGAAGGTTATGAGGGTGGATGTTATGTGAAGCCAGCGATAGCAGAGGTTGAAAACCACTATTCTATTGTTCAACACGAAACTTTTGCGCCTATCCTTTACTTGATGAAATACAGTGACATCAACGAGGCTATTCACATGCAAAATGACGTTGTACAAGGCCTATCTTCAGCCATTATGACAGATAGTGTACGCGAGGCAGAACTATTCCTTTCAGCACAAGGATCTGACTGCGGAATCGCTAATGTGAATATAGGTACATCTGGTGCAGAAATTGGCGGCGCCTTTGGTGGTGAAAAAGAAACAGGTGGTGGTCGTGAATCTGGCTCTGATGCTTGGAAAGTTTACATGCGCAGACAAACGAACACCATTAACTATTCAACATCACTTCCTTTAGCTCAAGGAATTAAATTTGATCTTTAGACGATTGTCTTTCCAATAAAATACAAAAAGCTTCACCATAATTTGGTGGAGCTTTTTCTTTTTCGACTACATTGCCCCCATGAAAAAGTTCTACCTACTTCTTCTACTAGCACTGCCTTACGCTTGTACTGACTCTACTGAAGAAACAACTACACCTCCTCCATATCATATTGGAGAATGGCTCATAACCTTTGATATTGACGCCACACAAATTCCTGTACATGCCAATTTCACAGCAGATTCAAGCCTGCAAATACACAATGGCATGGAAACAATTACTGCACCCATACTATTTCGAAACGATAGCTTGTACATTGAACTTCCGCATTATCAAACTTACCTTAGTGCAATAATAAGCTCGCAGGATCATATTGTTGGCCACTGGCATAATACACAACGCGGTGCTGATTACCTTGTGCCCTTTGAAGCAAAACCAAACTTTCAAGAAAGCCATTTCGATGAAGACAAAATTGAAAAGTTTCAAATTGAGTTTAGTCCTAATACAGAAGACAGCTACCCTGCTTTAGCACTGTTCACCTTGCATGAACACGCTACTGGCACTTTTCTGACCGAAACTGGTGATTATCGTTTTCTGGCAGGACACTTTATCGATAATCAACTACAACTATCTTGTTTCGATGGAAGTCATTTGTTCCATTTTGAAGCAGAACTTAATGGAGATTCTCTAATTAATGGAACATTTTTCAGCGGCACTCATTGGCAAGAGCATTGGCAAGGCCTTAAGAACAACGATTATGAACTTCGTCATCCCGATTCACTTACCTCTGTTCTCGACAATTCTAAGCCATTAGAGCTTAACATCATGTCAACTGATGGAGAATTTGTAAAATTGGATAGCTCCTATTTCCAAAACAAGGTTACCATTATACAAATTCTAGGATCCTGGTGCCCAAACTGTTTAGATGAAACAAAATACTATCAAGAACTTTATAATACGTATGCCGATCAAGGATTACAAATTGTTCCGATAGCATTTGAACGCACAGAGGACTTCGAAACCTCGAGCATTATCGTAGATCGCTATTTCAATAATTTAGGAATAGCCTATCCCGCATACCTAGGTGGCCAGGCAAATAAAATGAATGCCACAAAAGCGTTTCCAATGCTCACACCAATTATCTCTTATCCAACTTCTATCTACGTAGATAAAACAGGAAAAATATGTAAGGTGCACACCGGATTTTACGGACCAAGTACCGGCGCATACTACAATAGATACACCGAAAGCACTTCAGCATTTATACAACAAAAACTCAGCGAATAAACTAACGCTCTGTTACGTCAACCTCGATGGTCTTATCTTGGTTGGCAATCTGCCATGCTGTATGAAAAACTAAACGAGTAATAACTGCCGTCTTTTCGTACATAATTTTCTCAGGCGTATCTGTAGGCTTATGATAATCTTCATGAACTCCTGAAAAGTAGAAAATACAAGGTATTCCGTTCTTGGCGAAATTGTAATGATCAGATCGATAGTAAAAACGATTTGGATCATCTTCTGCATTGAAGGTATAATCTAAGTCCAACTCGGTATATTCCCCATTGCATTTTTCACTGATTTCATGAAGTTCTGTGCTTAATCGATCAGACCCTATCAAGTACACATAATTTGAATCAGCCTCATGCGCAGGATCTACCCTTCCAATCATATCAATGTTCAAATCAACGATTGTATTTTCAAGAGGGAAAACAGGATGATCCGCGTACCATTCTGAACCTAAAAGACCTTTTTCTTCTCCTGAAACTGTCATAATTAATACAGATCGCCTTGGGCCATGTCCGTCCTGCTTTGCTTTAACAAAGGATTCAGCTATTTCCAATGCAGCTACAGTACCAGAACCATCGTCGTCTGCACCATTATGTATTTCTCCATTAATAATTCCTACATGATCATAATGCGCTGTGATGACCACGATCTCATCTTTCAACTCAGGATCACTACCTTCAATAAAACAAAGCACATTTTCGGCCGTTAAGGCCTCATTAATCGCATTCATTTCAAATTGAATATCAATATCCAGTGTAGCTGAAAAAGAACGCTGTTTCTTAAACATTCTTTTTTCCCACTTTTCTAATGATTTTAGTTTAGTTTTAGCTAGTAAGTCATTAGCAGCATTCGAAGGAAAAAACAAAACTGGAAGTACATCTTGTCTTTCTTCACGCTCCATATCAAGGCGCATTGGCGGATTAAGAAGAAAATTTTTGATTCTACCTATGTATGAATTATAATCGGTATTTATCATAATCAAGGCTTTAGCTCCGGCCTTCATTGCGGCCTCGCGCTTCACCCTAAAATCACCACTCCACTCACTCGTTTGATCTGGTCCAACTCCTAAAATATAATTTCCCTCTTTGTCCTTTGGTTCACCAGGCAAAACAAGTACAACTTTATCTTTTACATCAAGGTCCTTATAATCATTCCAATCTTCGTGGCTAATTCCATAACCAGCAAGTACAATCTCCCCAGCTTTCAATTCATCCAAAGAAAAACCTGGAAAAAAGTAGTAATCTTGAATGTACTCTAAGTCCTTTCCATTAAGCCTTAATGCCGCTTTACTTTGGTCTATTCGTCTTAAAGGATAGGTTTGATAATATGAACCATCCACGCAAGGCGCTACTCCTAATTCACTAAAGTAGTTTTGAATATAATCAGCAGCCCTTTTCTGACCTGGAAAACCTGTTTCTCTGCCTTCGTATTCATCCGAAGCCAAAATCATCAAATGTTCTTTTAATTCTTCTGCAGTAATCTCCTTTGCATAATACTGTGCCCAATCTGATTCAGCTTCTGTTGGTGATGGTTCAGCCGTATTTGACTGAGCCAATACCTTAGACAAGTTAGCCAAGAACACCAAACAAAAAATACTTATTCCAACTCTTAACATAGTGCAATTTTATTAACTCGACGATCGTGTCTTCCACCTTCGAATGGAGTATTAATGAATGCTCTCAAAATGTCTCCAGCCAAGTCCTCAGAAATAAAACGTGCCGGTAAACAAAGAACGTTTGCGTTGTTGTGTTGTCTGGTTAATTGAGCTAATTCAACTTCCCATGCAATTCCAGCTCTAACATTTTGATGCTTGTTTGCCGTCATACAAACCCCATTTGCTGATCCGCAGATCAAAACGCCTAAAGGATAGCTTTCATCATCAACACCTGCTGCAACGGCATGCGCAAACTCCGGATAATCAGTGCTATCACTCGAATGTGTTCCAACATCCTTAACTTCATAACCTTCTGATTTAAGAAGATCAACCATTTTAGATTTAAGCTCAAAACCTGCGTGGTCTGAACCAATAATAATCGACTTTTGCATCTGCTTTTGTTAATTTACGTCTCACAAAGATAGCGCTAAATCAATGCCACACTAAGATGTGTTGCACCAAAGCACTTATGAACAAGAAAGTGGTTCATAAATTTAAATTCTGTTCATAAGCCATGATTAAAAAAGCTTGCTTTAACCAGATAAAATTGCAACCAAGAAAGCTTATGAACAATGCAAGTATTTTAGCAAGTGGTTTTGATAATGTTACCGACCAAAATCTTCACACTTGTTAACCCCATATTTAGAAAAAGTTATATCACCTGGTCTTGTTAACACTAAAGTTAATAAAGTGCTCAATAAACTGAGGATGAACAAAAAACTAGCTCATAAGATGTTTATAAACAAGTAATGTGCGTTAACAAGTCAAACAAACAAATAATCATTTGTGTTTTTTTACACTGAATGAACACCCCTATTATTAAACCTATCTTTATTTTTAAAAAGAATATATAGTTAATGAAGTCCTTGATAAGCCATTTTTCCGTTTCGCTATTCTTTCTGTTCATTTGCAGTGTCGTTTTTGCACAGCAAGACAGTTTAAATTCGACCTACCAAATTTTTAGATATGAAGATGGCACAATTTCAAGTGAGGGCAATATGTTCAATGGCAAACCAGAAGGATTGTGGAAAACATACTATCCATCTGGACAGTTAAAAACGGAGGGAAGTAGATCTAATTTTGAACTTGATGGCGAATGGAAATTCTTCAGAGAAGACGGGAGTATTGAGAAATCAATTGAGTACAAATTTGGAAAGAAAGACGGACTTCAACTTGTTTTTTCGGAAACTGGAGTGCTACTAGAAAAAGTTCCTTTTCAGGCCGGAATTGAAAATGGTGGGGCCGAATTTTATTACAAAAGTGGTGAATTATACAGGGAAGTTCCATTTATCGAAGGAAAGGAAGAGGGAAATGGGAAAGAGTTTGGTAAAGACGGCAGCATCATTACCCTTTTAAATTATGAGAAGGGCTTTATCAGAAGTATAGAACGCATCAATCGCTATAACAGCCAGCAACAGAAAAAAGGGGTTTGGATTGAATTTTGGCCAAACGGAAACAGGAAAACAGAAGGGTATTACACTAACGGCATTAAAAACGGCATTTTTAAGTACTACAACAGCAAAGGTGAACTTCAGAAAATTGAAAAATATCAAGGTGGTCAACTTTTAACAGACGCAGATGAGGCTCAACTTTTAGACATCCGCAAAGAATATTTTCAGAGTGGAAAACTCAAGTTGGTTGGTTCGTACAAAAATGGATCAAAACAAGGTACCTTCCGGGAGTATGATGAAGAAGGAAATGTAATTCAATCTTACGTTTACAAAGAAAATTTACTGCTTGGTGAGGGTATCGTGGATGAAGAGGGCAGAAGGCAAGGCGATTGGAAAATCTACTATCCTACGGGAGAAATTCAAGCTGAGGGTGCTTATGTTGATGGATTAAGAGAAGGTCCATGGGTATTCTATCACGCGGAGGGAAAAATTGCGCAGAAAGGTGCGTACCGTTTAGATTTACCCCAAGGAGAGTGGCGTTGGTATTTTAAAAATGGGGAGATACATCGAGAAGAATACTACAGGAAGGGTAAAGAAGAAGGCGAGTTTGTAGAATACAATGAAGAAGGTGAAGTAATTCATAAAGGAGCCTACATCGATGGTTATAAAACTGGCGAATGGTATTACTTCGTAAATGATCATAAAGAAGAGGGGGCGTATTTGGATGGAGAAAAAGATGGAAAATGGAAGTTCACCTATTTAAATGGAAAAAGGAATTTTGAAGGAGAATATCAAATTGGTGTGCCCGTTGGAAAACACAAGTATTACTACGAAAATGGCGTAGTTAAAGAAGAAGGTGCCTACGAAGCTGGTGAGAAACACGGCAAGTGGAAATTTTATGACGAAGCTGGACTACTCATCTTAAGCATTAAATACAACTTTGGAAAAACAGAAAAAATTGACGGAAGCAAAGTGTTGATTGAAGGAAAAGATGGTGATGAATAATGAGCTAATAAAGAAGTTAGAAGAACTTGTTCTGAAGAGCAGTGATCCTCATTGGATTCTGAATTTTCATGAGCAAACAATTTTGCTTCACAATACAGCTGTTGAATCAGATTTTCCAGAATTGACTTGTGCTAAAGAGCTGTATGATCTTTTAGAAAAGTGTGGTTTTAGCAGAAATGAACCTAGCGAGTTAATCTTAAAGTGGGAAGAGCACTTTCTTCATTTTCAACCCAAAAACGGTCAATTAGCGCTACTTCACATTACTTCAAAATCGAACAGTGATTCGCTAGAATCCTCATTATTTAAGCACAACATTGCAGGTGTTTACCAAAGTAATTTACATGGAGTTGTGATTTCATGCAATGATGCTTTTGCAGAAATACTTGCATATTCAAAAGAGGAATTGCTCGGTTCAGATGGTTTTAAGCTTTATGTAAACAACAGCGATAGGCACACTTTTTTGTCTGAGCTTCATGCTAAGAAGCGATTGAAAAACTACGAAAATGCTTATTTGCGAAAGGATGGTTCTATAGCTTATTGCATTGAGAATGCCTTTTTAATTGGTGAAGGTGATCAAGCTTTGATTACAGGAACCATACAAGATATCAGCGATCAGCAATTGATCAATCAAAAGTTTCAACGTCTTTTTCACGCGGCCAGTGATGTTGTTTTTATTTTAGAAGAAGATACCATAATTGAAGCAAACAAGAGATCGAATGAGGTATTTGCCTACAAAGAAAAGGAGCTTGTTGGGAGAAAGGTATGGGATCGCGTAGATGGACTTTTCTTGTTTTCGGACAATGATTTTGATTTATTAGAGCACAAGCTAAAGCATTTAGAGAAAGAATCAGATAGAAAGCGGATCAAGCTTTTAGCAAGACGGTCTGACGCATCTGTTTTCCATTCTGAGGTGTTTATGGTTTCTTTTACAGTGGGTAAGCGTAGTTTTATTCAAGTGATTGTTAGGGATATTTCTGAGCGTGTGCTTTATGAAAATTCCATCAGAGAGAGTGAAGAGCGCTTTCGTTTGATGTCGCAAGCCGCCATCGAAGGAATGTTGATTTTAGAAAACAATTACATTATCGATTGCAACGATCAATGGGTGAAAATGATGGATTACCGAAGGCCAGAAGAGCTCTTAGGTAAGAATATTCGCGATTTTTTATCTGAAGGAGATGTTCGTCGAATTGAAAGCACCTTTGATCATAAAAGCATTAATAAAACCGAAATTAGAGTTCAAACCAAAGAAGGTAAAACACTTGTTTTAGAAGCAACAGGTAGCGAAATTCTTTATTTAGGGAGCCCAAGATCTGTTGTACTCTTTTACGATATCACCAAAAGAAAAAGAACAGAACAGGCCTTAGAACAAAGTATAGATCGATACAAAAACCTGGTCGAAAATTCACCCAACGGTATTTTCATCCTCACCGATAGTAAGATCAAGTACCTCAATTTAAGTGCACTTAATTTGCTTGAGGTAAAAGACGAAGATGAAGTTTACGATAAGCCATTTTCTTCTTTTTTCACAAAAACTCAAGTGGCCCTTATTGACTATGTGCTTAAGGAAACCCGCGAAGGGGAAGATATAGAGTACCAAGAGTATGTAATGGAAAACAAGCTTGGAGAGGAAGTGCAAGTAGGTATTAAGGCCATCTTAACTGTTTATGATAACCAACCCTCAATTCAGGTTACTGTAAACAACCTTTCGACACGCATGATGCTCTTGCAAGAACAAATGAGAGCAGAGATTGCTGAGGAGATTAATGTTGTGTTGAAAAGGGAAATTGAAGATCACAAGTCTACACAATTGCAGTTGTTGCAGGCGCGTAATTTTACCCGAAATATCATTGAGAGTTCGATTGATATGATCATTGCTTTTGATGAAAACGAAGCCATTACAGAGTTTAATTCTGCCGCACAACAACAGTTCAAGTACACCTTGAATAAAGTTCAAGGCATGAGCATTAGAATGCTTTACGCCAACGAAAAAGACTACGATCGGGTAATGTCGATGCTCAAAGAAAAACAATTCTTTACGGGTGAAATTGAGAATATAGATGCAGAGGGAAATGTATTTACGAGTTTACTTTCGGCATCAGTAATTAGAAATCAAAAGGGAGAAATTGAAGGATCGATGGGTGTGTCAAGAGATATCACCGATTTCAAACTGGCAGAACAAGAATTGAAAGACTCCGAGGCCAAGTACCGAGATTTGTTTGAAAATGCTACCGATTTCATCTTGAACATCAATGACGATGGACTATTGTTGTATGCGAACAATGCCTTTAAACGAACTTTAGGAATTGATGAAAATGAAGAAGGCATCAATTTCTTCGACCTAATTAAAGGAGGTAAAAGAGAATTCAAATACGGTATATTAAAGGGATTGAGTGATGGAACACACGAAATGGTACTTGTTGCTAAATCTGGCGAAGAAATCATCATTCAAGGAAATTGTAGTATCAGGTATAAAAACGGACAAGCAGATTCAGTTAGAGGAATATTTAGAGATATAACGAGCGCTAGAGTTCACGAAAAAAAGGCAAGAGAACAAACAGCAAAAATGATTTCCATCTTCAATTCAACCGAAAATTTGATGATGTGGACCATCGATAAAAAAGGAAGAATTACTTCTTTTAACACTAATTTTCATGCCTGTATGAGGGACGATTTTTCGATTGAAATTCAACGAAAAAGCAATTATTTGAAGCAAATCGTAAACTCCCTCAACCCAGCACAACACCAGAGTCAGCTCGATTCATTTAAACTAGCTTTTAAAGGAAGGCCGCAGCAGTTTGAATTGCCTTTACTCACAGAAAGCGCTAAGGAAGTTTGGCATCAAATATTCCTGAACCCAATTTATGTAGACGATGATTTAGATGAGATTTCTTGTTTGGCTTATGATATTTCTGATCGAAAGGAAATTGACCAAAAAATTAGAAGTTCGCTTCGCGAGAAAGAAGTGCTTCTTCAAGAGGTGCATCACCGTGTAAAAAATAACCTTCAGGTAATTTCGTCGATCTTGAACCTACAAAGTTCTTTTGTTGAAGATGAAAAAACGCTTGAAATCCTTGCCGAAAGTCAGAACAGAATAAAAACCATGAGTTACATTCATGAAACGCTCTATCAAACCAGCGATTTTTCTTCAATTGGCTTTAGTGAATACATTGAAACTTTAGCGAGAAACCTGCACCAGAGTTATTCGCCTAGAGATAGTAAAATTGAGTTGGACCTTCAGACAGAAGAAATTGTACTCGATTTAGACCAGGCCATTCCTTGTGGTTTGATCATGAACGAGCTGGTATCTAACGCCCTGAAATATGCCTTTAAAGGCAGAACGGAAGGCGTGCTAAGTATTCGAGTATCTCGGAATAAGGAGAAGGTGGAGCTGGAAGTAAAAGATAACGGTATTGGCTTGCCTGAAGGATTTAAGCCTGAAGACTCTGATTCTCTGGGTCTTTATTTAGTTTATGCGCTCGTGGAACAATTAGATGCTGAAATCACTTTGAGCAATTCTAAGGGCACCGGCTTTTTAATTACTTTTGATTTCTAAAACCTGCACTATGCCTGTAAATATATTAGTAACCGAAGATGAGGGGATTGTAAGAAAAGATATTGAACGCAGTTTGAAAAAATTGGGTTACAATGTAATTGGATCTACTGATACAGGTGAGAAAGCAATTCAATTAGCGGCAGAGTTGAAGCCGGATTTAGCTTTGATGGACATCATGTTGAAAGGCGAGATGACCGGTATTGAGGCTGCTGCAGAAATCAAGAACAACAACGATATTCCGGTTATTTTCTTAACAGCTTATGCAGATGAAAGTACCCTGGAAAAAGCCAAAATTACCGAGCCACACGGCTATATTTTGAAGCCGTTCAAGGAAATCGATATTCATACCTCCATCGAAATGGCCATGCACAAGCACGGTAAGGAGAAAGAGTTGAAAATCGAAGCAGAGCTTTTAAGATCATTAACCTTGACGAAGAAAGATGCGCGCTACATTTTCTTAAAGCACAACTCTAGCTTGGTGAAAATCAATCCAAATGATTTGCTCTATGTTGAAGCATTGAAGGATTATGTGATCATCAACACCCGAGACGAAAAGTACACCATTCATTCTACCATGAAAGATTTGGAAGCAAAGCTCTCAGCCCCTCAATTCATGCGCGTGCACCGGTCATACATCGTGAATCTCGACACCATCATCAGCATTAAGAATGCTGATCTCAACCTTGAAGGAGGCGATAAAGAAATTCCAGTAGGTGGATCTTATCGGGATGCTCTGGGTAGTAAAATCAATTTATTGTAGTCGTTAAAATACCCTCTTTAAGGTATTGATTGCTTCTTGTTTAGAGCAGACTTTTGTGACATGCGAATTCACGAAGAGTCATTCCTTTTGCTGTCTTTATACCTCGACCTCCCTGTTGAGCGCACACTTGAATTAAAAAAGAAGTGCTGCAAGAAATTCAAAAAGGGCAAACGCTGTAAAAAATGCCCAGGGCAAAAGTTTTGTGGCACTGAGGAGTATTTTGTTTGATCCAGCTATCTTTTTATCCTAGCTTAATTAGTTAAAAATGAAGGTTATCCAAAAGTGGTATTTAATAACTTTTATTTCCATTTCATCTTTAATCGCATTAGATTTTTCATTTTTGGTGAAAACATAATTTATGAAAAAACAGGCAATTATTTTTTGCTTAGGCTTGCTAGCGAGCTTTAGCATTCAAGCACAAGTAACATCAATGACCTCGAAGAATGGTCATGAAATTCTTCCTCAAGAAGGAGACTACTGCATCAGTATGGACGCTGTGCCATTGGTAAACATGGCCATGAATGCCATCAACATCATGAATGATTCTGGTAACAATGGGGTTCACCCAAATTATGTATCGGGATTTGAGCAAACCATTGTAGGGAAAATGTATACTTCTGCCACTACTGCAGATCGTATCCGTTTGAACATCAATCACAGAAACATGTCGATGTCAACGTTTGCTCCAACCTTCGATGATAATGGAGAAGAAAGTGGAGAAACTGAGGATGTTGAAATCAACAGATCTACTCAACTTCTTTTTGGCTATGGTAAAGAAATGCGTCGCGGTCACAACCGTTTGCAAGGTTTCTATGGTTATGAAGGAATGTTGGCCATTGGAATGGGTACTAACAAATTCGACTACGAGTCTGAATTGGCCGAGGAAGTTACTCGTACCCTTAGCGCAAAGCAAGGCTTTGAGTTTGGCCTTGGTGTTCGTGGATTTGTAGGTGCAGAGTACTTTTTTGCTCCTAAAATGTCTATTGGTGCCGAATTTGGATGGGGATTAGGAATCTCAAGAACTGGACGTGGTAGCCTAGAAACCGAAACCAATACAGGTGGAGACATTGAAACTACAGAAACTGATGGTGCTGCTTCTGAGCGCGAGTGGGGCTTTGAAGTAGACAACGGGATTGGTTCTTCTCTTCTTGGAGGAGGTACTGCAGCTCTTACTTTAAACCTTCATTTCTAAGTAGTAAAAGTATTGGGTCTCTACCCTTTAAAAGAGACTAATTTTAGTTTATTAATTCCAAAAGGAAAGCGCCGTAATAGGCGCTTTCCTTTTTATTATTAGGTTTTTTATTCAGCCCTGTGGTTCGAAGAGTGATTGAGCTGTACTACCTTGGAACTATTACAAGCGGTAAATATGAGGGCGCGATATGTTTCCCGTTTATCAATAAGCTCGACCAAATTAGAGCGGTTCAGGTGAAGCAATTTGATAAACAGAACCACACCTTAAACACAACCTTTTTGCACTACCTTCTCGAACCCCGTCCAGAATGGTTTGAAAGCTACAATACCCAAGAGAAGAAAGTTTCTTGCTTATTTGGAGAACACCTCCTGAAGAAGTACCCACACAACCCCATTGCACTTGTGGAAGCACCCAAGACCGCTATTTTGGGAACATTGTTCTTTGGGCTTCCAGAGAGTGAAACTTCGCCCCTTTGGCTTGCGGTATTCAATCTTAGTTCATTGAAGTATAAAAAGGTGAAGAGCTTGGAAGGAAGGAAAGTGTTTTTATATCCAGACCTTTCAAAGGATGGAAGCTCGTTTGACCTTTGGAACAAGAAAGCACAAGAGTTCAATTCTGTCAATTCAAACATGAACTTCAGAACATCGAAATTCCTTGAGGAAAGAGCTACACCAGAAGAAAGGGAAAGAGGGCTTGACCTTGCAGACTATTTAGTTCGGTTTGATTGGAAAAACTTCAGAGTGTAG
>JAQWFN010000125.1 GCA_029238785.1 Flavobacteriales bacterium | reverse complement strand
CCCTCTCAAGTTGCTGCTGAGAGGGTTCCTTAACTTAACCAAAATTACTAAAACTCGTCACAAATTCCGTAAGGGTGGATTGAGCGACATCTACGTATGAAAAAAACCAGTTTGCTTTTAGGCCTTAGCCTTGATTCAAAGATGGGTATAAAAAGTTTTTCAGATGTAGTCGATGAGCGGCAAAGTTGTGTAGGAATAATCCTAATGCTCAATAATTTGACTGTAAACTCATGTGCTTCATTTTCTGAGCAATTTGATTTCTGCCCGAAAGAAAAAATGCTTTAATGTTTATCCGCTATCGTACAATGCTCCTTTGAGCAGCGGTTGGAAATGCTTCAATATTCGCTTTGTACCAAGCGATGTTGATGGCTTCGCCTGTTTATTGTTGCTTGCGCAACTGTTTAGACGCTCACGCAGGTGTTGAGGTCTAAGGTAAGACGTGATGAGTAAGCTCACATCTGGCACTTGGAGCGCTTGTGAGTGCTGAGAAAATTAATTCACCCTACATTTAATTGCATTGAAGCGGATATACGTTAATGCTTTTAAAAATCCCCCTTGCCTAAAGACAAGGGGGATACCTTAACCAAATTAACTTAACTACTACGTTAACACAATCCTCGTTTGGATCTTATGGAACAAATCTAAGATGAACACTTTGAGAGGCTTGTGGGATGAAGGCTGAAGCTGAATGTGAGAATTGGACTACTTTTAGCTTCAACACTTGTTTAAAGTCACGACCGAAACACTCAAAAAAAAATCCTCCCGATCTTGTCGAGAGGATTTCTTCTTATTAACCAAAATTTTCTACTTCGATGAAGCCAACTATAATCTATTACGGCAGGTGATATAGAAGGTTTCATTTTTCTGAAATTATTTTTTCACCCAGGTTTCTTGCCAAGGAATCATATCATCACCTACCTCGCGAATGATATAGGTTCCTGCGGGAAGCACGCTGGTATCGACACTCACCTTTTGTCTTTGTTTTCCATCTTGGCGGAGCACTACTCTGCCTTGGAGATCAAGAACAATAATACTTTGAACACCATTCGATACTTGAATCTGCAGTTCATCACTTCCGGGGTTTGGATAAATGAGGGCTTGAGGTGTTTTGTTTTGCTCGTTGATGTTGGTCGACAAAAGATCGTACAAAACAATGTCATCCAAAGCGGCTTCAATCAAACTTCCACCATCAAGGTTGGTTCCCGGGCGAAGAGAATCACTAGCTACAAAACGCATTTGAAAATCTTCAGTAATTTCCACATAATCGCTTACTCTGAAAACGTTCCTTCTCCAAGAAATGTCTTGTGTGAGGGTATTCTCAAGTTCTACCCACGAAGTACCACCATCATCAGAGACAGCTACTTGGAACCAATCTGATCCTGGGTTAGCTCCACCTGCGGGAGCATTAGCATACCATCTCCAATAAGCAAAAACGGGATCAGTATAATCGCTCAGGTCTATTGTTGGTGAAACCAAGGTCGTGTGTCCTCCATCCACATCATTTTCTCCCATCCCTCCAGTTGGACTAGAAGAATTGCCTGTAACGAAACAGAATCCTTCATCACCGTTATCAGGAGTATGATCTTCAAAAGGTGCCACCACGGTGCTTATGTCACCAGGTTCTGAGAAACTTCCAATGGGGTTGGCATTGTCCCACTCACCAGTAATCGCTAAATCGCTGGGGAGTCCTTCTTGCCAGTTACCAAAGTCTTCGTTTTCATCAGAGTCATGACTCTGATAAGGGGTGTAGTTCACCAAGATAAAGTAAGGCAAGTTTGGATAAACGCTTTCGTCTGCTCCAACCGGCAATACACCGCTCACTCCTCCATAAATATCGGTGATGCTCAAATAATAAGCAATGACGGTTCCTTCTTGCTGACCATCAATATTGGCGCTGTAGGTCCCGTCTCCGTTATCCACCATATCAATTTCAGTCCAATCGGTGGCAGGCAAAGTTCTGTAATGCGCTGTGATTGAATCGAAGTATAAGGTTGCTGGAAAAACGATATCCGCTTCAGCCACCAATTCAATCCCTGTTTCTGCAGCCACTTCTTGTAGGTCGGTATGTTCTACATCAACATAGCTCAAAAGGGTAATTCCATGAATCTCGAAACCTTCAACAATGGCTGCATCGTTTGGTGTTCCGTTGGTCAAATCACCGTCATCATCATCGGCTTGAAGTGCATCTAGAAGCACATCGCTGTAAGCTACTCCTTCGTTTCCGTTAAACGTTGCTGCTTGAGCTCCGCTGTAGGCGTCAATAAATAGATCCATCGTGAGGTCCCAATCATCACCTAATAAAAGGTGGGTACTGTACCAAGCTCCACAAATGATTTCACCATCGTTATGAACTTGCCCAATAAGGTTGTCTGGATACACCTTAGGGTCGATGTCGTACCTTCTTAAAGGCTCTTGGTTATCGTCATAAAATCCTTCCGCCAGTTTGCCATCATTTTGGCTCAAGCTCATCGCCCAAAAATCTGCATAACCTTCGTTCATCGCTCCATTTTGGAAGAAGCTCCCTAAAGATTGGTAGAAAAAGTCATTGATTCCGTGTCCGTATTCGTGATACACCACATCAGCGATCAAAGCCGTAGAATTACAGCCACCTCCAGCATCAAAAAAGTTCACACTATTTCCGTCGTAGAAGGCATTGCACTCCCCTTCAACATCGATGTTTGTGGTTAAAGAGAAATCCAGACCAGTAAAATTTGGGAGGTGGGTTTTCATGTGATCGTGAATCAAGTTCACCCCTCGATATGCCGAGCGTTCTTTAAGGTTGGTCCATGAATCCACACTGATTTGATTATAACCATCAGCAAGTGTACCTGTGGTGCTTGGTGTTGTGCCGTTATTGACAATTCTACTCCAGTTTCCTTGAAGGCTCATGCTGTAGTTGGCCGGACCAGTAATGCTGCTTACGAAGTCGCCATCGGCATCCAGGTTGATTTCTGTTCCATTGATGCTGAGGTCGATGTATGGCATTACCGCCTCTACTTGCGGGTTGTAAGGGTTGTCTGGAATCACATTTCCTTTAATTATTCCGCTAATTGCCACAGGCATTCCCATTTTCAAAATGGTTTTTTCGTTTTTCGGGTTGATGTGGTACACTTGATTTTCGCGTGAAATCAATTCACCGCTGATTTGGTCAACCAAACATCTGTAGCGTTTTGGGATGGTATTTTCATAACCAAAAACCTCAATCACCTTCACCATTTTAAACTCGTTTTCTTGTCCGTTAGAACGCGGTAAAAGTGCATCTTCGCCTAAAGTTACTTGAAGATTGCTCAGCGAAAGGTTTGAGCTAGCGATGGCAATAAGTAGGTCTTCATTCAGTAGATCGCCACTTGGAACGGCTGCATCGGTGTAGTAATCCATTTGCAACATCACCAATTCGCTGCCCTTAAATTTCAGTTGCACAGAAGAACGAAGCACTTCGAGTCCGTCAACTATTTGTTTGTAAAAAACACGATGGTGCTTTTTCCCTTCCACCAAGGAAGCTTCAGAAAGTTGTTCTGCACGCAAACCGAAGGCACTAAGGTCGGTTTGAATGAAATTATTTGCTTTTGAAATGAGATCGGCTCCTGCGAGCGGTATTCCCGGACCAAAAGCGCGGTGCGGCAGGCGGTGGTGCTCATCAAACTGCACCCTCCAATGGGGGTGGCTGTTTTGAAATTGTTTCCAATTGGGTAGAGCACGCAAGACCTGTTGATTGATCTTGACCGGGGCTTCTTTGAATCGAATTTCGGCATTATCGAAGCTTCCGTCTGGTGTGGTTTGAGCCCACATCCCTCCTGAAAGGCAGCAAAGTGCGGCAATTATTAAGCGCTTTCTCATGATTGTTCTGGTTTTCGTTGCAGAAGATACAAATTAGTGTGAATCAGCAAAGACCAAAAAGTATAGAAGCTTGTATTCTAAGCATGAACGCAACGAGCATAGCTATGAATCCATCTCTTTGAGGAGCTTCATTCTTTGTATCTTCGGGTACACATAACAGAAATCAATGACCTCTCAAGAAGCCCTATCACTCCTTGAAGCCCATAAAAACGAACGCGGTATATCCAATTACCAGAAAAACCCGATTGAAGGTTTGCAAAGTTTTGGCATGGGCCTAACAGTAATTAAAAAGTTAGCGAAAAGCTTAAGTAAAAGTAATCGCCTCTCTCAGGAGCTGTGGCAAAGTGCCTATTTGGAGGCCAAACTCTTAGCGTGTTTAATTGCAAAACCGAAAAAGTACAGCGTCAAAGAACTCGAAACCATGGCCTTGGAAGCAGGACATTGGATGGTGACGCACACTTTTTTGCAGAATGTGATGGCTAATGCTTTGAGCCAAGTTGAGATTTCTGATGCTTGGCGTGAAAGTCCAAACACTCAACTCCGGACCTGTGGTTTCGGAATGCTTTATTACATGGTTAAAGACAAGAACATTTCTGATGATTACTTTCTGGCCATCATTCCCGTAATTCAATCGCAAATTCAAAAGGAAAGCAACTTTGTTAAAGATCAGATGAACAATGCACTGTTTGCTATTGGTCAGCGAAGTGCTCCGCTGCATCAAAGGAGTTTAGCTGCCGCAAAAAAAATGGGGAAAGTCCACGTTGACTATGGCGATAATTCTTGTGAAGCGGTTGATGTAGTGAAGCATTTGAGTTCTGAGCGGGTTTTGGGGAAGTTTAATAAATGATTGTAACTCAAAACCAAATATCAATTAAGCTGTTGTACCCATATGACCTGGAAAGAAGTAATCAAATACAGTACCCACGGAAATGAAACTCCCCCGAGAAGAGTTGAGAAGGATGAAGCAGCATGGCGACAGCTGCTTTCAGCTGATGTTTTTCAAATCACACGATTGAAAGGAACAGAGCGCGCTTTTTCGGGCGAACACTGTTCGAGTTACGAAGAAGGAAAATACGCCTGTGCTTGTTGCAAAGAGCCGCTGTTTGATTCGAGCATTAAGTTTGACTCTAAATCGGGATGGCCGAGTTTTACCGAACCTATTTCTCCTGATGTGATCAAGTACGAAAAGGATACGAGTTATGGGATGATTCGGGTTGAAGTGATGTGCAATGTGTGTGATGCGCACTTGGGGCACGTTTTCCCCGATGGACCGGCACCCTCTGGACTTCGCTATTGCATCAATTCACTTTCTTTGCAAATGCTTATCGAGAACTAGCGGCCACAATCTTGGTCGATTACCTTCATTTGTTTTACAGGAAAACCTGCAAGTTCCGCTTTAAGTTTGAGATCTGAAACCATGTTTTCATCCAAAGCCGGCGTGCGGGATAATATCCACAAGAAGTCTCTTGAAGGAGCTCCTACCAATACGTACTGGTAATTTTCATCGAGTTCCATAATGAAATAATCGCCGTAAAAGGGACGAAAGAAACTCACTTTCAACTCGCCTGGAGCATCTTTATTGGCACTTTTGGCAATTCCTTCGCTTGATTTTAGCTCACCACTTTCTTCGTTAATACCGCTATTCAGGACCTTAATGTTGCCATCCTCTAACAAGGTGTATTCGGCAGTAACACATTTCAAACCTGCTTCGAACTTGTTGGGCAAACGTTCAATTTCATACCACTTCCCCATGTACTTCTCGAGGTCAACTTGATCTACCGTATCGAGTGGACGCTCTCCGCTGCCACAAGCGGTGAAGAGTAAGATGATGGCGAGGTAATAAATGCTGGTTTTGAACATGCTTTACTAGTTTGATGAGCGCTAAATTGCAGGATGCAACTTAAAGCAAATGTAAACATCTTCTCACAAGAGCCAGACCAGATTATTTGATCAAACGTACTGTTTCAGTTCTGCCACTTCCGAGGTCGGTTAAGCTCAAGAGGTATAGGCCATCACTCAGATGTCTCAGGTCTAAACTCACTTGCTCTCCTAGGATGTTTTGGGTGAAAACCACCCTACCTAGCGCATCTGTGATTTCAATGCTTGCTTGTCCTTTTTGATTTCTCGAGAGCTTGATTTGCTCATCAAAAGGATTGGGGTAAACGCTGAATTCCAAAGCTCCTTGTTCAAGAATGTTATTTGGGCATTCCCCTGGAACCCACTCTGTGATTCCATTTAGGTAAAAGGCATAACATTCATTGCTGTATGTGAGGTTATCGCATCCACACACCGGATCGTAAATATCGAAACAGGCGACTTCATCGGTGGGAATGTTTTCATCTGGACAAGCGCATGGTCCAGCTGTGTAATTAATTACTCCGTCTGTGTCCTGAGCAATACATGAATTCCAATAGGTTCTTCCATTGCAGCCGCAAACCGGGTCGTAATTCGTATCGCAATCTAATGTACCGATGAGCGACTCATTGATACACACCCCACAAGCTTCCTCACAATCGCTCACAGAGCTGTAAAATTGATTGGTGTAATCAACGTTGTTCACAAGGTAATCACAACCACTAACATTTGTGCACGTACCGTTAACAATTCCAATACCTAAAAATAGATCGCAGGGGCCAAAATCTACATTTGCCAAGTCGTAGCAGGCATCAGGGCAAGCGAGACAATCTTCAATGTTCTCGAAGAAAAAAGGACTGTAATCCACTTCATCGACCACATAACCACAACCGCTGATGAACTGGCAAGTGTTGTTGATCAGCGCGATACCAAGAGGCATTGCACATTCACCAAAATCCACACCAGACAAATCGGAACAGTTTTGATCTATGCAAGCTATACAGTCTGCTTCATTTTCAAAAAAGAAAGGCGAATAATCTACCTCGTTTACAATATACCCGCAGCCAGAAAGAAAGCTGCATTCTCCGTTAACCAAGGCTATTCCAAGCACCATGTCGCAAAGTCCAAAATCGATACCCCCAAGATCGGTGCAGGGTTCATTTACCACAGCACATTCTCCTGAAACCCATGAAGTAACACCATTTGCTGCTGCCACACAATCGTTGCTGTAAGTCACATCGTCACAAGCGCAAACCGGGTCGTAAATCATCGGGCAAATTGCATCAGGGTTGATTAAGGCTTCGTCGATACAGTCTTGAGCATTGCCATTAAACGACAAAAAGACCAAAAGTAGGGGGAGTAAAATTAATCGCATGGTTTGTTTTTTAGTTCTTGCCTTAAAGATGCTAAAAGTGGTCAATAAGTTGCTTTTGCTTCGCGAAGCAAATTAGCCCAAGCTTACAAATCGCGTTTCTTCATTATCCACATAGAAAGTGCTATAAACACTCCAATATAGCCGAGAGAAATTACCAAATCTTCCCAAGATATAAAGGTTTGAACAGGCTGAAGAACATACTTGTACATGGGCGTGTGAATGAGTCCTTTCGTTGATGCGTTGGGTAAAAGTTTCGCCACTAAATCCCAGCCGAGCGCGTGTTTGATCACCAAGTAGGCGAAAGACTCCAACCAAGCATAGAAGAGGTAAACCACCACCGCAATTCCTGGTTTCCGAACCAACATCGCCACAAACATGGCAAAGAGCATGTCTTGCACCAAATGAATAAAGTAAGCCCCTAGGAAGTGCACGTTTTCAAACATCAAAGCGCTGCCTACTGGCGGAGAGAACAAGCCACCGAAGACCAAAGCAAGGACAGCCACAAAGAGCGTTACCAAAAGGGCGATGAAGCCGATAAAAAGCACCTTGCTCCAAACGAATTCTGATTTACTTAAGCCGTCGATAATGTTTTGTCTGGCGGTTTTTAGGCTAAATTCTCTTGCTACGTGAATGATGATCAAAGTGCCAAGAAAAACCGTAAAGTATTGAAAAACGAAAGTGAAGTTTTGCCAGATGTCTTGAAAATCGTAAAACAGATTAACGTTGTCTAGCTTCAGGTTTTCGGGAAGGAAATTTTTGATGATCCAATCGCTCAAGCCTTGAACCGAAATCGGAACAGAGATCATCAGTGCCATAAAAAGCAGCAAAAGCACCCAGAAAAAGCGGGCCGGCTTTGCTTTGAGCCATTCGAGTTGTATTAATCTAATCATGACTTGTTGACGATTTCAAGGAACTGTTCTTCCAGTGATTTTTTCAAGGTTTGTAAATGACTCAGCACCATGCCTTGATCTTGCAAATATTTATTTAGAGTGAAGGCGTCTTGACCCGCTTCCAAGCTCACCAGAAAGCCTTGTTTGCTCACCTCAACATCCAGTACAAAGGGCGTATTTTTGAGGGCTTCGCGAAGCAAATCCTGCTCCGGAGCATCCACTTCTACCCGCTTGGACGTTCCCATATCAGCGCTTACTGCACCTTGGAACACCAACTCCCCTTTGCGCAAAATGATGCAGCTCGAACATACCTTTTGCACCTCATCCAATAAGTGACTCGCAAGAATAATGGACTTCCCCATTCCGGCGATGTTGACGATGATCTCCCTGATTTGCGCAATACCTTCCGGATCTAGTCCGTTCGTTGGCTCATCCAAAATCAGCGCTTTTGGATCGCAAAGCATTGCTGCTGCAATGGCCAATCGTTGTTTCATACCGAGGCTGTAGGCTCCGAAACGATCATTTCGCCGTTCATAAAGCTGCACCATACGAAGCACGTGCTCCATGTTGGTGGTGTTGATGCCTTTGATCTTCGCTACAATTTTGAGGTTTTCCACCGCCGAGTAGCCTGGGAAGAAGATGGGACGTTCTAGAATTGCGCCAATCTTCTTTCTTGTTTCCGGACCATTTTCGCCGCCAAACCAAGTAAAATCTCCCGAGGACCTTTCCGTTACTCCCAGCACCATGCCTAGGGTTGTTGTTTTCCCACTTCCGTTAGGGCCGAGCATTCCAAACACCTGCCCCTCCTCTATTTTAAGATCGAGCTGATTTACTGCGGTGAGTTTACCGTAGTGCTTCGTTAGCTTGTTTGTTTCTAGTAATATCCCCATCAGTCCAAAGAAAAATTAAGTTGATTAAGATTCATCAATTGCTCAAAAGCCTTTCCGTCTGAATTCATTAAATCCAATAGCACCTGTGGATCTACTTCACCTTCGTAATCAATCAACATGAGTTGTTCTCCGTCGATAAGCGCGAAAAAGACAAACGCCTTTACCTCCTCACCTTTTTGTTTCGCCACAAGCAGGGCGTTCATTGCTCCGCTCATGTTGGCCCAGACTTCGAAACCTTCTTTTTCTAGGTCAGGAAGGAGCGTATTTTGTTCTTTCAAAAAAGTGCTTTTGTTTGAAGCCCCTTGAGCAACAATGAGCAATTTCATTTGTGCCGTAAGCGGAGCAAAATCTGGTGCAATGGCGCTGGTGAGTGCTCTTCCAACGGAGCCATAAAAGTATTGTGCCGACAAGCGCAAGGAGTCTTTCAACTCTTCTTCCACCACCCTATAGTCTTCGATATTTTGGATGAGTCCGCCCACTTCATGACGCTTGAGCCAATTATCCACCGCCTCACATTGAGCTAAGGTCGTGGAAGCGATAAAGGTAAGGCTAAGAAGCATAAATAACCTCATCGCTGCTCGATTTTCTCAAGGTTGTCCATGCCCTCGATGTTCATTGATTTGCTCAATTTTGAAATTTGATTAAGGTCGATTTCACCAATTAGACTTAGCAGTACAAAATTATCCTTACCGCCTGCAATCATCACCAATTCTGCGATCACTCCATTTTCTTCACGAATAAAGAAAGTCAGGTCTTCAACATCATCTTCCACCGTCATCAGGACCTCGTAGTCTGCACTTGGTTTTTTGATGGCTGATTTATAGAGTTGCTCGCCATTGGTAACTCCATCCTTAATGAGGATTTTCATTCCCTTTAATTTCGATACTGTTTCTAGAAGCTCTTTTTCGTCAGCTTCCTCGCTGTCGATATGCATAAAGAGTTCAAACATTTTGCTGGAGATGCTCACTTTCGTTACCTGCTCATCGTTGTTGAGTTCGTTGAAGAAGCGTTCAATGACATCTTGAGAAAAGGTGGCAAAGCTCATCATCATTGCCGCTGCTAGGAGTATATTCTTTTTCATTATTTTCTAGATTTTACGCGCACTGTGGCCTCGTGAAACTTATTCAATTGATCGGCGTGCGTGGTAGCATTATTCATTTTTGAGCTGATAAGAAGCAAGGCTGCTTGGGTTTGTTCAAAAGCTGCTTGAAGCTCCTCTTTACTATATGTTTCTTGATTCGACGCTGCCATGTTTGGAGTTTCGTTTGGGGCTTTAAAAAGCACAAAACAAAAAGCCATCACCACCGCTGCTGCAGCCGCCCAGATGAAGCGGGGTTTTACCAAGCTGCGTACATTTGTTTGTTCTGATTGGTCTATTTTTTCCAATAAAGCATCATCAAAACTACTGTCAAGAGTGAGTTCATCAGACAAGGCACCCATTGATTCGAAATAAGCAGCAAGATCATCGTAGGCTTCGGGCAAGTTCCCATAGGCCACCAAGTCTTTTAGCGCCTTCTCCTCCTCCAGCGTGCTTTCGCCGTCCCAGAACCGAGTCACCAATCGCTTTAGTTCATCGTCTTTATAGTCCATATTCATTTTCTTTAATCCACGTTTCGCGGAGTTTTTTTCGCGCCCTGTGCAGCGATACTTTTACCAAACTGATATCCATATCGAGCACTTCGGCAATTTCTTGGTAGCTTTTTCCTTGAAGCTCTCTCAGTTCTAACACCGTTCTTTGGTTCATTGGCAGAAGTGCAATTTGCGCTTTTACTTTTTCGAGGGCTTCTTTTTGTTCGAGCTGTTTTTCTGGGTGTTGGTGGTGACCGGGATGCTGAAACTCTTCTTCGATGCTGCTGTTTTGCCTGCCCTTTCGTTTCAGCTGGTCGAGTGATTTATTTCTCACCATCGTCATGCACCAAGCCTCAACATTGTTGATCTCCGCCATTTTCGCTCCTTGTTCCCAGAATTTCATCATTACATCTTGCACCACATCAGAAGCGTCTTCTCTGTTCATCAAAAAACGAAAGGAGAAACGAAACAGTTTATCGCGCAGGGGTAATACCGTATGTTGAAATTCATCTCTACTCATGCTCATGTCGAAGACGACCCAAGATAACATTTGTTACAAGTTCACCTTAAATTGTTTAAAAACCTTTCATTAACTTATGTGCTTCGAAAGTTGTATCTTGTACCTTCGAACTGCAAATAACTATGTCTATTCTTCCAAAGAAATATCTTTTCACAGCAATTGCAGCTGTTTTGAGTTTGTTCATTCAGGCTCAAGTCCAGCGTGGAGGTATTCCTGTATCTTGGAATTTAGAAGAAGTTGTTGACGATAATCATTCCTTTATTAGCCTACCTGAGATTGATATTGAAGCACTCTTGTTGGAAGATTTAGCGAATGATGAAGACAAGCATGGATCTCAGCGCTTTGCTTATGCCCATTCAGTAGAGTTGGATTTGGACAATTCAGGCAGGTGGACCAATCTTCAAAATGGGGATCGTATTTGGCAGTTGGCCATTTATGGTGAAGGGGCGTCTTCTTTGAGCGTGACCTTTTCTGATTTCTTTTTGCCGAAGGGATCTGTGATGTATATCTACACACCAGATCGTTCAGAGGTTATTGGTGCTTTTACTTCAGCGAATAACAAAAACACCGGCGTTTTTTCATCAGTTCCCATCCATAGTGAGGAAATCATCATTGAGTACTACGAACCTTTTTCTCGCAGAAACGATGGTCGTTTAACTTTAAGAACCATCGCTCAAGCTTATAGAGGAATGGAAACAAGCGAAAGAGACAGCGACCCCTCGAGTTCTTGTCATGTTAACGCCCGTTGTCCTGAAAACAGCCGATGGTTTGAAGCTTCCTCTTCAACGGTTTTGCTCACGCTAGCCGATGGTACACGCTGGGCAAGTGGTGTTTTATTGAATAATAGCAGTTATTCTGGACGACCATTAGTATTAACCAGTTACAGTGCTTTGCATGGCGATCCTAGTGCATGGGTTTGTACCTTCAACCATACGAGCCTCACTTGTTCTCCTTCGAGCTCTAGCAAACTCAATATGAGTATTTCGGGTGCTCGCTTGTTAGAAAGTGATATGGAGAGCGATGTTGCTTTGATTGAACTCAGTTTGCAACCGCTTGTTGAATGGCGTGTTCAGTATGCTGGTTGGGATGCTTCAAATGTTACCCCAAAACATGTTACTAGTCTTCATCATCCGGGTGGAGATGTGCAGAAATTAGCGCATTATTCACTAGCCCCTTCTAATGGATACTTTAGTGGAAAAGAAACTTGGCAAATCGACAATTGGCATGAAGGCACCACCGAAACTGGTTCTTTGGGAGCGCCATTGTTTGATGAGAACAAGCGCGTTATTGGTTGGTTTTATGCAGGAGGTCACAGTTGCATTAACCAAGGAGTCTCTGACCACTTCAGTAAATTTTCAAATGCTTGGCATAAACTGAAGAAGTACCTCGACCCCTTCAATGCTGGGTACACTGCCTTGGATGGCTTTTACCCAGGTTTCGATCAAATCGATGAAGAAATCATTAAAAAAGAAATTGGTTTATTCCCTAATCCAACGGCAGACCGAATCAATGTCTTTAACGATACAGAGGAAGGATTCTTAGGCTATGCGATTTTCGACATGCATGGGAAAATCTTAATAGAAGAAGTTTATTCTGGCGGACCAATATACTTGGGCACGCTTAGTCCTGGAGCTTATATTCTTCAGTTGCAATTATCTGAAAGCATCATCCGCAGAAAGGTGATTGTTCGTCCGTAAGCCATTTAAAAAAAGTCGTTTTACACTGTTATCCTCTCATTTTCTAGACTTCCATTTTTCATTTCTAGTTCATGCATGGCAATGGTTGCTCCTATAGTGCAATGGATTGGGGCGAAGATGGTTCCGATGTAGGTACCAAACAGCGGAATGATTAACCACAAGGTAAAAATGCTCCCATTAGCGATTGCTAGGCCCTTGTGCTGACGAATCAGCTGAATGCTTTCGCCAACTGAACGTTGATGCCTTTCATTGGTGTAATCCATTGTAGAAAAACCGTAGTAATAAGCACCGATGAGAAAAGTCACAACTGCCAATACAGGACTCGTAATGAAGGCCGCCGGAGGAAACACCAGTCCAATGAGTAGATTTAAAATACTCAGCGCGATGATGAAGCCTATTTCAACAAAAAGGTTTCGCAAAGCAATGAGGACTCCTCGAAAGATGTCTTTAAAAAACTGCGACCAGACAAAAGGGTATTCCCTTCCCGTAAGTTCCTTTTCCGTGCGTTCAGAGACAAAAGCCATGATGGGCGACATGCAGATCAGCACCACGTATTTTGATACTTTATAATAAATAAAGGCGAGTGTAAGCCACAAAACAAAGGAACCGAGGTATTTCCCGGCGTTTTTCAGAAAACTGAGGGTTTTTTCCCACCAGCCATCACCTGGAATCGTTTCTACTCCGAACAAATCATTGATGTAAGGAGTGACTAGATCATTTAAGGAACTAAAACCAACGAATGAAGCTATAGCGAAGAGCACAATAAACAATATGGGATACAAGTAGTACGACCACATTTTGTGTTTTCTGATGAAGGCAAAACTTTTAAAATAGGTTTGAATACCCAATTTAAAGTCGGAGAATACGCTAACTGTTTTTTTCACAAGACGAAGATGCTAATTTAGTTGGGCAGAAGATAGTAAAAAGCAAAAATAGCCCAAGATAAAAAGAAACTCAGGCAGGCTGTTTTAGCATCTTTTAAGCCTGATTAATCTGCTCACATCTTGAGTTCTTTACAAGTGAATTTTAATAATCTTATTACTCATTGGCCCAATGAAGCAAAAGAATTGCAACATTCGCAACATGCGTATTCACTTTATAGCCATCGGCGGGGCGGCCATGCACAACTTGGCCATTGCCCTTCATAGAAAAGGAGCTGCAGTAAGCGGTTCAGACGACGAAATTTTCGACCCTTCGAAGTCGCGTTTGGAAAAACACGGACTCCTCCCCCAGCAAATGGGTTGGAACCCCGAGTTGATTACTGAAGAGCTTGACGCCGTTATTCTTGGAATGCACGCCCATGCAGACAATCCTGAATTGGCTCGAGCCAAGGAACTCGGTTTAGCGATTTATAGTTATCCCGAATACGTTTATGAGCAAACCAAAGACAAGACCAGGGTTGTTATTGGCGGTTCTCATGGGAAGACCACCATTACCAGCATGATTCTTCACGTTTTGCAGGAGTGCGACATTCGTTTTGATTATTTGGTGGGCGCACAGCTTGAAGGATTCGACTGCATGGTTGGGCTTCATGAAAACACCAAAGTGGCCATTATAGAAGGCGATGAATACTTAAGTTCGCCCATTGATCGCAGACCTAAATTTCACCTTTACCAGCCCGACATTGCTGTGATTAGTGGAATTGCTTGGGACCATATGAACGTCTTCCCAACTTTTGAGAACTATGTAGCACAATTTGAAATCTTCACCCAGAAAATCAGTGAGGGCGGTGATCTTATTTACTGTGAAATCGACCCTGAGGTGAAGAAAGTTGCAGCTAAATCACCAAAGGCATTAAAGCTTCATCCATATGGTATTCATCCACATCGGATTGAAAACGGCATCACCTATTTACCCTTTGGCGCTGGAGAAGTTGCCATCAATATTTTTGGCGATCACAACCTTCAGAACCTCAATGCCGCCAAAGAAGTTTGTCTTCTCTTGGGCGTTCATGAGGAGCAGTTTTATCAAGCCATATCCAATTTCGCTGGAGCAGCTCGAAGATTAGAACACCTAAAATCGAGCGATACTGGAGTTGTGTATAAAGACTTCGCACATTCCCCTTCTAAATTACAAGCTACCACCACCGCTTTAAAGAGCCAATTTCCCGAGAGGAGATTACTTGCAGTTATTGAACTGCACACCTTTAGCAGTTTGAACAAGGCCTTTTTAGATCAGTATCAAGGAACTTTGGATGCCGCCGATGAAGCTTATGTTTATTTCTCGCCAGATGTGGTGAAGCACAAACGCTTACCGGAAATTAGCGTTGAGGACGTTTCAAACGCTTTTGCTTGTGAAGGGTTAAAGGTATTTACAGACACCGATGTAATGAGAAAGGCCATTTTGGAGCGCAAAGCTCAGGCTCAAAACTTGTTATTGATGTCGAGCGGACATTTCGGTGGATGGGATTTGAATTTATTGGCTGAAGAGTGGTTGGCTTAACCCAGGCCTACATCCAAGAGCATCATCACCACAAAACCTCCGATTAAGCCAAGTGAGGCCACATCGGTGTATCGATCTTGTTGTGTTTCGGGAACCACCTCTTCTACAACCACGTAAATCATTGCTCCCGCGGCGAAAGCTAGTGCATAAGGAAGAATGGGTTCGATCTGCATCACCGCAAGGGCACCAACAACGCCGGCGATGGGTTCCACAATGGCCGAAAGCTGACCATACCAAAAACTTTTGAAGCGACTCACTCCTTGCCTTCTTAAGGGCATTGATACAGCAATTCCTTCGGGAAAATTCTGGATTCCAATTCCAATCGCCAAGGCCACTGCCGCGCCTACACTTGCTCCTTCTATTCCTGCTGCAACCCCTCCAAACAGCACCCCAATGGCTAAACCTTCAGGAATGTTGTGAAGTGTAATGGCGAGCACCAGTAGTGTTGTTCTTCGCCAGTTCGTGTCTGGACCTTCCGCTTTATTTCGGTCGAAATTGATGTGCAAGTGAGGAACCAACTTATCGAGCCCGAAGAGGAATAGCGCTCCAAGTGAGAATCCCACTGCGGCCGGCATGGCTTTTTGAAAACCTTCTCCTTCGCTCATTTCGATGGCTGGCGCCAATAAAGACCAGAAACTCGCTGCAATCATTACCCCTCCAGTAAAGCCAAGCATTCCGTCAAAGAGTGCGCGGTTCATCCCTTTAAAGAAAAAAACCAAAGAGGCACCCGCAGCGGTTAACAACCAAGTGAAGGTGGTGGCAATGAGTGCGCCCATCACCGGGTCAATGTTTTCGAAGAAATGTAAAATACTTTCCATTAGTTGATTTCTTTTCTGATGAGTAAGTTCTTAGCAAATTGGTTCGAAACGTTGTGGATGGCTTGTCCGATTTGAATCTTCATGCTCTTATCAAAATCAATCACTTCAAGCACCAACAACTCAGTACCTAGTTTCAATTCCAGGTGGTCGAGATACTTGAGAAAAGGTGCTGATGAATCGAGTACTCCCACAACTACTCCTGAATGATTTTGAGAAAGTGTACTTAGCGCTTGCTTCTTTCTGTCGTCGCGAATCTTCCCTTCTGCATCTGGAATAGGATCACCGTGCGGATCGAAGCGAGGGTAACCAAGAAAAGCGTCTAAACGATCTGAGAGTTCTTGTCCTTCCACATGTTCTAATTGTTCTGCCATGTCGTGAACCTCATCCCATTTGAAATTCAACTTTTCCACCAAAAACACTTCCCAAAGACGGTGTTTTCTGATAATTTCAATGGCTTTATTTCGGCCCTTGGCAGTTAAATTTGCGCCATGATACTTCTTGTAGTCCACCAAATCGCGCTGCTTTAATTTCTTCAGCATATCGGTTACACTACTGGCTTTTGTTTGCAGGTGTTCTGCAATAGCATTTGTGCTCACACCACCATCGGCTTGATGCTTTTCTATGGCATAAATGCACTTCAAATAATTCTCTACGGTTTCGCTAGCCAAAACTTCTTTCTTGATTTATACCAAAAATAGAACATTTTAAGCTCTAAATATATTTTTAGACTAGTCTAATTATTATTTTCGCAACATGAAATTAATCGGATTCCTATTTTCTTTCTTCACTGCCTTTGGTTTATTTGCTCAAAGTGAGGAATCTATTGAGGTTTGGGTTCATTCGAAGGGAGAGAGCATTCCTTTTGCGAGTTTGGTTTTAAGTACAGGAGAAGGTTTTAGTGCTGATGAATTTGGAAAAATCAGCTTTGATTGCACTAAGGATTTGAGTGCTAAAGTAACTGCTATTGGCTATCAAATGGCACAATTTCGCATCACCCCGAAAACAAAAAGAAGCTACAACATCGAATTAAAAACGATGGATTTCGAGCTTGATCCTGTAGTGATAACTGGTATTTCCTCACCAAGTACCTTGAGTGCTAGTCCTGTTGCCACACGAGTAATACCAGCCGCCCAACTTCAAGTGATGCCGGGAGCTAGTTTGGTACAAAGCCTTTCTCAGAGTAACGGCATTAGTGAAGTTGTGGCCTGCAGTGTTTGTGGTACAAATGAGATTCGCTTGAACGGTATGGAAGGCGTTTACACCCTCGTTCTTATCGATGGAATCCCCATGATGGGTGGACTCGCAGCCGTTTACGGTTTGAACGGAATTCCTGCTTCATTAATCGAACAAGTTGAAGTAATTACTGGTCCGGCCAGCACCCAATACGGATCTGAAGCCATGGGTGGCGTAATCAACATCATCACCAAAAAAGCCCACAAGCATTTGCACGGGAGTGTGATGAACTCCTTTAGTACGCACCAAGAATTGAACAGTAACTTTAATCTTCGCCTGCCCCTTTCTGCTCATAACAGCTTGGTTTTGGGTGGTGATTTGACGAAAAATTTCTTGAAGTTGGATGAAAATGGCGACAATTTTACCGACATCCCTCTGAACGATCAGCGTTCTGTTTTTGTGAAATGGAATAATGAGAAAGGCGATTTCAGGTCGAATTTAGCTGGACGAATTTACCATGAAGATCGACAAGGCGGTGTGTTGGATTGGGGCACCCAAGACATTGGCAGCTCCGAAACCTATGGTGAATACATTGAAACGCGCCGATCTGAGCTTTTTGGAAATGCCCGTTGGAAAAGCTGGAGTGCGGAGTATGCTTATTCCAGTCATTTTCAAGACAGCTATTATGGCGACATGCATTTTAGGGCGAACCAGAACAATACTTTCTCCAACTTTATAAAGAATTTCGACGCTCAGAAAACAAAATTTAGCCTTGGACTTTCTCAACGCATGCAGTGGTATGAAGACAACAGCTTGGTAGAACAGCCCAAATTTCAATTTATCCCTGGTGTTTTCGTTCAAGCTCAGCGGAGTTTTGGTGAAAAGCTTGAAGTGCTTTCTGGTCTTCGGCTCGATCATCATCGCGATCATGGTGTGGTTTACTCGCCCCGTATGAATGTGAAATTTAGTCCTGAAAAAGGTCCGAGCTGGCGTTTAAATGCCGGAACAGGTTTTCGCTTAGTGAATTTATTTACCGAGGATCATGCGGCACTCAGTGGTTCTAGAATTATTGAAGTCAGGGAGGAGCTGAGGCCAGAAGAATCGTGGCATTTAGGGCTTCACATGAACCATTTCATCACCACTTCGGAGGCCTTCATCAAGCTGGAGAGCAATGTGTTTTACACCTCTTTCAGCAACCGAATAGTGCCCAATTATGATATCGACCCCAACTTGATTGTTTACGAGAACGCCAATGAGTTTGCCGAGAGTTATGGATGGGCAGGTAACCTTTCTTTCAATCGAAAATCGCTGCAACTCGACCTTGGTGCTACCTATTCCATCAACACCAATGGAAGCGCTTCGGAGCAGGTGAACTTACTATTCTCACCGAATTGGAGTGCGAACGGACAATTGAGTTATTCCTCGGGTAAATGGCGAATGGATCTTCAAACAACATTCACTGGTGCCATGCCACTACCTGACTTGGGCAGTGATGCTCCGGGCAGCAATCGGAGCGATCCTTTTTTCCAACACCACCTCAAGTGCTCATGGCAATTTAATGAGCAGTGGACTGCTTCTATTGCCGTGCGTAACTTAGGTAACTGGACTCAGGAAAGCCCTATTATTGCGGCAGACCGAGCTTTTAGCGACGAATTCGATACCAATTTCGCTTATGGACCCATTCAAACGCGCCGATTTATTTTTGGGCTGAATTATTTGATTGGTGCTGAGCACTGATCTGTGATCTTTTAGCTTTTCAGGATGAAATTAGCACCAAGGATCA
>JAQWFN010000123.1 GCA_029238785.1 Flavobacteriales bacterium | reverse complement strand
ATTGCTCACCGAAGTAATCGGCGTAGTTGTTTTCTGTTTCATACAAACGAATGCCGTGCAGCGTGCAACCCACAGCCTTGATGGGCTCGAAAATCTGATCCCATATTTCGATAATCAAAATCTCGGTACTCGCCATTTTACCTTTCATCCAAGGCACATCCAGGTTCAAGTTCTTATGGTCCAAAGGTTCAACAACGTGCTCCTTTAAAATCTGACTCAACACTTTTAAATCCATGCAGTATCCAGTGTCAGCTGCCGGCTCACCTTTGATGGTCACGTGGATCTCATAATTGTGCCCGTGCCAATTGGGATTAGCACACTTTCCAAAAACCTCGTGGTTCTTTTCATCGCTCCAATCGTGGTTCCAAAGTTTGTGCGCGGCATTGAATCGCTCTCTTCTTGTGACGTAAACAGTCTTCATTTCCGAAAATTTGGGTAAATATACACCTTACTACTCGTTCAAATTACAATACCTTTGCAGGAGTTTTTGTTCGTTCATTAAAGAAAAAAATATGATTGTTGTTACAGGTGCTGCAGGATTCATTGCAAGTGGTTTGGTGGAGAAACTGAATGAAGAAGGATTTTATGACCTCGTTCTCGTTGATGATTTTTCTCGGGAAGACCGCAAAGCAAACTACATCAATAAGAAATATTCAGCCTTAGTTGATCGTTCTGCCTTCATTCCTTGGCTTCATGAAAACGAAAATCAGGTGCAATTTGTGTTTCACCTTGGTGCAAGAACAGATACCACGGAATTCAACCAAGCTATTTTTGACGAGCTCAACCTCAATTATTCAAAAGACGTTTGGAATGCTTGTGTTCAACATGGTTTGCCTTTGGTGTATGCCTCAAGCGCAGCAACTTATGGTGATGGTGCTTTGGGTTATGATGATCGTCACGATATCGTTGATGAATTGAAACCCCTTAATCCTTACGGAGATTCAAAAAACGATTTCGACAAGTGGGCACTCAAACAAGAGAAACAACCCTACTTTTGGGCAGGCTTGAAGTTCTTTAATGTGTACGGACCTAATGAGTTTCACAAAGGCAGAATGGCCTCGGTTGTTTTTCATTCCTTTAATCAAATTTCTGAGAATGGAAAAGTTAAACTCTTCCGCTCTCACAGACCAGATTACACTGATGGCGGCCAAATGCGCGATTTCGTTTATGTGAAAGATGTGGCGAAAGTGTGCTACTTCCTCATGCACCACAGAAAAGACTCCGGGCTTTATAACCTAGGCTCTGGAACGGCACGTCCGTTTAAGGCGCTGGCTGAGGCTACATTTAAGGCTTTGGATAAAGAGGCGGTAATTGAGTTCATCGATACGCCAATTGATATTCGCGACAAGTACCAGTACTTCACTGAGGCGAACATGAACAAGCTCTTGAGTATTGGTTATAAAGATGGTTTCCACAGTCTAGAAGAAGGAGTAGAAGACTACGTGAAGCAGCACCTCATTCCTCATCGCTATTGGTAATCGACTCTTCGTCGAGTATGTTCTGTTCGGAAAGGTTTTTTTTATTCTTGCTGATGGAGCGAAGAGCGGTATACGAGAGGGAGCAAAAGCTAAGAACAAAGGGTGAAATTCCTATGAGTAAACCGCTGGCCTTGCGCAAAGATTCAACAGGGGTGTGGGCTAGAAAAAGCTTGAGGTACAATTGCTGGCCGAAAATAAACAATACCAAGGCATTGCTGAAGAGCAAGAAATACATCACCGAGCTTCGTTTCACAGCTGGTCTTTCAAATCGAGCAGAAAGGCTTTGATTTTTCCTAGGCGAGCCACCACTTCTGCCTCATTCGAAACTTGCTCACCATTACTCTTCATGTGGTTTCGAGCACCATCTAGCGTGAAACCACGCTCTTTCACTAAATGATAAATGACCCGTAAATTCTCCATGTCTTTCAAGGTAAACATGCGATTCCCTTTGCGGTTCTTTTTCGGTTTGATGACGTCAAATTCCTTTTCCCAAAAGCGAATAGTTGAGGCATTCACTCCAAAGGTTTTGGCTACCTCGGAAATGCTGTAATACTGCTTCTCTATTTCTTTCTCTTTGTATGGCATCTGTAAAGGTGGAAGTTAAGTCTTTAAAACAACTTAATCAAAGCTCTGGTTGGCGGCGTTAGATTGTTCTAACATGGCTTCGTATTGCTCTGGAGATAAATCGTTAAAGTAAAAATAAGCTGGATTTACTTTTTCTCCGTCTTTAATCACTTCATAATGAAGGTGAGGACCTACTGATTTCCCCGTATTTCCTATGAGGCCAATAACTTCACCACGTTTTACTTTCTGACCTTCCTTGACCATGATTTGGCTCATGTGTCCGTAAAGTGTTTCGTAGCCAAAACCGTGCTTGATCACAACGTTCTTACCGTAGCCGCTTTGCTTGCGTTCAACACGAACAACAACACCATCTCCTGTAGCAAAGATTTCGGTGCCAATAGGCGCCGTAAAGTCCATTCCCCAGTGCATTTTTCGCACTTTGTAGATGGGGTCAATTCTCCAACCATAACCAGAAGCTACTCGCTTGAGATCTTCATTTCTCACGGGTTGAATAGCTGGAATTGAAGACAACATTTCTGATTTCGACTTGGCCAGTTTAAATAGCTCTTCAAATGATTTGCTTTGAGAAACCAATTGTCGCTGGAGCTCTGATACCTTCTTCTGGGCTTCAATGATGAGCTTAGAATTATCGTAGCCTTCGTATGATTTAAAACGATCTGCGCCACCAACACCAGGTTTTCTCAAATGCTCGGGGTAGGGAGCTGCACCAAAGATGTTTCGGTAAATATCATCATCCCGCTCAGCCAAATCATCGAGAACAACAGACATCTGATTTAACTCTTGATTCAAATCTTCCACCTGCGCTTTTAAGAAACGATTTTCGCGTTCAGCATCGAGAAGTTTCGGACTCTCAAAGAACTGATCAAAGGTGAGGATACTGACAACGGCAATAAGCGCTACAAAACCCAAGACCTTAAGCGTCCAGCCCGCATAATCCTTAAAGGTATATGGAACTTTCTCGTAAACTAGTCGGCTGGGGTTGTATTTGTAACGGTATCGTGCCATCAACTATTCAATTAGCTTGCGCGAAAGTACCCAAAATCACGTACTTTTGCAATCACTAAAACGCAGGGTACAGGGCTTTAACAGCTCTTAACGTGTATCCAAAAGGCATTATTATGACATCAAAAGAAATTAGACGCGTATTTCTTGACTTTTTCAAGTCGAAAGAACATGAAATTGTTTCATCTGCACCAATGGTAATTAAAGATGATCCAACGCTCATGTTCACCAATGCTGGTATGAATCAGTTCAAAGACCTGTTCTTAGGGAATTCTGAGATTACCTTCAAACGTGCCGCTAATTCACAAAAATGCCTTCGCGTTTCAGGAAAGCATAACGACCTTGAAGAGGTAGGGGTAGATACCTATCACCACACGATGTTTGAAATGCTCGGAAACTGGTCTTTCGGCGATTATTTCAAAGAAGACGCCATTAAATGGGCCTGGGAACTCTTAACGGAGCGCTACAACATCAGTAAAGAAGACCTTTACATCACCATTTTTCAAGGTGATGAAGAAGACGGACTCCCTGAAGATTTGGAAGCGAAAAACATTTGGTTGAGCCTTGTTCAGGAAGAACGCATCTTGGCTTGCGATAAAAAAGACAACTTCTGGGAAATGGGGGAGACAGGGCCTTGCGGACCATGTTCTGAAATTCACGTGGACCTCAGGAGTGAAGAAGAAAAAGCAAAAATCCCAGGAAGAGATTTAGTAAACCAAGATCACCCTCAAGTGATTGAGATCTGGAACTTGGTTTTTATGCAGTTCATGCGCATGTCAGACCGCTCGCTTAAAACACTCCCGGCTCAGCACATTGATACTGGAATGGGCTTTGAACGTTTGGCGGTGGTTTTACAAGGAAAGCAATCAAATTACGATACCGATATTTTCACCCCCCTCATTCAGAGCATTGAAAAGCGCAGCAACATTACCTACAAACGCAGCGATTCAAAACAAGATATCGCCATTCGTGTGATTTCTGACCACGTTAGAGCGGTGGCTTTTTCTATTGCTGATGGACAATTACCATCAAATACTGGCGCGGGTTATGTGATCCGAAGAATCTTGAGAAGAGCCATTCGCTATGCCTTCAGCTTCTTGGAGATGAAAGAAGCCTTTATCTATGAGTTGGTGGATATTCTTGAACAACAATTGGGAGAGGCCTTCCCAGAAATGTCAAAACAAAAAGAACTCATTAAGAAGGTCATCAAGGAAGAAGAAGAAAACTTCCTTAGAACCTTGGATAAAGGAATTCAACGCATCAACGAGTACATCAAAGGAATGAACAATGATCTTATCGACGGTGCGGTTGTTTTTGAATTGTATGATACTTACGGCTTTTCAGACGACTTAACTTCATTGATTGCAAGTGAAGCAGGTAAGAAGGTGGATCTCGAAGGCTTTAAGAAACATCTCGAGGCTCAAAAAGAACGCTCTCGTGCTGCCGGTAAGATTGAAACAGACGACTGGGTTGAAGTTTACAAAGACGATGAGTCGGAGTTCGTTGGTTACGATCAGCTTGAAGCGGATGTAAAAATCACGAAGTACAGAAAGATAAAAGCGAAAGGGAAAGAGGGCTATCAACTCGTTTTGAACATTACGCCTTTCTATCCTGAAGGTGGAGGGCAAGTTGGTGATGAGGGTTGGTTGAAATCGGCGAACGAAAGCATCAAGGTAAATACGACAAAAAGGGAAAACAACCTCCTTGTGCATTACACAGATGTGTGTCCTGAAAATCCTCAAGCAGCATTCAAGGCCATTGTTGATGCCGAAAAGAGAAGTTCTTCAGCAAGAAACCACTCGGCAACCCACTTGTTGCACGAAGCGCTTCGAAGTGTGCTGGGAACGCACGTTGAACAAAAAGGTTCTTTGGTTTCTCCAGATTACCTTCGTTTTGACTTCTCTCATTTCTCAAAGGTGAAGCCGGAGGAATTGAAAGAGGTGGAAGATCGAGTGAATAAGGCCATTCTTGCCAATATTCCGCTAGACGAAAGAAGAAATACACCAATCGCCGAAGCACAAGAACTTGGGGCAATGATGCTCTTTGGTGAGAAATATGGAGATACGGTACGCGTTATCAAGTTCGGTTCTTCTATAGAATTGTGTGGAGGAACCCACGTGAAAGGCACTGGAGAAGTTGGTCCGTTTAGAATTGTAAGCGAAGGAGCCGTGGCTGCGGGTATTCGAAGAATCGAAGCCATCTCGGGAGAGCGATCAATGGAAGTGATTCAACAAGATCGTCAGCTCATCCAAGAGCTTACAGCCCAAACAAAACAACAAGACTTGTTGAAGGCAGTGAGCGACTTACAGCAGAAGAATGCGAATCTTGAACAAGAACTAGCCAGCTTTAAAAAGGCGGCAGCTAAGGACATCAAGTCCACCATTAAAAGCGAGATTAAGGAAGTAAATGGTGTTTCATTTATTGCCAAGCGAGTAGATTTGGACGCTGCTGAGATCAAAGACATGGCCTTTGAACTTAAGGGAGAGTGTGAATCTTTGTTCGCGGTTTTTGGCACTGAGACAGATGGAAAGGCACTGATTGCTTGCTTGGTAACGGAAGACCTGGTGAATTCAAAGGCGCTCCACGCAGGAAATGTAGTGAAAGAGCTTGCAAAGCACATCCAAGGAGGAGGAGGCGGACAAGCATTTTTTGCTACTGCAGGAGGAAAACGCCCAGAAGGTTTAGATGATGCCATAAAAAATGCGCTTAACTTCATCAGCTAAGCGCATTTTCAAGCAATAGGTAATTAGAAGCAGGTTAAGGATCTGCGATTAATACCACAAGGAAATAGTATAGTTTTGGTTTTAGTGAGCAAACTGAGATGCTCTAGCTTTAATTTGATTGACACTTTGACCATATACTGGTCCGTGATAGATCTCATTGTAGGCTAATGCCATGTTGAAAACGTACAAAATATTGAGTACAACCACGAGGATATAATCTACCACACTGGTTTTACCAAAGCTCTGCGCGAGTTCAATAAGGACTTTAAAAGCGAAGAAGATGTTGAACACTGGAATAACGAAAAACCAAGCATGCCACTTCGGTCTTCCAACAATGCTCATGGTCACAACCAAATCCCAAATTGGAACAATAGACGCCAATCCTGGTTGATTGCACTTTACAAACAAACGCCATTTAGCAACAGCGCCAATAAGTAAGAATAGGAACACTAAGAAGTAGATGCCTATGCCTCCGTCTGAGTTGTTAAAAATATTTTCCATAATCGATGTTTTTAAATCGTAATAAGAACTTCGTCTCACTAAGAAGACGATGGTTTTTACGCACGGTTGCCTTTTTTCAAAAAAGGTTTCAAAAAAACATCAATTTTTTTTGTGGGAACTTAAGCGATGTTCAGGTGGGCGTATTTCTGAACATCTGCGGCGCTGATTTTTGACGGGCAAAGAATGATCAGTCGTTCAATTACATTCCTTAATTCACGAATGTTTCCAGTCCACTGACCCTTCTGAAGTTCTTTGATCGCTCCAGCCTCGATTTCTTTAATTGGCGATCCATATTCCTCACAAATCATGTTGATGAAGTGATGAGCAAGAAGCTCAATGTCTTCGATTCTGTCTTTTAATGAGGGCACATGGATGGGGATAACGCTCAATCGGTGGTAAAGGTCTTCTCGGAAATGACCATTTTCAATCTCTTTGCGCAGGTCTTTGTTGGTAGCAGCAAAAATTCGAACATTCACCTTAATGTCTTTGTCTCCACCAACACGAGATATGCGGTTTTCTTGCAATGCACGAAGTACTTTTGCCTGAGCAGATGAGCTCATATCGCCAATCTCATCTAAGAAAAGGGTGCCGCCATCAGCTTGTTCAAATTTTCCTTTACGCTGTTTAATGGCACTTGTGAAAGCCCCCTTTTCATGACCAAACAATTCGCTTTCGATCAACTCAGAAGGGATAGCAGCACAATTGACTTCCACAAAAGGCATTTTGGCACGTTCGCTTTTTTCATGAAGTTGTCGAGCAACTAACTCTTTTCCAGAACCATTACCACCTGTAATCAAAACTCGGGCTTCTGTCGGAGCCACGGTGTCGATCAGCGCTTTAATTTCAAGAATAGCTGGCGACTCACCAATAATGTTCGACCCCAAAACCTTGTTGATCTTGCGTTTAAGAACTTTTGTCTCCTCAACAAGCGCATTTTGATCGGTGGCATTTCTGAGGGTAACCAATATACGGTTCAAGTCTAAAGGTTTCTCGATGAAGTCATAAGCACCTTTCTTCAGGGCTTCTACCGCAGTTTCAACGGTGCCATGACCAGAGATCATTACGATAGGGGAGTCTACTTCCGCGAGTTTGAGTTTCTCAAGCACTTCCAAACCATCCATTTTTGGCATCTTGATGTCGCAAAAGATGATGTCGTAAGGCTGGTCCATGGCTTTTTTAAGTCCACTCGCCCCATCTTCAGCTTCGTCTACTTGATAATCTTCATATTCTAAAATTTCTTTTAATGTGCTGCGGATTGCGGCTTCATCGTCAATTATTAAGATCTGTGGCATTGATTTCTTTTTCGACATGCTATCAAGTTTTATTCCGTTTCGGCGGCTTTTTGAGCCAGTTCAAATAAAACACCTTCTTTTAAGGCGTAGTTTGATTGGTGAATGCGGTTCAAGTTATATCTCTCGAGGGTAAATTTAATCATGATCAGGGCAATTACCATGAAATCAGCGCGTATTGGTTGAAGTCCTGGAACTAACAAACGTTCGTTTTTTGTACTTCCAATGAGCTCGTCAAAAAGGCTGTTGAAGTGGTCCATGCTCACAGGGTTCGAGAGCGGGTTTCGCTCTCCTCCCCATTTGAAGTAGGCCATGTCAACAATCGAGTCAAAAGAACCAGAACTGCCAAGTAAGAAAACAGGAGAATGTTCTTTTACAGCTTGATCTAGAGTAAGAAGCACCTCACTCAAATGTTTTTTCAAGCTGAGTACTTCTTCCTCTTCAATAGGGTCTTGTGGCTGAAGTTGCTCGTATAAACGACTTACGCCAAGCGGAAAACTTTCCTTCCAGAAGAGCTGCGTGTCATTGGCAATAATGAATTCGGTACTACCACCACCAATGTCCATAATCAGGGCAGTTTCTCCCTTTAAGTCTAAGCTCTGTCGAACGCCTTTCATAATAAGGGCCGCCTCCCGATCGCCATCAATGAGTTTGATATGAATTCCAAAACGCTCAGCGGCTTCTTTAACGAAACGCTGTCCATTCCCCGCCTCCCGAAGAGCAGAGGTGGCAAAGGCAAAGGTGTCGTCAACCTGATAGTTCAAAATGGTTTCTCGATGAGATTTCAAAGCGTCCATCCCCACGAGATAGCGTTCTTTTCTGATTCCTTCTTTTGAAAAACCACCCTGACCAAGCTTTACGGCTTGTTTGGTGTTGAAAACAGTTTTCCAATTTCCTTCTTCCAGATCTGCAATGAGCAAGTTGAAGGTATTGGTTCCACAGTCGATTACGGCGATGCGTTTACTCATGAATTAAATTTGATCCATTTCCAGATTTCGCGGTAAGATGGTTTCTTTCCGTACATCAAAATTCCAGTTCTGTAAATTCTTCCAGCCAACCAAACAAAGAAGACGGCGGTAGCAAATAGTATGGCCACGGAAATCAATAATTCCCAAACGCTTGTGCTGTTTAGTGGCGTGCGAATCATCATTATTATTGGCGAAGAGAGGGGAATGAAACTGAAGAGTTTTGCAGCAAAACCTTCTGGATTACTAACGCTCATGATGGCTACAAAGTAAGAGAAGAATAATGGCAACATCACAGGCATTAAGAACTGTTGCGTGTCGGTTTCACTATCCACTGCTGCTCCAATACTCGCAAACAAAGAGCCATACAAAAGGTAGCCTCCAATAAAATAGATGAAAAACATAAATAAGATGAGCGGCCAATTGATAGAAACCAAAAGACTGAAACCGTCTTGTTGTTGTAAGAAAGTTTCAAAGTCAATGGGCGTTTGTCCGCCAGAACGCAATCCGTCGACAGCAGCAACGCTATCAAAACCACCACTTTCAAAGATCATTCCGGCAGCAGTGAAGATGAGGATAGAAAACAAAATCCAGATTAAAAATTGGGTCAAGCCTACCAATCCAATACCGATAATCTTACCCATCATCAACTGAAAAGGCTTTATCGAACTCACAATAACTTCTACAATTCGGTTTGATTTTTCTTCGATTACACCGCGCATTACTTGCGAACCATAAAGGAAGATGAAAAAGAAAATGATAACGGCGAGCATCATTCCAACAATGCCCTTTTCCTGATCCATTGAGGCGTCTTCCTTATTGTTGATGTCGAATTTTGCCAGGGAAAGACTGGTCTTTAATCTTTTATAAGTACTGTAGTCGATTTGATCGTTTTCCCTAACCTTAACGCGTTCGATACCATTTTCCAGCGCACCGGTAATTCTCATGCTCACCTGGGCAGAAGGGAGGTCTTTGTAATACAAGTGGGCTTTCTTAGCAGCTAAGATAGAATCGTCAAACTCCAACATAAGGGTGTAAGGGCTGTTGATGAAAGCACTGTCGCTAGGAAGCTTGTCTGTAAAGTGAAAGAACAAGTTCTCATCTCCTTTAAAAATCTCTGGATAACTGGGCTCAATTCTTCCGCTTTCAGGATTAACATAGCTCAACATTCCCGCGTAATCAACTACCAAAACTTCATGCTCGGAATTATCTGCTACAGATACCCAAATGGCAGCAGCAATAATACCCGCAAATAAGAGCGGACCAAGAATGGTCATGATAATAAATGACTTCTTTCGAACTCGGCTGCTGTATTCTCTTCCTATGACTAATCCGATTTTACTCATGTCCTACTTCGTTTTGGGTAACTGTTTGGATGAAAATATCGTTCATTGAAGGCAGTTTTCGGTTCACATCGAGCAATTCAACATGATCTACCACTGCACGAAGCAAATCGTTGAGCTTCATCTTGTCTCCAAGCCTTACAACAGCACTTTGGCTCTCTTTTTCTTGTCCTTGAGAAAGCAATTCAAAGTTGGTCCACAAGGCATTCGCAAAGGCTATGGCAGTGCCTTTGTATCTAATTTCGTATTCTTGACGAGCATGAGCTTCTCGAATCTCAGAAACACCACCTTCAAGTACTTTTTTCGATTTGTTGATGAGCGCTATATGATCGCAAATTTCTTCTACACTACCCATGTTGTGTGTCGATAGAATGATGCTTGCTCCTTGATCTCTCAAGCGCATTAATTCACTTCTGATGAGCTCAACATTGATGGGGTCAAACCCGCTGAACGGTTCATCTAGAATGAGCAATTTGGGCTCGTGCAATACAGTGGTAACAAATTGAATTTTTTGAGCCATCCCCTTAGATAGTTCTTCTACTTTTTTATTCCACCACGCACTAATTTCGAAGCGTTCGAACCACTCGTCTAATTTTGCTTTCGCCTCCCTTTTGGACATCCCCTTAAGCTGAGCTAGGTAAAGTGCCTGTTCTCCAACCTTCATCTTTTTGTACAATCCTCGCTCCTCAGGCAAATAGCCAATGGTACTGATGTGCTTGGCTTGAAGTTTTTCCCCGAAGAGTTTGATTTCGCCGCTATCCGGGCCAGTGATTTGGTTGATGATGCGAATCAGGGAGGTTTTACCTGCGCCGTTCGGACCAAGTAAGCCAAATACAGCGCCTTCTGGAACGGTAATACTGACATCATCTAGGGCGATGTGATTGGCGTATGTTTTGGTGATGTGATTAGCTTCTAGTGCGTTCATGTGCTTCAGTTCAGCGTAAAACTAAACAATCCTCCCCCAAAAAAGGAAAAGGATTGTTGAACTTATTGACTCTATTCAATTATTAAGAGAACATTTCCTTCACTCGTTGAAAGAATCCTTTGTCTCTATGCGTAGGCTGCGGTTTGAAGTTATCAGAATCTTTGAGTTTCTCCAAAATTGCCTTCTCTTCAGAACTCAAGTTTTGCGGTGTCCAAACATTGATGTTCACCAACAAATCTCCATGCCCGTAAGATTGAACAGCAGGTAAACCCTTACCTCTGAGTCGAACAATTTTACCGCTTTGTGTGCCAGCCTCCACTTTGATTTTCGCTTTCCCACTAACCAAAGGTATTTCCGCTGAGCAACCCAGAGCTACATCCACGAAGTTGAGGTACAACTCATAATGCAGGTTTTTACCATTTCGTTTGAGCTCGTCGTGCTCCACTTCTTCAATAACCACCAATAAGTCGCCAGGTACACCGCCAAAAGGACCCGCGTTACCTTTTCCGCTCATGTTCAATTGCATGCCTTCTTCAACACCTGCAGGGATGTCAATAGAAATCACTTCCTCTTCGCGCTTTAGGCCGTTTTCGTCGGCATCTTTTGGTTTGCTTTTGACTGATTTTCCGGCCCCATGGCAGGTGGGGCAGGTAGATGTGGTTTGCATCTGACCGAGAATGGTATTTGTTACTCTTCGAACCTGACCAGCTCCTCCGCAAGTTCCGCAGCTAGAGTACTCAACCCCTTCTGCCTGAACCAGTTTAAATACCTTCACTTTTTTGACTGCACCATTGGCAATTTCTTCAAGTGTAAGTTTCACCTTGATGCGAAGGTTTGAACCTTTGATGCGGGTGCTTCTTCGAGCTCCACCGCCACCTCCAAATCCTCCGCCAAAAGCTCCACCGAAGATGTCGCCAAATTGAGAGAAAATATCGTCCATGTTCATCCCGCCGCCGCCAAAACCTTGACCTCCGCGCATTCCGTCATGACCAAATTGGTCGTAGCGTTGCTTTTTCTCGGCATTGCTCAATACCTCGTAAGCCTCTGCCGCCTCTTTGAATTTTTCCTCTGCGGAAGCATCATCAGGATTCTTGTCAGGGTGGTACTTGAGCGCCAATTTGCGATATGCCTTCTTTATTTCGGCTTCACTGGCACCTTTAGAAATGCCCAATACTTCGTAATAATCTCTTTTAGCCATAATTCGCTTATTGTCCAACGACTACTTTCGCGTAACGGAGAATGTTATCGTTTAAGAAATAGCCTTTTTCAACCACGTCAAGAACTTTACCCACCTCCTTTTTACTGGGAGCCGGTATGTTGGTGATTGCTTCGTGGTATTCAACATCAAAACTTTTCCCCATGCTGTCCATTGGCTTTAATCCTTTCGCCTCCAAGGTGCGAATAAGCTTGGCTTGAATAAGGGCATAGCCTTCTTTGATGGCCTTGATGTCCTCAGATTCGGCATTGGCTTTCTCTGCTCTTTCGAAATCGTCAATAAGGGGTAACATATCTTGAATGATGTCTTTTCCCGCGCTCTTCATGAGATCAAGGCGTTCTTTGGCGTTGCGCTTTCTGAAGTTGTCAAATTCAGCGTAAAGACGGGTGTATTTGTCTTTCCAATCAGCAACTTCTTGCTGAAGTACTTGCATTGGGTCTGTAATTGCCTCATTTGCATTCTCAACTGTTTCTTCTGTATGATTTTCAGCACCAGTATCTTGATCGGCGCTGTTATTCATTTCAGCTTCTTCGTGCATTTGCTCGTCTTTGTTCATGATCTTTTCTTCTTGCGGGGCAAAGGTCAAAAGTTTTGCCAAATAATTTAAGCGTGTCAGGGTGGCAGAATTAATAAGTTTTGAACGAAAATGTGTCGTATTGCTGCTGCAACTGCGCTTCGTGCTGACATCTAGGCATAAAAAAAGACCAACGAAAGTCAGTCTCTTTTTAGTCAATGATGTTATTTCTAAGCTCTAAAAATGATCTATCTCAGCTTTGCTACGTGCTGGTCTATTTGCACGTGCAACTCCATGCCTCTCAAATTTTTTGCAACGATAATTCCGTTTTCATCTACCAAAAAGCTCATTGGAATCGAACTAACACCGTAAATGGCAGCAGCTTCGTTTTTCCAACCTTTTAAGTCTGAAACATGGTTAGACCAGCTCAAACGATCTTGTTGAATGGCTTTTTTCCAGCTTTCAGCATTGCTGTCTAGAGAAACGGAGAAAACGTCAAAACCTTCAGCTGTTTTGAACTTTGATTTTTGGTATTTCTGATATGCGCGAACCACGTTTGGGTTTTCACGACGGCAAGGTCCGCACCATGAAGCCCAGAAATCGATGAGAACGAGTTTGCCACGAAGGCTTGAAAGGTCAATTTTTTTTCCATCAATTCCATTCATTGAAATCTCAGGAGCTTGATCTCCAATTGCAGTTCCAATTTTCACTGGAGCTTCATAAACCGATTTAGCTACACTAGGCTCGTTTGATTGCATGAAGCCGAAGCCAAATGCTGCAAGACTTGCTCCAAAGAGCATTATTTTGATGTTTTTCATGTCGTCTGAATAATGGAATCTAAAGGTAATTATTTGCTTGCAGTGCACCAAAGACCGTTCCACGATCTATTGGAATGCAAGCAAGAATGAAAAAACATTAATCGATGCGCTGAATATCTGCACCAAGGGCCTTCAATCGCGACTCGATATTTTGATAGCCCCTGTCGATCTGACTGATATTGTGGATGGTGCTGGTTCCTTCTGCAGATAAAGCAGCAATAAGCAAAGAAACACCCGCACGAATATCTGGAGAGGTCATTGTAACTCCCTTCAGTGGTGTTTTTCGGTCGAGACCAATAACGGTAGCGCGGTGCGGATCACACAAAATAATCTGGGCCCCCATGTCGATGAGCTTATCTACAAAGAACAAGCGGCTTTCAAACATTTTTTGATGAATCAAAACGCTGCCTCGTGCTTGAGTAGCCGTGACTAAAACGATTGAAAGAAGGTCAGGAGTAAATCCAGGCCATGGAGCATCAGATACTGTAAGGATAGACCCATCAATAAAGCTTTCAATTTCATAAGAGTCTTGAGCGGGAATGAATAAATCATCACCTCGCAATTCAATCTTGATTCCTAGTCTTCGGAATATTTCGGGAATGATTCCCAATTCTTTGTGTTGAACGTCCTTGATGGTAATCTCGCTCTTCGTCATGGCTGCCATCCCAATGAAACTGCCAATCTCAATCATATCGGGCAAGCAGCGGTGTTCACATCCTCCGAGCGCATCTACACCTTCAATTGTTAGCAGATTGGAGCCAACGCCAGAGACTTTTCCTCCCATTCGATTAATCATTTTGCTCAACTGCTGAAGGTAAGGTTCACAAGCTGCATTGTAAATAGTGGTGGTGCCTTTGGCGAGAGCAGCGGCCATTAAGATGTTGGCAGTTCCTGTTACTGATGCTTCATCGAGTAACATATCTGCTCCTTGGAGACGAGGAGAATGTACCTTATAAAAAGCATTCTTTGCATCATACTCAAAATTGGCACCAAGTTTTTGTAAGCCGGTAAAGTGAGTATCAAGTCTTCTTCGGCCAATTTTATCTCCTCCTGGTTGTGGAATGTATCCTCTGCCAAAACGTGCGAGTAGCGGACCAACAATCATAATCGAACCTCTCAATGAGGATCCTTTCTTTTTGAATTCTGGAGAGTCTAGATAGTCGAGATTGACTTCATCGGCTTGAAAAGTATAGGTGAACTCGTCATGCTGTTCAACTTTAACTCCAAGGTCTTTCAGTAATGAAATAAGTTTATTGACATCAACAATATTTGGGATGTTGCTGATTTTTACCGGCTCGGGTGTAAGTAGAACAGCGCAAATAATTTGCAAAGCCTCATTCTTAGCACCTTGTGGTATGATTTCTCCTTTGAGTTGTTTTCCTCCTTGTATGATAAATGTTCCCATTCCTTCTGTTTTTTCGAGCCCTAAAGATTTTAAAAAGCTAGGGTCTTTTAAGAAAGAACGTAAAAACTTATCGACATCCTAACGGGGAAAGGATTTCGAGAAGAACTAATTGTTAAGCGAAACAGAATTTAAAGTAAGCGAAATATGAAGTGCAGCTTACGAAATATGAAGTGCAGCTTAGTACTTCTTTTTCTTCTTTTTGATTGGGCCTTTTTTGTTGTTGCTTCTGATGTTTGTGGGCTTGGTGTTTTTTAAGACTTCAGTTGTGCTTACAAGCTCTACATCAGCGTCTAATTTCAATTTTCCATTTGAAAGCTCTACCAATTGATCTTTGATCAAGGCGTCATCAACAGAAGACCTGTTATAGGTAAGGTAGTGGCGCTTCATCAAGTTAGCAATCATCATGGTTAAGGTGTTTTTTTCATCACCTTCCTCATAAGCGCTGGCTTTCTGGATGAGCTCCTCTAAGATACTTCCGTAGTGCCCGTATTTCATTTTCCCTTTTGGGTAAGGAACTCGCTCTGGCTTTTGAGCCAAGGTTTCAGCCTCAGGTTTTGGATAGGGAGAATCTACATCCAACTCAAAGTTGGCAATGATGTGCAAATGATCCCACAACTTGTGCTTGTAATCGTCGATGTCGCGAAGGTGAGGGAAGAGTTGCCCCATTACACTGATGATGGCTTGTGCAACTTTATTACGCTCTTCACGATCGGCTACTGACTTGGCGTAATCGATCATGTTGTGAATGTTTCTTCCGTATTCAGGAATGGCTAAATCTGGTCTAGCACTATTGTAAGTAAGTCCTTCGAAATTTTCTGACATAGCTGCAAAGGTAATGATTCTCTAGCGCATCAAATCAAGTCTTGAAAAATTGATTTAATTTAAAGTTGTTCTGCAATAAAAAAGAGGAGCCCTGTTCCTGTTATTCCAATATCCGGGTGCTTTAAAGTGAGCTTTCCGTTAAAACCGGTATTTTGCTTGCTTTCACTAATTATTTGACCGGTTTCGATGTCAATCCACTGTATGCGGTAGGCCTGCAGTGCGCCCATGTTTTCTACCTCTAGTTTTGTTTTTCCTCCCTTAGCCTCTAGCGTTTGAGCTTGCGCGTAGCGGCGGTCAAAATATTGGGGGTTATCTTCAAAAAAGGTCTGACATGGGGTTCCGTCGGCACTCCTTCGGGTATAAAAATTGATACTCCTGTTGTGCACCAAACCAAGCGCTTTTTTGTCTTTCCCTCCTCTTCTGAGCGCCATCATGTCGCCCATTTTATCTTTACTAATGTCGTTCACACCCTTCCAGTTCTCTTGATCCAAACGAAGCCCTTGCATGATGCTGTCGATACGCGCTAAGTGCTCCCATAATTCAGGGTTGTACTGGTTGCTCCAATTCATTGCCGTAGCGCTCACTCCTGAAAAGGCAGAGCACCAAACACTTTTAATGAAGCGCAAGTCTGAGTCACAATACTCAATGTTCATTCCCGGACCAACTTCAGAGAACATCAATGGCTTGTTGATGGCCGGTGGGTTAAGGTTGGTAATGGGGCTTCTCCCATTGTCGGTTTGGAAATCATCCATGATTTCAGTGAAGCCGAAATACTTTTGAATTCCTGCGTTGTAGTAGTTATAGGTGGCGATGTCGAGTGAGGGCTCGTAGTAAATGCTGTCGCCCAAAATAAAATCGGCCGGACCAGATACGCTGACGGAGAGCAGATGGTCTTCGTGGCGCAAGTCATATTTAATGAAGTCCAACATCTCTTTTTGCCAGAGATAAATCAACCTCGTCATGCTCGCATCTTCCCGGTAAGGCATGGAGAGGTGGCTACCATCTGCCTGGCAGTTTTCTGTAACACCCGGTGAAGATCCAATCCCATTCACTTCGCTAACAAGCTCGAAAGTAGAGATGTTCGTGCTGTAGCCATAGCGAGCAATAAAATAGCGTAGCCTGTTTTTATAGTGCCGCTTAGCTTCTTCACTTGCCAAAAAGTCGCGAACAGTTGGAAGTCCTAGTTCATCAGAATAACAGTAAGGATCGTCGTAAGGGAAGCACTCAATATCGCCGTAATCCCAGTGCCACATGGAGTAACCCGAAACATCTTCAAGAGGATAATGCACGTGCAGGTCGAGATGAATGAGGAGCTCATTTGTTTTTGCTTCGCGAAGAATCTCATCCATTTCCCAAGCACAGTTGAGTCGGTCGCTATAATTGTTCAGTTTTTCAAATTCGATATCCAGGTTCCAAGGAGCGATGAGCATTCTGAAATAGTTCCCTCCGTGAAGGGCGTATTCTTTCATTTGTTTGTGGTAGGCTAAATAACCGGCAGGGTTCATGGTTGAACTGCACCATGGTTCGGCGTTGTAGCAATCTGTCTCTGCGCATTTTGGGTAAATGGCCGGGTCGCAAGCAGGCCAAGGTAGGTTTTGTCCAACAGGAAAGAATGAGCTTGAATCGCGCACAAAGTAACGCTTGTTTTCACCCACACTCATGAATCCAGCTTTATCGCTGTCGATGACTTCAAAGCGAATGCTATTGCTGATAGCGATTGGCGATAGTTTTGTTTCAAGGGAGAACCAGCAAACATAGGTTCCCGTATCTATTGGTGTGAAGCGCGCTCTAAAGGGGTGTAGTGTTTCTAGCGCTTTATGTCCCCACTCATTGGGGTCCTTCGAAGAAGTATCTCGCTGGTAAGGACGATAGTAGAAGGCAAAACGCTTCTCGGGGAGGGCTTCTGAAGGTGCGTTTTCTTTTTTGAAATAGGCCACAACTTCAATGTCTTGCGGGTCAAAAGGGTTCAAGGCTCTTGAGGTAGGAATTCCATTGAGATAGTTTCTAATGCTTGCTTCAACATTAGGGGGGAGCATCATGCCTAATTCAATGTGCTCGTATTTTGGAACAGCATCGGGAGCTTGTTCACTAAACCATTTTAAGCGCATGGGAGATCCATCTCTATCATTGATCGGCGTTGTTTGAGCACTTAGGCCCATCACCCCGAAAAAGAAAAAGAATAAAATACCAACTGTTTTCATGAGGCTTAAGATAAGATTTTCAGCTTGGCGAATTTCAAGAGGAGCTGCTTTTGACCTGCTGATGGAAAATACACGGTTGCTTTGTGATTTGGTACTTCACCTTCAATCTTGAGCACTTTTCCTTTACCAAAACGGGCATGTTCTACTTCTGTTCCAACTCGGATTCCATTGAGGTCGGCCGCACTTGCTTGCGATGGCGTATCGCTCACCTTTTTCATGTTTGGTTTAGGTGAAGTGTTGACGTCATTAGCGCTGCCCATAGGTTTGTAGAACTGTTGACGCGCTTGATCGAAGCCTCCTTTTCCAGCAAAAGGATTACTTTGTTTGGGGCTAGCTTTTGGTCTGCTCAGGTATTGTTCCTCAATGTCGTCGAGAAAGCGAGAAGGTTCACATTGGGAAAGTTGGCCCCAGCGGTATCGGGTTAAAGCGTAGGTTAGGGTAGCTCTAACTTCGGCTCTGGTGATGGCCACGTAAAACAGGCGTCGCTCTTCTTCGAGTTCGCTTCGCGAGTTTAAAGCCAGTTGAGAAGGGAAAAGGTTTTCTTCCATTCCAACGACATACACGTAAGGAAACTCAAGTCCTTTAGCGGCATGAATGGTCATCATGCTTACTTTATTATCGTCATCATCATCGTTATCCGCATCAGTGAGCAAGGCCACATCTACGAGGAAGTCGGGGAGGGTGAAAATTCGGTCGGGATTGTTCGGGTCGATTTGATCAGAGAACTCCTTGATACCATTGATCAGCTCTTGGATGTTGTCGTAACGTGCAACGCCTTCAGGTGTTTTGTCTGCATTTAAGTCCTTCACCAATCCAGATTCTTGTGCGATATGATCAGCTACTTCAAACGCATTCTTTTTGTTGATGATAGATTGAAAACTTTGGATCATCAGGGCAAATGCTCCAATTTTACTCAAGGTACCTTTATTAAGTCCTGTGTTATAGGTGTGCGGATGCGCAATGATTTCCCAAATGGGTTGGTCGTATTTGTTGCTGGCGATGAGTAACTTTTCCATGGTGGTTTTTCCAATGCCACGGGCCGGATAATTGATTACTCGTTTGAGTGCTTCTTCATCGTTTGGGTTGGCTGTTAATCTGAAATAAGCCAACAAGTCTTTGATTTCCTTTCTTTGATAGAAAGAGAGTCCACCATAAATACGATACGGAATGTTCAGCTTGCGCATGGCCTCCTCGAAAGATCGCGATTGTGCATTTGTTCTATATAGAATGGCAAAGTCGCTGTTAGGGCGTTGGCTTTGGTTCTGAATTTCGAAAATATCGTGCGAAACAAAGCTTCCTTCATCATTATCTGAATAGGCGCGGTGCACTCTAATCAGGTCTCCTTGTGGATTGTCGGTCCATACGGTTTTTTTAATCTGCTCTGTATTTTTATCGATCACACTATTTGCTGCTTGAACAATGACTTTTGTTGAGCGATAGTTTTGTTCAAGTTTATAAAGTGCGTAATCGGGATAATCGTTTCGGAAGTTGAGGATGTTTTGAATGTTTGCTCCACGAAAAGCGTAAATCGATTGAGCATCATCACCCACCACACAAATGTTCTGACGAGCAGCCGCAAGTTGTTTTACAATGAGGTATTGTGCGAAGTTGGTATCTTGATACTCGTCAACCAATATGTAGTGGAATTTATTTTGGTACTTATATAAGAGGTCGGCATGATCTCTGAGCAGCACGTTTGTTTTGTACAGGAGGTCGTCGAAGTCCATTGCTCCTGAGCGGAAGCATCGTTTAGCGTATTCGGTATAGATGTCCACCATGCGTGGGCGACCTGCTTGACTGTCTTCCGACATGATCTCTGTATTCCTTCTGTAAGCTTCAGGTGAGATCAGGTTGTTCTTTGCTGCGGATATTCTACCGAAAACAACGCCTGGTTTATACACCTTGTCTGATAATGACATTTCCTTGACGATATCCCTGATTAGGCTTTTGCTATCTTGGGTGTCATATATAGTAAAGTTCCTTGGGTAGTTGATACGATCAGCTTCCATTCGAAGGATTTTGGCAAACACCGAGTGAAAGGTTCCCATCCAAATGTTACGTGCCTCGTTATCGCCAATAACTTTTCCAATACGGTCTTTCATTTCTCTAGCTGCTTTATTTGTAAAAGTGAGTGCTAGGATATTGAAAGGGTCAATTCCATGATTGATAAGATGTGCTATGCGGTAGGTTAGTACTCTGGTTTTTCCAGATCCGGCACCAGCGATAACCATCATAGGTCCTTCTTCATGAATAACAGCCTCGCGTTGTTCATGGTTTAATTCATTCAAATACTCCACGTTCCAAAGGTATAAAAGCCAAATATGGAATGCGGTGATTGTTCATAAAAAGGGCAGATGATTTTGTGTGTGTTGGGAAAACAGTTTTTAAACAGCGAAATGGGGGTAAAAAGCCTTGAAAGTTAAAATGATGAAGAAAAAGTGAAATTAAAGTGTTGAATGCTATTGGATTTCAATTAAAATAACGTACATTTGCACCCCTAAAAAAACTGGGAGAGCCCAAATTGGCTCTAAGAAATTGATAAAGAGATAACGCAATATGCCTACTATTTCACAACTGGTTCGTAAAGGTAGAACCACTAAGATTAAGCCCAGCAAATCTGCGGCTTTGGACTCTTGTCCGCAGCGTAGAGGGGTTTGTGTTCGTGTTTACACGACAACTCCTAAGAAGCCAAACTCAGCGATGCGTAAAGTAGCTCGTGTACGTTTAACAAACGGAAACGAAGTGAATGCTTACATCGGTGGAGAAGGTCACAACCTTCAAGAGCACAGTATCGTTTTGGTACGTGGTGGAAGGGTTAAAGATTTGCCAGGTGTGCGTTATCACATCGTGCGTGGAGCTCTCGATACTGCTGGTGTTGAAGGGCGTATGCAGCGAAGAAGTAAGTATGGAACTAAACGACCTAAGGCGAAGAAATAATCCTCCAAGTCCAATTCTACTACCATGAGAAGGAAAAGAGCAAGAAAATTACCCCTGTTGCCAGACCCGCGTTTCAAGAGCGAGTTGGTAACCCAGTTCGTAAACAACTTAATGTTGGACGGGAAGAAAAACTTGGCATACAAGATTTTTTACGAAGCAGTAGATCAAGTTTCTGAGAAGTCTGGAGAAGACGGATTAGAGGTTTGGAAGAAAGCATTGTCAAACGTGACTCCGGCTGTTGAGGTTCGTAGTCGTCGTGTTGGTGGGGCTACTTTCCAGATTCCACAACAAATTCGCGACAGCCGTAAGTTGTCTATGGGTATGAAGTGGATGATCGGTTACTCACGCAAGCGTAACGAGAAGACAATGGCTGATCGTTTAGCAAATGAAATTATGGCTGCCTCAAGAGAGGAAGGCGCAACTTTCAAGAAGAAAGAAGATACGCACCGTATGGCTGAAGCGAACAAAGCATTTGCTCACTTTAGAATCTAATTGAAACGCTAAGACGACAATAAAATGGCGAAAAGAGATTTAAGATACACAAGAAACATTGGTATCGCTGCCCACATCGATGCGGGTAAGACAACGACTACCGAGCGTATCCTTTACTACGCAGGGGTAAGTCACAAAATTGGTGAGGTTCATGACGGTGCAGCTACCATGGACTGGATGGAGCAAGAGCAAGAACGTGGTATTACCATTACTTCTGCTGCTACAACAGTATTCTGGAACTACCGTGGTGATCAATATCACGTTAACATTATCGATACTCCAGGACACGTTGATTTTACCGTAGAGGTAAACCGTTCTTTGCGTGTACTTGATGGTTTGGTTTTCTTGTTTAGTGCTGTTGATGGTGTTGAGCCACAATCAGAAACGAACTGGAGACTTGCAAATAACTATAACGTGCCACGTATTGGTTTCGTTAACAAAATGGACCGTCAAGGTGCAGATTTCTTGAACGTTTGTCGTCAAGTAAAAACAATGTTGGGGAGTCATGCACTTCCTTTGCAAATTCCAATTGGAGCTGAAGATGATTTCGAAGGTGCAGTTGATTTGATCAACTTCCGTGGAATTGTTTGGAATGAAGAAGATCAAGGGATGACTTTTAAAGAAGTTCCAATTCCGGATAATATTCTTGAGGAAGCTACAATGTACCGCGAGCAATTGTTGGAGGCTGTAGCGGAGTTCGATGATACCTTGATGGAGAAGTACTTCGAAGATCCAGAATCCTTAACTGAGCGTGAGATATTGGATGCATTGCGTGAAGCTACTATCGCTGGAAAAGTTGTTCCAATGATGTGTGGTTCTGCCTTTAAAAACAAAGGTGTTCAAGCAATGCTTGATATGGTAATGGAAATCCTTCCTTCACCAGCAGACACAGAAGCAATTGAAGGTACACTTCCTGATAGCGATGAGATGACTTCTCGTAAGCCTTCAGTTGATGAGCCATTCGCTGCTTTGGCGTTTAAAATTGCGACAGATCCTTTCGTAGGTCGTTTGTGCTTTACAAGAGCATATTCAGGTAAATTGCCAGCAGGTTCTTATGTGTTGAATACAAGAACAGGTAAGAAAGAGCGTATCTCTCGTATTTACCAGATGCACGCATCGAAACAAAACCCAATTGATGAATTGCACTGTGGTGATATCGCAGCATTGGTTGGATTTAAAGATATTAAGACAGGAGATACCTTGTGTGATGAAAAACACCCAATTGTACTTGAGTCTATGGATTTCCCGGAACCAGTAATCGGTGTTGCTATTGAGCCTAAAACTCAAGCAGACGTTGATAAATTGGGTATGGCTTTAGGTAAATTGGCTGAAGAAGATCCAACATTCCAAGTTAAGACTGACGAGGATTCTGGTCAGACAGTTATCTCTGGAATGGGTGAGTTGCACTTGGATATTATCCTTGACCGTTTGAAGCGTGAATTCAAGGTGGAATGTAACCAAGGTGCCCCACAGGTTTCTTACAAGGAAGCAATTACAGGAAATGTTGATCACAGAGAGACTTACAAAAAGCAATCAGGTGGTCGTGGTAAATTCGCTGACATCGTTGTTAAGATTTCTCCTAACGATGATAAAGAGAAGCCTGGCTTGATCTTCATCAACAGCATCAAAGGTGGTAACGTTCCTCGTGAATACATTCCATCAGTTGAAAAAGGATTTAAAGATTCAATGGCGAATGGTGTATTGGCAGGATATCCAATGGATTCGATGACCGTTGAGTTGGTTGATGGTTCATTCCACGCGGTCGATTCTGATTCACTATCATTCGAATTGGCAGCGAAGATGGCTTACAGACATGCAGTTCCTCACGCAGGGGCAGTATTGATGGAGCCAATCATGAAGCTAGAAGTATTGACTCCAGAAGAAAACATGGGTGATATCGTAGGTGACTTGAACCGTCGTCGTGGTGTAATCAATGGAATGGATGATCGTGCAGGTTCTAAAGTAGTTAAGGCATTCGTTCCTCTTTCGGAGATGTTCGGTTATGTGACAGCTTTGAGAACCATGTCTTCAGGACGTGCAACATCAACCATGGAGTTTGATCACTTTGAAGCGACTCCAAAAAGTATTGCAGACGAAGTGATTGCAAAAGCAAAAGGAACTGTTGGCGCATAATTATAATTGAGATGGCTCAGAAGATTAGAATCAAATTGAAATCATACGATCACAACTTAGTAGATAAGTCTGCAGAGAAGATCGTTAAGACTGTGAAGTCGACAGGTGCAGTGATCAGTGGACCAATTCCATTGCCAACACACCGCAGAATTTATACCGTATTGCGTTCACCGCACGTGAATAAAAAGTCGCGTGAGCAATTCGAGTTGAGCTCGTACAAGCGTTTGCTTGATATCTACAGCTCTTCCTCGAAGACAGTAGACGCATTAATGCGCTTGGAGCTTCCAAGTGGAGTAGAAGTTGAAATTAAAGTTTAATAATTAATCATACAGCAATGCCTGGACTCATAGGGAGAAAAGTAGGTATGACCAGTATTTATAGTGCCGCTGGAAAAAATATTCCATGCACGATCATCGAGGCTGGTCCTTGTGTAGTTACACAAGTAAAAACCCTAGAGAAGGATGGTTATGAAGCTGTTCAATTAGGTTACGGAGATCGCAAAGAAAAGCGCACTTCGCAAGCCATGAAAGGACACTTCAAAAAGGCCGGAACATCTCCAAAAAGAAAGTTGGCTGAGTTTAAAGGTTTCGACCAAGAACTCGCCCTCGGTGATGAAGTTAAAATAGAAGACATCTTCAAAGAAGGAGAATATGTTTTCGTAGTTGGGAAGAGCAAAGGAAAAGGCTTCCAAGGTGTGGTGAAACGCCATGGTTTTGGAGGTGTTGGACAAGCAACCCACGGTCAGCACAACCGATTAAGAGCCCCTGGTTCTATTGGTGCTGCCTCATACCCTGCACGTGTATTCAAGGGAATGAGAATGGCTGGTCAAATGGGTAACGTTCGAGTAACAGTTGAAAACCTTGAGGTATTGAAAGTGATGCCTGAAGATGGTTTGATTGTTATTAAAGGAGCTGTTCCAGGTCATAAAGGTTCAACCGTTCTAATCAGAAAGTAAGATGGAATTAGCTGTATACACTACCGATGGGAAAAAGACCTCAAAGAAGGTTACCCTAGACGATGCCGTTTTCGGTATCGAGCCTAATGATCATGCGATCTACCTCGATGTTAAGCGTTACAACGCAGCACAACGTCAAGGAACTCATAAGTCGAAAGAACGTGCTGAAATTGCTGGTTCAACCCGCAAGATTAAGCGTCAGAAGGGAACTGGTACTGCTCGTGCGGGTAGCATCAAGTCTCCAGTGATGAGAGGTGGAGGTACCGTTTTCGGACCACGTCCTCACAAGTATGAGTTGAAGGTAAATAAGAAAGTGAAACGTTTGGCTCGTATGTCAGCGTTATCATATAAGGCAAAAGCTGAAGGCATTATGGTTCTTGAAGATCTCAAGATGGCTGCAGTGAAAACACAAGACTTTGTTAAAGTTATTGGAAACTTGAATCTCACAGGTCAAAAGACTTTGGTGGTTCTTCCAAGTGCTGATAACAATGTTTACTTGTCTTCACGCAACGTACCTAAGTGCAATGTAACTAGCGCCGCTATGTTGAACACGTATGAAATCATGAACAGCACAAACATTGTGTTTGTAAGCAACGCTCATGAAGTAGTACAACAAACCTTGATTAAGTGATGAGCAATATTTTAATTAAGCCGCTGATTACTGAAAAGATGAGTTCAGACAGCGAAGCAAACAACAGATTCGGTTTCATCGTTGCACGTGATGCAAACAAGATTGAAATCCGTAAGGCTGTTGAAAGTAAGTACAATGTACAGGTAACTTCAGTGCGCACCATCAATGTAGATGGAAAGAAAAAGAGTCGTTTTACGAAAACCGGAATGGTTAACGGAAGAACCAATGCGTTCAAGAAAGCGATTGTTAGTGTTGCCGACGGACAAACCATTGATTTTTACGATAACATTTAAGAGACATGGCATTACGTAAACTAAAACCGATGACTCCAGGACAGCGTCACAAAATCATCTCTACATTCGAAGAGTTGACTACAGACCGTCCGCACAAAGCACTTCTTGAGCCGATCAAGAAGTCTGGAGGTAGAAATAACACCGGTAAGATGACCATGCGTTATCGTGGAGGTGGCCATAAGCGTCGCTATCGTGTTATTGATTTCAAAAGAGATAAGCACAACGTTAAAGCTGAGGTTTTAACGATTGAATACGATCCAAACAGATCAGCACGTATTTGTTTGGTTGAATATGCAGATGGAGAGAAGCGTTACATCATCGCGCCTGCAGGTATTCAAGTAGGACAAACGATTGAGTCTGGTAAAGGAGTAGCTCCAGAAGTTGGAAACACTTTAACTTTGCAAGAAATTCCTTTGGGAACTGTGATTCACAATATTGAGCTTAACCCTGGACAGGGCGGTTCAATCGCGAGAAGTGCAGGAAGCTATGCTCAATTAAATGCTCGTGAAGGTAAATATTGTACAATCAAGTTACCTTCAGGTGAAACAAGAATGATTTTGACAACTTGTTTGGCAACAGTCGGTTCTGTTTCTAATTCAGAGCACAACCTTCAACGTTCAGGTAAAGCTGGACGTTCAAGATGGTTAGGTAGAAGACCACGTGTACGTGGTGTGGTTATGAACCCAGTAGATCACCCAATGGGTGGTGGTGAGGGTCGTTCTTCAGGTGGTCACCCACGCTCAAGAAACGGCATGCCAGCGAAAGGTTATAAAACCAGAAAGCCGAAAAAAGCATCTAGTAAATATATTGTAGAACGTCGTAAGAAGAAATAATTAAGACATGGCTCGTTCACTTAAAAAACCACCATTCGTGCATTACAAGTTAATGCAAAGAGTAGAGGAATCTCAGGCTTCTGGAAAGAAGTCAGTGCTCAAGACTTGGTCTCGCTCTTCTACGATCACTCCTGATTTCGTTGGTCTTACCATCGGTGTACATAATGGGAAACAGTTTATTCCTGTTTATGTAACTGAAAACATGGTAGGTCACAAACTCGGAGAGTTCTCACCAACTAGAAACTTCCGTGGTCACGGGGGAAATAAAAAGGACAAGGGAAGACGCTAGTCTCCTGAATTTAAAATTTGGAAACCATGGGTGCCAGAAAAAGAATACAAGCGGAGAAGCGTAAAGAGGAACTGAAATCAGTTGCTTTTGCAAAGCTGAACAATTGTCCTACTTCTCCTCGTAAAATGAGAATTGTAGCAGATACAATCCGCGGTAAGAAGGTAACAGATGCATTGAACATTTTGAAGTTCAGCCGTAAGGAAGCTTCATTGCGTTTAGAGAAGCTGTTGTTGTCTGCCATAGACAATTGGACAAACAAAAATGAAGGCGAACGTCTTGAAGACGCCAACCTCGTTGTAAGTGAGATTAAAGTTGACGGAGGTCGAATGTTGAAGAGAATTCAACCGGCTCCACAAGGACGCGCTCACAGAATTAGAAAAAGATCGAATCACGTAACGATTATCGTAGATAGCGCTAAATAATTACAAGAATGGGACAAAAAACCAATCCAATAGGGAATCGTTTAGGATTCATCAAAGGCTGGGAATCAAACTGGTACGGTGGAAAGAATTACACTGAAAAACTAGTTGAAGACGATAAAATTCGTCAGTACCTGACAGCCCGTTTGCGTAAGGCTAGTGTTGCGAAAATCATTATTGAACGTACATTGAAGTTGGTTACTGTAACCATCCAAACTGCACGTCCAGGTGTGATTATCGGAAAAGGTGGAAGCGAAGTAGATAAGCTGAAAGAAGAGTTGAAGTCACTTACTGGAAAGGAAGTACAAATCAACATCTTTGAGATCAAGAGACCAGAGTTGGATGCACGTTTAGTTGCTGATAGCGTTGCTCGTCAGATCGAAGCTCGTATTTCATTCCGTCGTGCAGCTAAGATGGCAGTAGCCGGAACCATGAGAATGGGAGCTGAAGGAATCAAGATCTTGGTTTCTGGTCGTTTGAATGGCGCAGAGATGGCACGTTCTGAAGGTTATAAAGATGGTCGTATTCCATTGCATACATTTAGAGCTGATATCGACTATGCCTTGAGCGAAGCGCACACAACATACGGGCGTATTGGAATTAAAGTATGGATTTGTCGTGGAGAAATCTACGGAAGACCAGATTTGACTCCTGATACAGAGAATAAAGAGAAGCGTGGTGGTGGTAATAATAATGCCGGAGGTCAAGCTCCAAGACGTCGCCGTCGTAAATAATCAAGAAAAAGCAGTAAAAGATGTTACAGCCAAAAAGAACCAAGTTCCGCAAAATGCAGAAAGGCCGTGTTCGCGGTCTTGCTCAGAGAGGGTCTAGAATTGCCTTCGGTTCATTTGCGATTAAGACGACTGACATGGGTTTCATTACATCACGTCAAATCGAATCTGCTCGTGTTGCCATTACACGTTACATGAAACGTGAAGGTAAAGTATGGATTAGAATATTTCCGGACAAACCGATCACTTCTAAGCCTGCAGAGGTAAGGATGGGTAAAGGTAAAGGTGCTCCTAGTCACTGGGTTGCTCCAATTAAGCCGGGTAGAATTATGTTTGAAATTGACGGTGTACCGTTGGAAGTTGCTCAAGAGGCACTCCGATTGGGAGCGCAAAAGTTGCCAGTTCGTACGCGTTTTGTTGTACGTCCGGACTACGTCGAATAATAGAGTATTATGAAAGCGCAGGAAATAAAGCAATTATCAGACTCAGACCTACTAGAAAAGGTAGGCGAGCATCGTCAAGCATTGGCGGAGATGAAGTTCAATAACTCACTTGCTGGGTTAGAGAACCCAATGCAATTAAGAGATCACAAAAAGGTGATCGCAAGGTTATTGACAGAGCTTAACGCTCGTAAAAACGCCTAAAAAGGAATAAGGCAATGGAAAATAAACGCAACCTTAGAAAAGAACGAATTGGTGTTGTGACTTCCAATAAAATGGATAAGTCAATCGTCGTGAGTGTTGAGCGTAAAGTGAAACATGAGAAGTACGGTAAATTCGTAAAAACGACCAATAAATTTGTAGCACACGACGAAAAAGACGAGTGCAACATTGGTGATACCGTTCGTATTATGGAAACTCGTCCGCTCTCAAAGAGAAAATGCTGGAGATTGGTCGAGATCATCGAAAGAGCTAAGTAATCTTGTCCAACGAATAAAGGTTAAAAGAAATGTTACAGCAAGAAAGCCGTATGAGAGTAGCAGATAACAGTGGAGCAAAAGAAGCTCTCTGTATCCGCGTTTTGGGAGGAACCAAGCGCCGCTACGCAAGCATTGGTGACAAGATTATTGTTACCGTAAAAGAAGCAACCCCGAACGGAAACGTAAAGAAAGGGACAGTATCAACTGCAGTTGTAGTTAGAACGAAAAAAGAAGTGCGTAGAGCTGATGGATCATACATCCGCTTTGATGATAACGCTATTGTTCTTTTGAATGCTGCCGGTGAAATGCGTGGTACTCGTATCTTTGGCCCTGTGGCAAGAGAGTTGCGTGAAAAAGACTTTATGAAAATTGTTTCACTTGCACCTGAGGTGCTTTAATTTATAAAGGCAATGCACAAACGAGTAAAAGTACAAACAGGCGACCAAGTGAAAGTTCTTTCTGGTGAAGACAAAGGAAAGAGCGGAAAAGTGTTGCGCATCGATCGTAAAAATGATCGTGTTCTTGTGGAAGGTATCAATATGATTACTAAACACATGAAACCTAGCGCTACAAATCCACAAGGTGGCATCGAGAAAAGAGAAGCAGCTATTCACATTTCAAATGTGATGGTTATTGATAATCAAGGTAACCCAACACGTGTGGGTAAGAGAAGAGCAGATAATGGAAAATTGGTGCGCTTCTCTAAAAAATCAAATGAGGAGCTTAAGTAATGAGTTACGTACCAAGACTTCGCAAGCAGTACGACGATGAGATTGTCGTATCTCTCAAGGAGAAATTCGAGTACAAATCTGTAATGCAGGTTCCTCGAATTACTAAAATTTGCTTAAACCAAGGTTTAGGTAAAGCAGTAGCAGATAAGAAGATGGTGGACTACGCTATCGAGGAAATGACTGCAATTGCAGGACAAAAAGCTGTTGCTACAATCTCTACAAAAGACGTTTCTAACTTTAAGTTACGTAAGGGCATGCCTATCGGTTGCCGCGTGACTTTAAGAGACGAAGTGATGTATGAGTTTTTAGATCGATTAATAGCAGTATCTTTGCCGCGCGTTCGTGACTTTAGAGGTGTGAAAGCTTCTGGTTTTGATGGAAGAGGTAACTTTACATTCGGTGTTAAAGAACAAATTATCTTCCCAGAAATCGATCTTGATAAAGTGAAGCATTTCAACGGGATGGATATCACTATCGTTACCACAGCAACTAATGACGAAGAAGCGAAAGCATTGTTAAATGAATTCGGTTTTCCGTTCACTAAAAAATAAACGCTACCATGGCAAAAGAATCAATGAAAGCACGCGAACGCAAGCGCCAAAGAATGGTAGCACGTTACGCTGAGAAAAGAAAAAGACTGAAGGAAGAAGAAGACTGGGAAGGTTTGCAAAAACTACCAAAAAATTCTTCTGCAGTGCGCTTGCACAACAGATGTCAATTAACTGGTCGTCCACGTGGATATATGCGTCAATTCGGTATCTCACGTGTGACTTTTAGAAAGATGGCATTGGCAGGTAAAATTCCAGGAGTTAAAAAAGCGAGCTGGTAACCAGCCTTAATAAAACAAAGCTATGTATAGTGATCCAATAGCAGATTATTTAACGCGTATCAGAAACGCGCAGGCCGCTCGTCATAAGGTAGTGGAAATTCCAGCTTCAAACTTGAAGAAGGAAATTACTAAAATCTTGCACGAGAAAGGGTATATCTTGAACTACAAGTTCGACGATAACGAAGTACAAGGAGTGATCAAAATCGCTCTTAAGTATCACCCAAAAACGAAGAAGCCAGCAATCTCTGAACTTCAACGTGTAAGTAAACCAGGTTTGAGAAAGTACTCAGGTGGAGATTCTATTCCACGTGTATTGAACGGACTAGGTATTTCAGTTATTTCAACTTCTAAAGGGTTGATGACAGATAAAGAAGCAAGAAAAGACAATGTAGGTGGTGAAATCATCTGCTACGTATATTAAACAATACATCGAATGTCACGAATAGGAAAAGCGCCGATACCTTTATTGAAAGGAGCAGAAATTACCGTTTCTGATTCCCTAGTAAAGGTGAAAGGCCCAAAAGGCGAGCTGGAACAAGTACTTGATCCAGCGATTTCAGTCGAAATCAAGGAGAACGAAATTATCCTTGATCGTGCTAACGAGTCGAAAGACGTTAGAGCTAAGCATGGTCTATATCGTTCCTTGATTAACAACATGGTTGTTGGTGTGACTGAAGGATACAAAAAGGAACTCGAATTAGTTGGTGTTGGTTACCGTGCTAAAACTTCAGGACAACGTCTTGAGCTTGCTCTAGGTTATAGCCACCCGATCATTATCGAGATGCCTAAAGAAATTAAAATAGAAGCATTAGCGGAAAAGGGTAAAAACCCAGCGATTATTTTGGAATCTCACGACAAGCAATTGATCGGAATGATTGCCTCAAAAATACGCTCGCTCCGTAAACCAGAACCTTACAAAGGAAAAGGTGTGCGCTACAAAAATGAATACATCCGTCGTAAAGCGGGTAAATCAGCTGCTAAATAATAAGAGATTATGGCAATGTCTAAAAGAGAGCGTCGCGCTAAGATTAAGAGACGCGTTAGAAAAAATATCCTTGGAACAACGGATATTCCAAGATTGTCTGTGTTTAGAAGCAACAAGCTGATTTACGCACAAATCATTGATGACTCAACTGGTACAACGCTAGTATCATCTTCTTCATTCAAAATGGACGGAGCTGATAAAGTGGTTAAGTTGGAACAAGCTGCAATGGTAGGGAAAGCAATTGGAGAGAAGGCAAAAGCAGCTGGATTGGAAACAGTTGTTTTCGATAGAAACGGTTACTTGTACCACGGACGTATTAAACAACTCGCAGATTCAGCTCGTGAAGCTGGATTGAAATTCTAAATCAACATGGCAAAAGAGCAACGTTCAATCAGGTCAGCAGAGACCACAGAACTAAAAGATAGACTGGTTGGTATCAACCGTGTAACCAAGGTGACCAAAGGTGGTCGTACCTTCAGCTTCAGTGCTATTGTTGTTGTAGGAGACGAAAACGGTGTTGTAGGACACGGTCTTGGTAAATCAAAAGAGGTAACCACAGCCATTTCTAAAAGCATCGATGATGCGAAGAAGAATTTGGTGAAAGTTCCTGTGATCAACGGAACAATTCCTCACAAACAAGAAGCACGTTTCGGCGGAGCTCACGTAATGATCAAGCCTGCTTCTTCAGGTACCGGTGTTATCGCTGGTGGTGCAATGCGTGCAGTTCTCGAAAGTGTTGGTATTACTGATGTACTTGCGAAGTCTTTAGGTTCGTCGAACCCACATAATGTGGTGAAAGCAACAATGAAAGCGCTTGGCGAATTGCGAGATGCGAAACAAGTTGCTAACTTGCGCGGCATTTCAGTACAAAAGGTTTTTAACGGATAATACAGAACCACGATGGGAAAAGTAGTTATTACTCAGGTTCGTAGCGCAATTAATCGCCCAAAGCGACAAAAAGCTACGATTCAGGCACTCGGGCTTAAGAAGCTTAATGTACCTGTAGAAAAGGAGGCAACCCCACAAATCTTGGGGATGATCCGTAAGGTAAACCACCTTGTTAAAGTTGAAGAAAAATAATTTTAAACCATTATCATGGAATTAAACAACCTAAAACCAGCGGCTGGTTCAACCAAGCAGCGCAAGCGAGTTGGTCGAGGTGAGGGATCAGGTCACGGTGGAACTTCTACACGTGGTCATAAAGGTGCCAAATCTAGATCAGGTTATAAAAGTAAAATTGGTTTCGAAGGTGGGCAAATGCCACTTCAACGCCGTGTACCTAAGTTCGGTTTCAAAAATAGAAACCGTGTTGAGTACAAAGGAATCAACGTTGATACACTTCAGGAACTTGCCGATAGAAAACAATTGACTGAAATCAATCCAATGATCTTGGTTGAAAACGGTCTTGCGAACAAGAAAGATTTGATCAAAATCTTGGGTCGTGGCGAATTGTCTTCTAAACTGACTGTTACTGCTCATAAGTTCTCTGCCTCTGCGCAGAAGGCGATTGAAGAGAAGGGTGGTGAAATTAAATCACTCTAAAACTTAAATCACCATGAAGAACTTTATCCAAAAAATCAAAGACATCTTAAAACACGAAGAGTTGAGACGTAAAATTCTCATCACTTTGGGCTTTATCTTGATCTACCGTATCGGGTCGCACATCGTGCTTCCTGGCGTGGATGATAAAATCCTTGCTGATGAAATGGCCTCTAGTGGAGGTGAAGGTTTGGCAGGATTGCTCGAGCTCTTCACCGGTGGCGCTTTTACAAGAGCATCAATTTTTGCACTTGGAATCATGCCTTACATCTCTGCATCGATTATCATGCAGTTGATGGGGATTGCAGTTCCTTCTGTGCAAAAGATGCAATCAGAGGGAGAAAGTGGGCGTAAAAAGCTAAACCAATGGACACGTTTTCTAACCATTGCCATTACATTAGTACAGGCACCTGGTTATTTAGCATCTACCGTTGTAGCTCAAACAGGAGCTGTTGCTGATCCATCAACATTGTGGTGGACAACCTCAGTAGTTATCCTCACAGCTTCAACTTTGTTCATCATGTGGATGGGTGAGAAAATCACAGACAAAGGGGTCGGAAACGGTATCTCTTTGTTGATTATGATTGGTATCATCGCTTCATTCCCGCAAGCCTTGATCCAAGAAGGAACTTTAAGTTCCATTTACTTCTTCTTGATTGAGATCGCAGCTTTGTTGATTGTTATTGGTGCTAGTGTTGCCCTTGTTCAAGGAGTACGCAGAGTGCCAGTTCAAACAGCAAAAGCAGCGCAACAAGGAACAACGCACATGCCTTCAGGAGCTGGGAAAAGAGATTTTATTCCTTTGAAAGTGAATTCTGCTGGTGTAATGCCAATCATCTTCGCCCAAGCGATCATGTTTGTTCCATTGTACTTGCAACAAACTGAAACATTTAAGAATAGTGAAGTATTAAAGAGTCTTGCTGACTTTAACGGTCTTGCATACAACCTCTTGTTCTTCCTTATGATTGTTGTCTTCACTTACTTCTACACTGCGATTACAGTTAATCCTAACCGTATGGCAGACGACTTGAAGAAAGGTGGGAACTTTGTACCGGGTGTTAAACCAGGACGCGCAACAGCTGAGTTCTTAGATGCAATTCTTTCGCGAATTACTTTACCAGGATCTATTTTCTTGGGCTTGATTGCAATTTTACCTGCAATCGTAATGGCGGTTGGATTAACAAAAGCACAATCTTTCGCAATCTTCTTTGGAGGGACATCTCTATTGATTATGGTGGGAGTTATATTGGATACTTTGCAACAAATTGATAGTTACTTGTTGTCACGTCATTATGATGGCTTAATGAAGTCTGGTAAAATGCGTGGAAGAACAGCAAGTCCAGTTGATGGTCTATCTGCATAATCCCCATGGGAAAAGGTAAGGTATACTATAAAACTGAAGATGAAATCGGATTACTCCGAGAAAGTTCTTTGCTTGTTGGGAAGACTTTGGCTGAGGTGGCCAAAATGGTTAAGCCAGGTGTAACTACACTTGAACTTGACGCTGTTGCGGAAGAATTCATTAGAGATAATGATGCGGTACCGGGCTTTAAAGGCTACGGTGGATTTCCAAACAGTTTGTGTACCTCGGTTAATGCAGAAGTGGTACATGGAATTCCAAACAATCGTCCTCTTGAAGAAGGCGATATAGTTTCGGTTGACTGTGGTGTACTCAAGAATGGCTTTTATGGCGATTCAGCTTACACCTTCGCTGTTGGTAATATCTCAGCAGAGGTGGAAGAACTCTTGAAGGTAACGAAAGAGAGTTTGAATTTAGCCATCGAACAGGCGATCGCAGGATTGAGAATTGGTGACATTGGTTACGCGGTTCAAAATCATGCAGAGCGTCATGGATATGGAGTTGTTCGTGAATTGGTGGGACATGGACTCGGAAGAAGCCTTCATGAAAGCCCTGAAGTACCTAACTATGGTAGACGCGGAAATGGATTGAAGTTACGCGAAGGATTGGTTTTGGCGATTGAGCCAATGATCAACCTGGGGGTGAAGGAAGTTCGTCAAGCAGAAGATGGCTGGACAATAGTCACAGCCGATGGATTACCAAGTGCACACTTTGAACATGATGTTGTTATCCGTAAGGGTAAAGCAGAAGTCTTGTCGACATTCAAGTGGATTGAAGAAGTATTAAAAGAGAAATAATAAATATGGCGAAACAAGCCTCGATTTCCCAGGATGGGACCATTATAGAAGCATTATCGAATGCGATGTTTAGAGTAGAGTTGGAAAACGGTCACGTGATCACAGCTCATATCTCCGGAAAGATGCGAATGCATTACATCAAAATTCTACCAGGAGATCGAATTAAAGTGGAAATGTCGCCTTATGATTTGACTAAAGGAAGGATAACCTTCAGATATAAAAAGTAAAGATGAAAGTACGTGCATCACTTAAGAAGCGTTCAGCTGACTGTAAGATTGTCCGAAGAAAAGGACGTCTTTATGTAATCAACAAAAAGAACCCAAAATTTAAACAACGTCAGGGTTGATCTCAATCCTCCGTTTAAACGATTGAAATATGGCTAGGATAGCAGGTATTGATTTACCAAGAAACAAGCGAGGCGAAATCGGTCTGACGTATATTTACGGGATCGGCAGCAGCCGTGCGAAGGAAATTTTGATGGCAGCGGAAGTTGACCTCAACAAGAAAGTACAAGATTGGAATGATGACGATTTGGCAAAAATTCGTGGTTACATCCAAGAAAGCTTTAAAGTTGAAGGTGAATTACGTTCTGAAACTCAAACACACATCAAGCGTTTGATGGATATCGGTTGTTACCGAGGAATTCGTCACCGTGTTGGTTTGCCTTTGAGAGGTCAGCGCACCAAAAACAACTCGCGTACCAGAAAAGGTAGAAGAAAGACAGTTGCAAACAAAAAGAAAGCAGCTAAGTAATAATTAGGGGACGAACCCCATTCGAGTTCATTATGAACTGAGCACCTGAACAATAAATGTCATGGCTAAGAACGTCAAGAAAAAGAAAAAGGTTAAAGTTGATGCAGTTGGACAATTGCACGTACAAGCATCCTTTAACAACATCATTATCTCGTTAACCAACAACCAGGGTCAAGTAATCTCTTGGTCAAGCGCTGGAAAAATGGGATTCCGTGGGTCGAAGAAAAACACCCCTTATGCTGCTCAAGTAGCAGCTGAAGACTGTGGTAAAGAGGCTTACGAACTTGGACTACGCAAAGTGAAAGTCTTTGTAAAAGGACCAGGGGGTGGTAGAGAATCTGCTATCCGTGCGATCCACAACATGGGGATCGAAGTAACTGAAATCATGGATGTGACCCCAATGCCGCACAACGGATGTCGTCCACCGAAAAGAAGAAGAGTATAATCGCTGTTAGTTAAAGAAGAAAAGACATGGCAAGATATAGAGGACCCAAATCGAAGATTGCACGTAGATTCCGTGAACCAATCTTTGGCCCTGACAAGGCCCTTGAAAAAAGAGCTTATGGCCCTGGTCAACATGGACCTAACAAGCGTAGACCGAAACAATCGGAATACTCAGTTCAGTTGGCAGAAAAGCAAAAAGCAAAGTATACCTATGGTATTCTTGAACGTCAGTTTTCGAACATGTTTAAGAAAGCATCATCGAAGCAAGGTATTACTGGTGAAATCCTACTTCAATTGTGCGAAAGCAGATTGGACAACACAGTTTACCGTCTAGGTATCGCACCTACAAGACGTGGAGCTCGTCAGTTGGTTTCACACCGTCACATTACTGTTAATGGTCAACTCGTGAATATTCCTTCTTACCAATTGCGTCCAGGTGATGTTGTTGGAGTAAGAGAGCGTTCTAAATCACTTGAAACAATCACAAACTCGCTTTCTTCTGGAAGCAGCAAGCACGATTGGTTGGATTGGAACACACAAGCAATGACAGGTTCATTCCTGGCTATTCCCACACGTGATCAAATCCCTGAAAACATCAAGGAACAATTGATCGTCGAGTTGTACTCTAAATAATAACTAATCCTCGCATTGAATATGGCTATTCTAGATTTTCAGAAACCAGATAAAGTAATCATGATTGAATCGAACGACTTTAAAGGTCAGTTCGAATTCAGACCACTGGAACCAGGTTTCGGTATCACCATCGGAAATGCCTTGCGCAGGATTCTTCTCTCTTCTCTTGAAGGATATGCAATCACTTCATTGAAAATGGAAGGTGTGGACCACGAGTTCGCAACTGTGAAAGGTATTGTTGAAGATGTAACTGAAATGATCTTGAACCTTAAGCAAGTTCGTTTCAAACAACAAATCGCTGATACAGATACGGAGCGTGTTTTGGTAAACATTACAGGACAAGATGTTTTGACCGCGGGAGACCTCGGGAAATTTACAAGCGCTTTCCAAGTATTGAACCCAGATCACGTGATCTGTAAGATGGATCCTAGCGTTAAGATCAACATGGAAGTGAACATCACGAAAGGTCGTGGATATGTTCCTTCTGAAGAAAATAGAGTGGAAGGTGCTTCTATCGGAACAATCTTCATCGATTCTATCTTCACACCGATCAGAAACGTAAAATACACCATCGAAAACTTCCGTGTAGAGCAAAAAACGGATTATGAGAAATTGATCATGGACATCGACTGTGATGGATCTATCTCTCCTAAAGATGCTCTTCAAGAAGCAGCTAAAATCCTTATCCACCATTTCATGCTTTTCAGTGATGAGAAAATCACACTTGAAAGTGAAGAAAAAGCGGAAACAGAGGAATTTGATGAGACTTCTCTTCACATGAGACAATTGCTTAAAACCAAATTGGTTGATATGGACTTGTCTGTGAGAGCACTCAACTGCCTTAAGGCTGCTGATATCGAATCTTTAGGTGACTTGGTATCTTACAATAAAAACGATTTATTGAAGTTCAGAAACTTCGGTAAAAAGTCTTTAACTGAGTTGGAAGACCTAGTTGACAATAAAGGGCTGTCATTCGGAATGAATGTAGCTAAATATAAATTAGATAAAGAATAAGCGGATAAGTCCCAGACTTATTGAACACCTATAACCATGAGACACGGTAAAAAATTTAACCACCTTGGTAGAAAAAGTGCTCACCGTCAGGCGATGCTAGCTAACATGGCTTCTTCGCTTATTGAACACAAAAGAATCAATACCACGGTAGCCAAAGCGAAAGCACTTCGCATGTATGTAGAGCCTTTGATTACAAAATCAAAAGACGATTCAACGCACTCTCGTCGTGTTTGTTTTTCTTACTTGAGAAACAAATATGCAGTAACTGAACTCTTTAGAGAAATTGCTCCGAAAGTAGCAACTAGAGAAGGTGGATACACGAGAATCATTAAAACGGGTTACCGTTTAGGTGATAGCGCGGAAATGTGCATGATCGAATTAGTTGACTTTAACGACCTTTACGGAGGTGGTGAGAAGAAAGCTAAAACAAGAAGAAGCCGAAGAGGAGGTGCTAAGAAAGTAACTGATGTTGCTGCTGAAACAGCAAGCGAAGTGAAAGAAGCAAGCACTGAAGCAGCTGAAGACGTTCAAGATAAAGCGGACGGAACAGATGCAGCGGAAGAAAATAAAGAAGCGTAAATGATGCGCTTTTATGAATACTTATTAAAAGGATAGTCTTATTGACTATCCTTTTTTTTGTTCAATAGGTGTTGAAATCTTCAAGTAGCCCTTATACCCGCTACTTCATCACCAAAATGTATCTTTGCCACATGCAAACAGAGAATCATCAGAATGCAGTACTTGTGCTTGAAGATGGAACAGTCTTCAACGGTAAAGCAGCTGGCGTAATAGGCCAAACAAGCGGAGAAATCGCATTTAATACAGGAATGTACGGCTATCAAGAGATCTTCACAGATCCTAGCTATCTCGGTCAAATTCTTATCATGACCACCTCTCATATCGGTAACTACGGTGTGCATCCAGATGAAGTGGAATCTGACGGCTTGAAAATCGCCGGGATCGTTTCGAAAAAATTCTCTGAAATTTATAGTAGAATAGCAGGAAACGCTTCGCTTCAAGACTATCTCGAGAAAGACGGCGTTGTTGCTATCTGTGATGTCGACACCCGAGCACTTGTAAGGTATATCAGAGAAAGAGGTGCTATGAATGCCATCATTTGCAGCGATGGAACCCCAATAGAAGAACTCCAAAAATCAGTGAAACAAGTACCTTCTATGGAAGGCCTTGAGCTCAGCTCCAAAGTTTCTACTAAAGAAATCTACCAAGTTGGAGATCAAAATGCTACTCTCAAAGTAGCGCTTCTCGACTTAGGTGTGAAAACCAATATCATTAGATGCCTCACCGAGCGTGGTTGCCATGTAACGGTTTATCCTATGCACACAACACCCGCTGACATCATTGCTTCAAAACCGGATGGAATAATGCTTTCTAACGGACCAGGAGATCCGCAAGCAATGTTGGATACCATTGCTAATGTAAAAACCTTAATCGATGCTGATATCCCAGTATTTGGAATCTGTCTTGGACACCAAGTCATTGCTTTAAGCCAAGGTTTGAAAACGGAAAAGATGTTCAACGGACATCGAGGAGTGAATCATCCAATTAAAAATATTGAAACGGGAAAATGTGAGGTGACTTCGCAAAATCATGGATTTGTTGTGAATCGTGAAGAAGCCGAAAAACGCGAAGATCTTGTGGTAACTCATCTTCATTTGAACGATGGCACTCTAGCAGGAATTCGTCTCAAGAATAGACCTGTTTTCTCTGTGCAATATCACCCAGAAGCTTCTGCTGGTCCGCATGATAGCCGCTACCTTTTCGATACCTTTGTCGAAAACATGAAAAAACACCTTAATTAAAATAGACTAAAAACATTATCATGAGTTATATAGCAAGGGTTCATGCCCGTCAAATATTAGATTCTAGAGGTAACCCTACTGTGGAAGTAGATGTTATCACAGAACAAGGAGTGCTGGGAAGAGCAGCTGTACCTTCAGGAGCCTCAACAGGAATACATGAAGCAGTAGAGCTTAGAGATAAGGACGCTGGGATGTACATGGGAAAAGGTGTTACCAAAGCTGTAGAGAACGTAAACACGGTGCTCAATGAAGAGCTAGCTGGTGCTTATATCTTTGATCAAAACCTCATTGACAAAGCCATGATTGGCATCGATGGTTCAGACAATAAAGCCATTTTAGGAGCAAACGCTATTTTGGGGGTTTCTCTCGCAGTGGCAAAAGCTGCAGCTGAGACCCTTGGTCAGCCACTTTACCGATACATTGGCGGAGTGAGCGCGAATACCTTGCCTGTGCCAATGATGAACATCATCAACGGTGGTTCACACGCAGATAATAAAATTGATATCCAAGAGTTCATGATTATGCCCGTTGGAGCATCAAGCTTCTCAGAGTCTTTGAGAATGGGAACTGAAATCTTTCATCACCTAAAATCGGTACTCCAAAAAATGGGAATGTCTACCAATGTTGGAGACGAAGGAGGTTTTGCGCCTAACCTTCAAAGCAACGAGGATGGAATCAAGGTGGTACTGCAAGCGATTGAAAAAGCCGGTTACAGACCTGGTGAAGACGTGCTTCTCGCTCTTGATGCAGCTTCGTCAGAATTCTACAACGCAGAAAAAGGGAAATATATCTTTGAATCTACAGGCGATGAAATGTCTGGATCTGAACTGGTTGATTTTTGGGCTGATATGAGCGCAAAATACCCAATTATCTCAATCGAAGATGGTTGTGCTGAAGACGATTGGGCAGCGTGGAAATTAATGACTGAAAGATTGGGTGATAAAATTCAATTGGTTGGTGATGATTTGTTTGTGACTAACACCAAACGCCTTTCAAGAGGAATCGAAGAGAATATAGCTAACAGCATCTTGGTGAAGGTAAACCAAATTGGAACCCTTACTGAGACAATTGAAGCGGTTGAGATGGCTCACAGAGCTAAATTTACAAGCGTAATGTCTCACCGTTCTGGAGAAACAGAGGATAGTACGATTGCTGATTTGGCGGTGGCTTTGAACACAGGTCAAATTAAAACTGGATCTGCTTCTAGATCAGACCGGATCGCTAAATACAACCAATTGCTTCGTATTGAAGAGCAATTGGGCAAAATGGCCTACTTCCCTGGGAAGAACTTTAGATAAGATTTTAAAAAAGATCACTATTTAAGCCCTTAGCCTTCTGGTTAGGGGCTTACTGTTTTATGAAAGTCAGAAGCTGATTGCCCATCTTCAGAAAATAGCTTCCAATGGACAATTCAGACACATCAATTCTCTCGCTTGTTTGGCCGCTTAAGACAATTTGGCCTGAAGTATTGAGCACTTGAAAAGCTGTTTCCTTGTTTACGCTTACGTTCAAATCAGAGCCACAAGGGTTTGGGAATAAACGGAGTTGTGTTTGAGTCTTGTCTTCGACGCCAACAAAATCAGAGGCAATTCCCCATGCGTAATCACCGGCCTGACTTAATGGGAACTCTATTTGTCCTTGGTAGTTGGTGTTGTTCCCTTGAACGCCCAATTCATGAGGATGAGCTTGCCAAACATTGGATTGTAAGGGACGAAAGAAAAGGCGCAAACTGTCTTCAGGAATCCCGAGGTCTGTCAATACGGCAAAGAACCTCGGGTCAAAATAGTTTCCCGCATCGGGGTTGCCATAATAACGAATTCGAGCTGTGGAAATCAAGCCTGAAGGGAAATCACCCAAAACACGCCAAAAGCGGTCATCAGAGAGATAAACATTCTCTTGTTCTTCGCTCTCTGCCGTGCTCCAGTGGTTTTCAACACGCATCCAAAAAGGACTCTCCACAGGTGTATCAATATCTAAACGGAATTCTGCCCGATTGAAATTTGTTATGCCATCGTCGCTGATCATTTGTTCTTCAGAAAGAGAAGCTTGTAAGGTGTGAGAAATATCGTCTAGAAAAACCCATTTGGCCTGAAATGGAAGGTTGATTGACCCATTACTATTTTGTCCAATTAAATTCACTTCCTCTCTAAAATACTCCCCATTAAATCCTCTGGCCTCGATAAACATTGACTGAGATTCAATTAAGCTTGGATTGTAATGGTTTTGCTGACTGATCGAGTACTGGAGATTCCAATCTGTGCTGTTATCAATTTGAGTTGTGCTCCACGATTTTAGAATGAAATCAGGAAAGCCTTCTTGAAATATCCATCCGTTGAAGAAGTCACCCAGGTTTTTAAGGGTATAGTTTTGAAAGAAATCCTGCATGTCGAGGCTACTGACATCACTGAACTGATTGGCGTCGAGAAAGGCTTTCGCCGCTTCAAAGTAAGCTTCATCTCCCATAACTTTCCTTAGATTATGAGCAATTACAGCGCCTTTGTTATAGACATGGTCGCCATAGGTGTGTTCATGACCAATACCAGAAACTGGAAGTCGAGCCCCGTCGCGCTCATGGGCGTAGAGCAAAACGTCTTTGTGATTGTCCAATACGCTTTCTAAATAAGCGTCATTACCATAAACCGCTTCAAGAAAAAGACTCTCAGCATAGGAAGCCATGCCTTCGTTAATCCACATGTCTTCTTGTCTTCTGCAGGTCACAAGATCGCCCCACCAGTGGTGAGCAAGTTCGTGTGCCATGAGTGTTTCATAATCTAAACTACCATTAGCGAATGCCGCGGGGTAAGCTATATTGGTGGCGTGCTCCATCGCTCCAGAAGAAAAGGGCACCATTACATAGCCAACGCGATCCCAGCGGTATGCTCCATAGTTATTCTCAAAACCTTCAAGACAAGGAACTAAATTGATAAAACTTGCTCGAACTTGTGCAGTGTCTTCAGGAAGAGCTGCAAGCCAGATTGGAATGCTTGAGTTATCGATGCTTTCGAAGCTGTCTTCAATGTGGGTGTAATTTGCTACGGCGATACTCGTGAGGTAGCTTGGGATGGACTGATTAATAGACCATCGGCTGAGTAAACTATCTTGTCCAACAACAAGCTGCTCAACTAAATCACCACCACAATATGCTGTTCTTCCGTTGTTGGTGAGTACTTGAATGTCAAAGGTGCTGCGTTCAACAAAGTTATCGAAACAGGGGAACCAAACTCGACCATAGTTGTGCGGATCAGCATCAAAACCTACTCCTAAATTAAACGCGTGATTGTTTTGGAAATAGAACCCACCCCAACCAGAAGCATCACCTTGGGGTTGACCTGCATATGCGATGTTTACAACACCACCATCACCGGTGTTCATGCTTTCATCGAAATTGATCACTAAAAGTGGTGAGTTGTAATCAAAATTGAGATCAGCTCCATTCATCGTAACGCTACTTACTTCCATTTCTATGAGATCAAGAGCGAGATGATTAATGTTGTCAAGAAGTGCCTCAAAACTAATTTCACAAGTGCCAGAGATCTGAAATGCATTCATTTGTGTGAAGTCTAAATCCAAGGAAATGTGCGTCACATCTATGGAGTCGCTGCGAGATTCATCAGCTTTCTGTATTCCCATAAAACGTTTGACTTGATGTCGATGTGCGCAGAGATTCTTCTGAGCTGTTAGGGGAGAAGTTATAGTGCTGAAGACAATTAAAGCGAATAGATAACGCATGATATTCATAGTAATAAATTGTATTGCTGAAAGTACTCATTCTAGTAGGTTTATCGAATTGTGGGATATTGAAATCTTGTTTTCCCATTTATAGAATTTAATGAGGAATGAACAAAATCATCTCTTTATTAATTGATAGGTAGGGTTATTGGTTTTATTCTTGTAAAATTTATGTTGGAAGCCTATCTCAAAAAGAAGACTTTTAGCATTGCAAGACTGAAACTACTTGCCTCAAATAACCTCGGAACTTAATTGAATTCCTATGAAGCCATCAAACGAATTGTTTGAACTCATTAAGTCGCTTAGTAAAAGTGAAAAGCGCTTTTTCAAGCTAGCCTCGTCTCTGCAAACGGGAGACAAGAACTACTTGAAAATTTTTGACGCAATTGATAAGCAGACGGAGTATGATGAGAATGCAATAAAGCATCAATTCCGGAAGGAAACATTTATCAAGCATTTCCCTTCAGAAAAAAATCACCTCTACAAGCTCATCTTAAAGAGCCTTCGTAGCTATCATAGTGATAATTCTGTAAGCTCAATTCTCAAACAAGAGATCAAAAATATTGAGATTCTTTTTCATAAAGCCTTGTTCAAGGAATGCAATAAATTCTTGATGAGGGCGAAAAAAATGGCCATAGAGCACGAAAAGTTCTACTACCTTTTTGAGTTAATTAGTTGGGAAAAGATGCTACTCGAGGAGGCCCTTGAAGATGGTCAGTTTACAAAAGATCTCGATTTGCTCATTATTGAAGAACAAGAGGTAATAGAGAAACTGAGAAACCTAGCTGCTTATCATGTGCTCTACAGCAAAATCAACTATGTCTTCAGAAGTGGTGGATTTGTGCGTAATGAAGAAGATCGAAGATTGGTTGAGGAGATTGCTAATCATCCACTTATTAAAGGAAAAAATACAGCACTTAGCAGCAGAGCGGCTACCATTTGCTATTATACTCAAGGCTTCTGCCAATTAGCTCACGGAAATTACGACTTGGCTTATACTAAGTTTAGTAGGGTAAAGGAGATTTTGGACAATAACGCACACATCCGGAAAGACCTTGGCAAGCGTTATGTAAGAACCCTCAATAACCTTACGCTATGCCTTTTAGACAGTAAAGATTATAGTGCTGTGAAAGCCATCATTAAGGAGTCTAGAGGTATCGTTGGTCAGACAGGCTTCAAGAGCATTGATATACGCGTGAGCATCTTCAGGAATACACATCTAGCGGAACTCCAGATGTATCATCAAACCGGAGATTTTGAGAGAGGTATCGAAGCGGTTGAAGAAATTCTTGCGGGAATGGAGGCTTACGAAGGAAAGATGCACAAAGAACAAGAGCTCACCTTCTTCTATCAGATTGCATACGCTTATTTCGGTGCGGGACTTTACAATAAAGCACTCTTCTGGATCAACAAGGTCTTGAACGATAATGAAAATACCCTTCGCCAGGATATATACTCTTATGCTCGATTGTTCAATTTGGTGATCCACTTCGAGCTGGGCAATATGGATTTGCTTGAATACATTACAAAGTCAACGCATCGTTACTTGAGCAAAAGACAAAGAGACTACACCATGGAGAAGCTCATCATCGATAGCATGAGAAAACTGATTCGTGCAGGAAACGTGATCGATCGTAAAGACGTCTTCATTAAATTTAGAGAAGATCTTGAATTGATGATGGAAAACCCTGAGCACCGTGTAGTTATTAAATACTTCGATTTCATCAAGTGGGTGGATAGTAAAATTGAAAATGCCTCTTTTGCTGATACGATTAAAAAAGCAATCTAGTAGGAGTAAAATTATTCGACAAAAAAAAGGGCTACTTCTTAATTGAGGTAGCCCTTTTTAAATGAGTCAAAGCTTACTGAATTACAAGGAACTCAGTTCTTCTATTCTTTTGATGTTCTGCTTCTGAGCACTCAACTCCGGTAGCACATTTGTTCAATAAACGGCGTTTTCCGTAACCTTTGCTGATGAGCATGCTTCGCTTTACGCCTTTTGCTACGAGGTATTTTACCACTTCGTTTGCACGTTTTTGAGATAAAGCATCGTTGAAATCATCCGAACCTCTAGAGTCACAATGAGAGCTAATTTCAATGCGCAATTCTGGATTGTCTTTCAATAATTTCACAACGTAGTTCAAGTAAGGAATTGCGTCTGGTCTGATATCATATTTGTTGTAATCCCAATTAATGTTAGGGATCTCATAGGGCTTATTCTGGTTGATGCCGGTTTGGTTTCCATTCGAATTGTTGCCGTTGTTATCTCCGTTTCCAGAACCGTTTCCAGAACCGTTTTCAGAACCGCTTTCAGAACCGCTTTCATTACCATTATCAGTGCCAGAACCGTTTTTATCATTTCCAGAACCTTCCTCACTTCCGTCAGCAGTATTCTCGTCATTGGACAAGGGAAGAAGAGCGAAATTCTGTTCAATGATTTTATTTGACTGGATATCTCTTGTATCAAATTGGTCGATAGTGCTAAAGTAACCTTCCTTTTCCACCTTCACCTCGTAACTTTTACCAGTGATTAATGGCATTTCGAACATACCAACTTCATCAGACATGACAACTGTTTCTGTTCCGTCTGTTTTGTTGATGATGGTGATTTTAGCATTGTCCAAAGGCTCAACACTTCCTTTTTTAGTTACAACACCACTCATCACAACACTCGGTTCAAAGATTTGGAAGGCATAGACCTTATCGATGCCACTGCGATCACTAGAAAGATAACCGCTCATTCCATCAACAAAAAGAACCCCAAAATCATCACGTGATGTGTTTAATGGGTAAGCAAGGTGAGTAGGCACAGACCATCCACCGTTTCTGTTTACACTATACAAGATGTCCAAGCCACCAATGGTTTGTTGTGCATCTGATGAAAAGTAAAGGCTGTCTGCAGATTTCAAGCTTGGGAATACTTCATCGCCCTTGCTGTTAATTCTTGAACCTAAGTTCATAGGCGTTCCCCATTCACCAGTTTCAAGTTGCTCCACTTTCCAAATGTCCATTCCACCAAAACCGCCGGCTTTGTTAGAAGAGAAATAAAGCGTTTTTCCATCGGCACTCAAGCTAGGGTGAGCAAACATGAAATTAGGGTCGTTAATACTTAATTCCTCTGGTGCAGTCCAATTGCCCGCTTCGTCTTTAGTGCTGCTATACAATTGAGTTGTGCTTTCCTCGACGTCATTTCCCTCTAAAACGTTCTTGCGTTTGTAGTGGCTTCGCGTTAAGATCATGGTGTTTCCATCAGCACTAATACAAGCAATGCCATCATGATATTTCTGGTTCACTCCGTCAAGACGCTCCGCAGCACTAAAATTATTACCACTTCTGGCAGCGTAGAATAAATCTGTATAAGCTAGGCCGGTGTAGCTGTCTTTAGGACCACTAACAGCGTTTTCCCCCGTAAATAAGATTCCTTCTTTGTACTTCACAGGTGCATAAGCCAAATCAACTCCTGAGATTATTAAAGGAGCGATTTCGTAGAGTGATGAATCTTGTTTGAACTCATTAACGCGTTTGCAAGATGATTTCAGTGCCTGTGCAATTTCATTCGAAGGGTCTCTCGATAAAATCCCAGAAAAAATGTTCTCAGCGTCTTCATAGCGTTCGCTGGCCATCAATGCTTTTCCATGAGCAATACGATCTTCGTCTGTGGCTGCAGTGCTCACACCGAGAAGTTCATATTGTGCAATAGCTAAATCATACTGATTGGTTTGAAAGTAAGCATCTGCTAAACTCCGTCTTCCTTCAGCGTCTTCTTTTTTGTCCAGTCCTTTTTCTAGAAGGGTGATGGCGTCATCCATCTCATAATCCTTATACGCCGAGATGCCTTCTTTAATGTTCAAAGAAGCACATGAGGCCAAAGTCAAAACGGCTAGACCTATGGCAAGATGTTTAAATGTAGAGGTCATAGTTTAGAAGTATCTTGGTGATCTAGTTTTTATTGAAATGTCTTTGCCAAAATCAAGACCAATCATGATCTCATGACTTCCAGCAGAATAATCCTGGATATCGGTCAAAGTGTAATCGTAAGCATAACCAATACGCAATTGAGGAGAGATGTTGTATTCAATCATCCCAATCATCGCATCTTGCGTTCTATAACCTAAACCTAACCACAGTCGCTCATAAAGCAAGAAGTTAGCATTAAGGTCCAATTCAATTGGTGCTCCAGGTAAGAATTTAATCAAGGTTGAAGGTTTGAAGGCAAGGGCCGGACCTAAATCAATTACCCCACCAACATTAGCGTAGTAGTGTTGAGTAAAGTAGTTGTCTTGATTTGTAATCTCAGGAAGAATGTTGTCGTCCAAAGAATAAATCATTGGGATAGAGATTCCTGCATAAAACTTCTCCGTATGGTAGTAAGTTCCAAAACCAAACTTCGTGATCATTTCGTTTTGGATGCTGTTTTGATTGTAAACCGCGTCGTTATTGTCCCAAATGGTTACATCGCCAAGATCTGCGCTATACATAGCAATACCAGCTTTAATACCGAAAGACAAACTTCCTGGTCCTAAAGGCAAGTGGTAGGCAAAGTTAGCGGCAACATCTAATTGAGAGGTAATCCCAATTTGATCGTTACTCACTACAAGCCCAACTCCCATGCGTTTGTTAGCAATTGGTCCGTCAATAGCAAATACTTGCGTTGTTGGAGCGCCGTCAAGGTTAACCCACTGAGATCGGTGCAAGAGTGTTGCGCCAAAATAGTCGTGTGTGCCAGCATAAGCAGGATTCAGTAACATGCCATTGAACATGTACTGACTCACTTGCAGCTCTTGTTGGGCGAAAGTAATTCCGCTCAAGCACATCAGAACAAAAAGGAAAATATATTTTTTCATGATCTTGTTTTCAAACTTGATTTATCTTCTTAAGTCTACGTAAGTAGCAAACTCACGATCTCCAGCGGTGAATACCACAAAGTAAGTCCCGTCAGGTAACTCTTCTCCATCGGTATTGGTGCCGGTCCATTCGTTGTTATAATTGTTCTTTTCGTAAACGATATTTCCCCATCTGTTAAAGACCACAAAGGTATTGTCTGGGTGTTCAGATACGCCTAAAATCACATAAGCATCGTTAGCGCCATCGTTGTTCGGAGAAAGTCCTGTTGGTAAAGCTAAATCGTCAGGCTGAGTTAAAATAATGGTACTGTCTTTCATACAACCATTGGCATCAGTAATGCTGATGACGTAGCTGCCTGCTGTTAAACCACTAGGCATTGCTTCACCGTCTTCGATCATGCTCGGACCGGTCCACATGATTTCGTAATCAGGGGTTCCTCCAGAAATATCTGTTTCTATGCTTCCATTGTTTCCGTCGAAATCAGAAACATTAAATCCATTCGAATACAATGGGCTTGTTCCAAAGATTGAAATTGAATCTGGCTCGATGATGCTGTAGCTTTCAGTAATCTCACAACCAAGCTCATCTGTAATTACCACACTAAACGATCCTTGGCAAATACCATCGATGCTTGTGTCATTGCTAATCACGTTTCCTTCAGCATCACTCCAAACAATAGTGACATCTCCGTTGGCATTCTCGATACTCAAATCGATACTACCGTTGCAGTCACCATAACAAAGTGGTTGAACAAGTTCAGCATCAGCAGTTAATGCTTGCGTACCATTCACATCAAGTTCAATCACAGCAGAGCAACCATTAGCATCAGTGATGATGGCTGTATAGGTTCCTTCGCACAAGTCAACAGGGTTAGTTTCGTCATTAGCGATTACTGTTGGTCCAGTCCATACAACTGTAAAAGGAGCATCAATAGCTGTTAACAACAAGTCTATACTTCCGTCGCACAAACCACAGTTTGCGGCGCTTGACGTTCCGGTACCCTCAATTGGGGTTGGTTCAATAATGGTAAAGCACTCATCTATAAAGCATCCATTGCTATCCTCGATATTCACACAGTATTCACCAGCACTCAAATCAGAGATGCTTGAAACATTACCAAAATCAGGTGTCCAAGTGTAAGTGTAATCACCAGTTCCACCGCTTGTAGCTAAGTCAATACTTCCCAGTGTAAGGCCATCACAAGAAATGTTGGTGACACTTTCATTTGCTTGAATAGGTTCTGGACCCGTAATAACGAAGATTTCTTCTATACTGCAGTCTACATCATCAGTGATGAGCAAGCTTACAACATCTCCAGCGCATAAACCAAGAAGAGTTTCTCCTCCACCTACTGGGGTATCATTAACTGTCCATAGAATAGTGTAGCCAGGAGTTCCTCCTGTTGGGCTAGCCGTAATCGAAGCGTCGCAAGCTTCAGGACAAGAAGTGTTGAAACCGTTGAAGTCCGAAAGCACTGCATTAGACATGATTTGTGTAGGTTGTTGAATGTTGAATTGAAGAAGGGTGTCACATCCATTCGCATCACTCACCAAAACTTCATAAAAGCCTTCACACAAATCAAATTGATCTTCAGCAATGCTCAAAGTATCGCCAAGATTATCCAACTCCCAAAGGAAGGTGTAAGGGCCAACTCCTCCGTTTACAGTCAAGTCAATACTACCATCACAAGAACCAAAGCAAGAGATTTCTTCACCACTTGGATATAATGAAACAATGGCGCTTACTTCAAGAGCTTCATCTGGTTCGGTTATTTCCGCAGAAGCAGTAGCGATACAGCCATCACTATCTGTAACGGTAATATCATAAACACCAGCAGGAAGTTCAACTTGATTCAAATCATTTGGGTTTTCGATTCCAGCCCCTGTCCACACAATGTCAAAGTTAGGAAGGCCACCTTGAATGATAGTAAAAATAGCCCCGCTTGAGTCGCCAACACATGGGATAACAAAATCACTTCCATTTAAAATAGGAACAGTCAAGTTAACAATGAAGGTGTCTGGTTCAAAAACCACAACGGATTCTTCAAGGATACAACCGTTTGTGTCGGTCATCTCCAAGTCATAGAGCCCACCAGGAATACCAGCAAGCACGTTTCCTGCAAAATCTCCGTTGTTCCAATCGAAGGTATACACTCCCGTTCCACCGTTTCCTGAAACAGCAATAGATCCATCGCTATAGTCGTAACAACTAACTGGTGTGATGTTATCAATGCTGAGTTCTAAAGCATCTGGTTCCTGCAATTCAAAAAGGATGGTGTTTTCACAGTCTTGTTGATCTACAACACGCAATTCGTAAGTGCCTGGGCAAAGGTTAAACAAGGTATCTGCATCAGCAAGGTTGTCACCAATATCTCCAGTAATCCACTGATAAAGAACGTAATTTCCATTTCCTCCTGTGATGTTTGGTGATATCCACCCATCACAAAGTCCGTTACAGCTAATTTCAAATCCATTGTAATCACTAACTGCTCCTGAACTTTCAATTGGTTCTGGTTCTTCAAGGTCGATTTCAGTAGTAGCAACACAACCATTTACATCGGTAACTACAACGCAATAGCTCCCTGCTGGTAAATCAGTCTGTTGTGATATACCAGGAATATTAACCGGGTCACAGCTGGTCCAGTCATAATTGTAACACTCAGGAGCAAAGGTTGTACAATCAGGTGTTCCGCCTTCAATACTCACAGAAATAGCACCATCATTCGCACCGTTACAAGAAACATTAAAGTCACCACCAAAATCAGAAACTGAAACAAAGATGTCCATCACTTGTGGTGCGTCCAAGAAGAGGCTGTCAGTAACAACACATCCATCAGCATCAGTAACTTGAACCACATAAGTGCACTCAAACAGGTTAGAAATGCTTGTACCGGTGGTTTCAGGGAAGAAACACTCAGGCTGGGCTTCCCAAACTGCAGTTAATACGCCAGTACCACCACTAAGTGAGATATCGATTGAACCATTGTTCTGTCCGAAACAAATTGGAGGAACAACCACATCAAAATCGATATCAATTGGAGTAGGTTCAGTTACCACGTATACAAATTGTTCTTCGCACAAGCCAGAAGTAACAGTTACCACATAGCTTCCAGCGCACAAGTCAAAGATGTCTTCATCACTTGATACAAAGCCATCAGGACCAGTCCAAGAGAAACTATCAGCGACAGCCCCGGCCACTTCGATTTCAATGCTACCATCGCAAGTACCTCCACAAGAAGCAGGTGTGATGGTCTCGTTCACCGTAAACTGGTCGTTTTCACCAATATTAATCACAAGGTCTGTGGAACATCCTTCAACATCTGTAAGGGTCAAAAAGTAATCACCAGAGATTAAATTGGTGAGATTAGGTCCTGTACACGGACAGCTTGGTCCGCCGGTCCAATCAAAAGTAAAAGGACCTCCATGAGCACCTCCAGCAATCACCTCGATTTCACCCAAAGCAGCTAAAGGATCTCCACATGGGTTAGGAACAGTGCTTACTTGAATATCCCACGCCGGAACACAAGTAATTTCTACTTCATCTGTAACAACACATCCATTATCGTCTGTTACAGTCAACTCATAAATTCCACAAGGCAAGTTGCTCAAGTCTTCTAGCCCGATGTAAGTTGTTCCACTTTGATCGTGAATCCATGTTACTAAGTAGGGAGGAGTCCCTCCAGATGTAGAAATATCAATGCTTCCGTCTTCTGCGTCTGGACAACTAACTCCAAATCCTCCAGGATATAAAGAAACATTGTCCACCACAACAGCAAGCGGTGCGCTTGGTTCACTAATCGTAATGGTCACCGATTGAACTGATGTACAACCATTCACGTCAGTCACTGTTACAGTGAAGTCGCCCGCGGGCAAAGAGGTCGCCAAAGGCGAAGTCAAGTTAGGGTCATGACTCCAGCTGTAGGTGTAGAACGGGCATCCACCTGTGGTTGTAACGGTAATTATACCAGTTTCTTCCCCAGTACAAAGTACATCAGTGGTTCCGTCTACTTGAATTTCCAAAATTTCAGGTTCTTCAAGTGTGTATTGAGCCGTGATTTCACAACCAATTGCATCAATAATAGTCACATCATAAGTTCCAGCGCACAAATCATTGAATACAGGAGCATCACCTATTTGGTCTACACCGTCAATGCTTGTTGTGTAAGGAGCAATACCTCCCTCAATGTTCAGTGCAATAGAACCATCACAAGCGCCATTACAAGAAATTGGGAAGCAAGTGTAATCGCTGAAATTCACATCGGCAATGGTCAATAAATTCACTTCAACAACAGCTACGCATTCTGTTGATGTACAACCCAAAGCATCCGTAACTGTTACGCAATATTCTCCCGTTGGAACATTAAATAAATCTTCCTGATCTGAGAAGAAAGCACCGTCTTGAGTCCATTCAAAAGTTAAAGGAGCCGTTGCGTCTCCTACGGTAATATCAATCTCTCCATTATTTCCTTCTTGGCAAGTAACACCGCTAACATCAAAGCTAATGCTTGGATTGGTAACAGTGATTGTGCTCGATGCTGAAGCAACACAAGAAGCAAGTGTGCTTGTTAATGTGTAAGTCGTAGTAACTGTTGGGCAAGCTTCAGGGCTGAGGCTGTTAGGATTGTTTAATCCAAGTGTGGGGCTCCAAGTGAAGTCACCATCGCCATTAGTTTCGGCTGTGCCTAACAATTGTACGCATAGTCCAGAGCATATCGTTGCTGCTGCTGGCGCAAGAGTAACTACCAGTTCTTCTTCAATGGCGAAATCTACTGAACTCTGAAAATCCAGACCATCGCAAAGTTGATCTACCAATTGAACTGAAATAAACTCGGTTCCTTCACCTAGTCCATCATTGACTGTAAGAATGTCTACACTGAAACTGGTCTCTCCCGCCGGGATGGTAAGGGTGTAAATGTCGTTCAGCGCATCGTAAAACGGAGTCAAGTCCGGTGAAGTCGTGTAATCCACTCCAAATTCAGCATCTCCCGCAATTGTGAAACTAACATCCAAAGGATTGGCCTGTACAACACCACTTTCAAAGGTGACTGTTCCATTGTTACAACCTTCAATCATGTAATCTGTACCACCAGCAGTACTGGTGAGAACAGCAATAGGGTTGGATTCAATTTTCGAAACAAATACAGCACTGTCATACAAACGGTCAGAACCATCAGCAATGATCAACTCCAATGTGTAAGTCTCACAAGGAATAACGTTACCAACTTGTGCTTGAAGTCCAATGGTGAATCCATCATACTGAACACCTTGCCCAAGTGGGTTCTGATTGTTGTAGAAAAAGCTGGTATTGTCGATGTTGTTGACGTTGTTGATAGCAACCGGCTGTGATGTACCCGGAATCAAAGCAATGTTTACTTGAGTTCCAATACCAGGGCCAGTAATGAAGAATCCAAAAATGTCGTTAAATGGAGAACCTACCCATTCGAGGTATTCCTCACTAGCAAAGACGAAATCAAACTTGATGCTATCACCCTGAGGAACGATGTCGAATTGCAGTTTACATGCATCCCAAGTTGTCAAACCACCATTGGCAGTTGTCAAAGTTGGGTCTCCAGGGAAGAAGTTGTCGTAAAGGTTGCAGTTCAAACAGGTGGTTCCGTCCAAGTCGGGAAGACCGGTCTCGTCATTCGGACCAACAGCATTCCATGCTCTACCTGTGGTAAGTAGAACACCTTCGCTTGTTCCGATCTCGGTATTGTTCGAGGTGTAGTAAGCGTAGCTTGAGTCTGCCGCGGTAAGTTGAGCATTAAAAATCTCAACCCCATCACCAACCAAGTTTTGAGCAATTTGGTCTGGTGTGAGCGAGTAATCCAGTGTTAACTGAGCTTTTGTTGTTCCGGCGATAAAAATTATACAGAGCATCAAAAGGATGCGATATGATGTCAGTGACCTCATAGATGTTATTTTGATAAGTGTTGGGTGCTAATTAGTGAGATCCATTTCTGAACGCTTTACAGCTGTTCAAAAAGGTTTCGGCATTGAAATCTGCTAGCAATTCAGCGTTATTCTTTCCGGTCTTAGCAGAAATTAATGCTTTAATGGCAGCAAAATTCTCAGCCAAGGTATTTGAGTTGTTTTCCGCCGCTTTAAATTCAAGTAAGCCAACGGGAACACAAGCTTGAGTGAGATCAAAGCTGCTGTTTTCGCGGCAAGCCTTAACAAGCACGGCATAATCGTCAGTGCTTAATCCATTAAGATTGATGTAAATTGTTTGTGCTTCAGAAGCAGATTGAGCTATGGCATCTCCTGTAAGTCCCACAAATAATGCGATGAGAAAAAAAAGGTTTAACCAGAACTTCGAACGTTGAGCGGATTTGTTCATGTTTAATTGTTTAGGAAATAGGGTATTTCGTAAAGTGTTTCGGCAAAGATGCTAAAAAGTACAATAGTTTATCAGTAATAGCAAGTTATAATATTCTGATCTTATTCACTTGCTAAACGTTGCCTTTCAACTTCATACATGGCAATTGCTCCACTAGCAGCCACATTTAAGCTTTGCACTTGCCCCGACATCGGTATGCGCACCAGATCATCAGCCTTAGTTAAGCTGGCACGAGATAATCCGGTTTCTTCGTTTCCAAGCACTACGCAGATGGCCCCTCCGAGCGGTGTTTCATTGATAAGTTGTTCTGATTTCTCAGTGCATCCAATAACTTTTATGCCATAACTCTGCAAGTAAGTTATGCACTCAGCAACGCTATCGGTTCTGCAAATTGGGAGTCTGAGTAGTGCCCCAGAACTGCTTTTTATAGCGTCGGCGTTGATGGGCGCCATGCCTTTGGTTGGAATAACAACGGTGTGAAAACCTAAACACTCGGCGCTTCGAACAACTGCTCCAAAATTTCTCACATCGGTAATACCATCTAGCAATAATACCTTAGGAACAATCGCGGCCTCGTAAAGCTGACTGATGAAAATATCCAATACCTCAAAGGTAATTGGCGATAAAAAAGCAATGACTCCTTGGTGGTTTTTTTTGGTGATCCGTGCAAGTTTTTGCTCTGGTACAGGAGAACAAGGTATTCCCAATGCCTTCGCCTCGCTAATAGCTTGGAGAATTTCCGGACTCTTTAGTCCGCGCATGTACAGAATGCGTTGAATCTCTTTCTCCTTGTCGAGTGCCTCCCGCAATGGGTGATGGCCTATAATGTAGTCTTTTTCCATGTTGTCTTATTCCGAAAAAACACGGCCCCTGCGCCAGTTAGCAACGGCTTGATCCCATCCAGGTTTATAGAGCGCACTGCGGTCTAAGACATATAGATTGTGACTGTAAGGGTGTGTTTTTTTTCTAAAAGTGAAGGTTAAGGCGCTGATGTTACTGTCTTCTCCATAAACCCAGATTTCTTTGTCTGATTCAACAATGATTTTATTAGGGTTGCCAAAGACAATGTGTACCAAGCCGCGATCGCTCTTCCATCCTTCAGTTATCCCCGAAAAATAAATGTTGGCTTCGCGAACTCTGCGGTAATATGTTCTAATTAAAGAACGAGCTTTCTCCTTAGTTCCAGCAGTTTCAATCCAAAATTCATCGAGCGCTTTTTTAGGGTAAGAACTGCTCGTGATTTTCTTGAATTCACTTCGTGAAGTAATGTAGCGCATGCTTTGGATAAGCTGATCCAACTCCCGAACTTCAGGATAGGGCTGGGGCCGACCAAAAAGCGCGAATGACGACAAACCATCAGCACTTCTAATGACATTAATTGAGCTGTCTAATGAAAGGAGGTAAAGCTCGCCTATACTACTCAGTTCTTCTTCCTGTTCTAAACCTAGGTCAAGTTTTGGTTCACTATAAGAATAGGGAGGAGGTGGGAGTGGAAGGTCTGATTTGCTTTCAGAAATGCTGAGTTTTTCTGCTTGATAGCGGTCCGAACTCATCAACAAGCTTCGCCCAACACCACTATAGTTCCCAAAAACTGGAGCAAGGGTCTCATCGTCAATGATCAACATGTTCTCTCTTATGAGCCCCGGAGATTTCTCAACCCTTAGTCTTTCGATAACACTGGTTTTCCTGCTTAAATCGGTAATTTTTATCCTTAAATCGTAGTAAGTGAGGTCCTTGAGCTTGAAGCGATGTTTACCAATGATTTGGCGCGACTCCTGTTCGGGGTTGATGTCGTAATAGTTGAATTCTAAACTGTCAATGCTCCCCGTTTTTAAGTCTTTCACCTCAAGAAAAAACTTCATTCTCGCCGAAAAAGGATCTTCTGGTCCAGAGCGAGTATACAAAAGCTCGTCACTAAATAGTTTAAAGTAAAAGGTGCTGCTATCTGTGCTCTGATGATAGACCATGAGCTCAGGGTGAATTAGCTTCGCCTCCCAATCATAAAGGTTGCGCTGTTGATCTGCCTTTATAGCTCCAGAATTACTACAAGAACTAATAGCGAACAGACCAGTACTCAGCAAAAGAAAGCCGATGAGGTAATTGATCTGACGTTTTAGGGTGTAATTCATGGCTGCTAAATTACGACTAAAATAGGTTCACAAAGCCAAAGTGGATTTTTGCATCGCGAAGCAAGATGGCTTGGTTAAACTGACTCCCCAAAGCGTAAACCAGGCTGAAAACACCATTTTTAGTTCCGAAATTCACGCCAGCACCAAATCCAAAAGGACGATCGTATGGTATGAGCTCGTTGCCTTCGGTCCAGCCCTGGTCGTAAAACACAAAGGCACCAGAATTACTGTCAAATCGGTACTTTAAGTGAATGCTTACAATACTGTACGCTTCGGTGAAAATACCTTCTTCATTAAAACCTCGGAGTGAGTTTAGTCCGCCAATTCGAAATTGCTCATTGGTCAAAACGCTTTCATCCCATTTCTTCTCGGCAATCACTCGCCCCCCAATCCCCAAGTTTCCGATGATTCCTTTGTGCCACAAAAAACGCAGACTGGCCGCAACTTGAGTGCTTTCGATTTCTTGCACTTCTTGGTCGATGTCAAATTGTTTCCGGGTTTTAAGTCCGGCACTTCCCTCAATACTCAAGTCAATTCCATTCAATGGATTGAGTCGATAATCCAAAGCAACATATTTCCCGCGGAGCCCATACCTGGTGATGTTTAAATCTTCAACCCCCAAGGCTGATCCCAATTGGTTTGAATTCCAGCGCTCAATAAAGCCTCCGAGTTCTTTTTCGAAAGCGGTCATCCAAATCAACTCCCCACGCAAACGTGTGGTGCTAAAGGTGGAATCACGACGATAAATCTCCAATTCACCACCAATTCCAAGGGAGGTTTGAGCGAGGTAAGGGAAATTTATCCCAATATCTAACTCTTGAACCTCTGCTTGTAATCGCCTCCATTGAAATCGAAGGCGTTCTCCTTGTTGAAGGGTGTTTTGTAAGTCGAGATTAATGTCTCCTGTGATAATTGTAGCGTCTGTATTGGGGTCGGGCTGAAAACCAATCATCCCATCAAAACGATTGGCTGCTTTCTTCTCAACAAATAAAAATACCTTGGCGCCCTTTGGAGAAAAAACGAGCTGCGGCGATTGTGCACTTTGTAAATAAGGTACTTTGTTGATTTGTTTGGTGATGTCCTTGAGCTGCTTTTCATTATAAATATCTCCCGGACTGAGCTGCAAAAGCTTTTCAATCAAAGGAGCGCGAATACCGCTTTTGGATTTTATAATTAGACTGTCAATATAAACCCGAGGACCCTTATCAAAATAAGTCTGTAAGCTAATTCCTTCCTCTGTATTTATTGGAACGAAAGAAAGTCGAGCAAAAGGATAACCGTTTTGTTCTTGAAGGGATATCAGTCGTTCAGCAATTTCTGAAACAAGTTGTGGGGTAAATCCATTTTCCTTGATGTTCCGTTTTTCTTTTTTAGTGAACCGACCCATGGCAATAAGGCTATCGAGATTCGCTAAATCTTGAAAAAAGTATTGCTCTCCATAATGAAGTTCTGTCGTGAGCGTGTCGCTGTCTGCTAGGTAAGCACTGAAGTAACCGGATTTCAAAGCCTCGCTGTAGCTAAGTTCTGCTAGAGAGTCTCTTTGGACTTCGTTTGAAAAACTCAAACAAGCGGCGGATGGTTTAAGGGCGCAGAAATTCCATTGTGCCCAAGCTTGATTGCTTAAGAGTAAGACAAAGATCAAGGGAGAAATACGTAAAATTAGCTTGGTCATCGAGCTTAAAGAACGCAATAGGAGTGGGTTTTGGTGCGTTATTAACCAAGGAGCTTTTACTTGTGGATAAGTCCGTGAAACTTTCAAGAGTTCGTTACGTTAAAGAAGTAATAAAGGTTCTCATCTTTGAGAAGAAACAAACAATATCATGAAAAAGTCTTTCGCCACATTAATGCTCGTACTTGTAGGTATCGCTCTTTTGTCTTCATGTTTGCCAACGAAACAGTCTTGTGCTGCTTACAATGGTGTTGAAGTAGAGCAAGCACAAGAACTAAAGTAAAAGATCAATAAGCGTAAAAACTTATTTTTAAGGGCTGTTCGATTTCGGGGTGCAAGCTCAGTGCAACCGGACAGTCTTCTGCAATCTTATAGAGTTCGTCTTGAATTTGCTGTGTGAAATGAGCACGCTCAATTCCTACACTTAAGTCTGTGGAAATACTTTTAATTCGGCGAGGGTTCGCCTGCATCACTTTTTCAGCACTGCCTGAAATTTTCAATTGTCCCCATCCCTTTTTGTTGGCATGAATTCCCATCACGGTGATCATGCAAGATGATAAGCTCACTGCGCTCAAATCTGTTGGAGAAAATGCTTCCCCTTTACCATGGTTGTCTTTAGGCGCATCACTGTTAATTGATGCCCCACTTCCCTCATGAATCATTTCTGTTCTTAAGGAACCTGTATAACTTAATTTGTATTTCATAGGAGAACTTTTGTTAGGGTCTCAGCGTTATTAATTTGTAACTTTGATAGTCAAAGCATCGAAATTACGCATTCATGACGACAGTGCCTAAGTACATATTAAACCTCTTCTTTACCTTTTCGTTTTTAGTTTTAATCTCATCGAGATACCAGGCTCAAAACGTGCAAGTTGACGACGATATTAAGGTGCTTTTTTCTCATGAAATCAGTGGAGGGTTGCACCTGCATACCGCTGGAGGTGGTTTGTTTGGCCAATATGCGAAATACCAAGATGCCTCAAACCTATTACTCTTTGGCTTTGAAATGCTTTACATGAAGCACGAAAAGGAAATCAGAAGTTTCAATCCTGTTTATGACGATTCTAGAAGTTATGTTATCGGGAAGCAAAATAGTTTCTTCGTCTTTCGTCCATCAATAGGGAAACAGCGAATCATTACTTCTAAACAGCGCAAAAGTGGAGTTCGTGTAGGCTACTCTTGGCATCTTGGTCCTTCTTTGGGCGTAACGAAACCTGTTTATCTCGAAATAGGCTACCCGAGTATACCTTACGAGTATTTGGCTGTAGAGAAATATGATCCCGCTGAGCACTTCTCTAATAACATCTATGGAAGGGCGTCCGCATTAAATGGTTTGGACGAATTGAAACTTCATCCCGGAGCATTTGTTAAGTTTGCACTCAACTTTGAATATTCCTCAGAGAACGATGGCTTGAAAGGGCTGGAAGTAGGAGCTGTTTTAGATGCTTATTCTACAGATATTCCAATCCTCGCCGATCTCTACGGAACAAATAAACAGTTCTTTTTGAACGCATACGTGAATTTCTTTTTTGGAAGAAAGTACATTATTCGATGACAGATCAGGCAATACCTAATAAGAGAACACCAAAGCCAAAATGGCTCAGGGTGAAGCTGCCTACAGGCGAAAGCTATAAGAAAGTAAGAGAGCTTGTTTCGGAGCATAAACTCCACACCATTTGTGAAAGTGGAAACTGTCCTAATATGGGAGAGTGCTGGGGAGAAGGTACGGCAACATTCATGATCCTCGGGAACATTTGTACGCGCTCTTGCGGTTTCTGTGCAGTGAATACGGGCAGGCCTGACGCCGTAGACCCATTTGAACCAGCACGAGTAGCTCGCTCTGTTGAGCTGATGAATGTAAAGCACGCGGTAATCACTTCTGTAGATAGGGACGACCTCTCTGATGGAGGAGCAGAGATCTGGGTGAAAACAGTGAAAGCAATCCGAAGAAAAAGTCCGGGAACAACACTAGAAACCCTCATTCCTGATTTCGCTGGTAAATGGGAAAATCTTCAGTACATCATCAATGTGGGGCCGGAAATCGTTAGCCACAATTTAGAAACGGTGCGTCGCTTAACAAAACAAGTGCGTATTCAGGCGAAATACGACAGGAGCCTAGAAGTCCTCAAAAGATTGAAAGACGGAGGCATGAAAACCAAGTCAGGGGTCATGCTCGGGTTAGGGGAAACGGTGGACGAAGTGTATGAGACAATGGAAGACCTCAGAAGTGTGGGCTGCGATGTGCTTACCTTAGGTCAGTATCTTCAGCCAACACCGAAACATCTACCAGTGGCCGAGTTTATTCATCCTGAACAATTTGAAGAATATCGGGTTAAAGGTTTAGAAATGGGATTCAGATTTGTGGAAAGCGGCCCGCTTGTCAGAAGCTCATACCACGCAGAGAAACATGTGTTCTAGAAATCCACTGACTTGTATAATTATTGCAAGTACTTGTAGACTTTCCTTTTTTAATAGAAGGAGAATGTTGTAAATTGCCGCACGTTTGTTTTGGGCTATTAATAAAGAATTATGAGAATCAGAGCTTTACTCTTTTCTACAGGTGTAGTTGCTGCCGCAGCTGCCCTCACTTTCCTCTCAATGCAGGAAACTACCTCGTCTTACACAGCACGTGAAGATCAACAAATCGCAGCATCCCCTGATGGAGCAGCTGAAGTTTGGAGAAGATTGCGTGCAGACAACGAGACGGGTGTTGTCAACGAATCAGATTATGCGCGTTTGCGTAAGGTGGCGATTAAACGTCAAGCCAGCATGGAGAAGTCAGCTCCAAGCATGCAATGGGCTGAAATGGGACCAGATAATATTGGAGGACGCGGAAGAGCGCTCTATATCGTAAACGATAATGAAGTTTGGACTGGTGGAGTTTCTGGTGGACTTTGGGTTTCCTATAATGGAGCTAATTCATGGCAACAAATCACCTCGTTCCCAAACTGCATGGTAACATCAATTACCAGAAATGGCAATGGGCGTTGGTACGTTGGGACTGGTTCTCAATTTGATGGTGGAAGTGGTTCTGGAGGCTCTGGTTTCCGTGGTCGAGGAATTTATACCTCCACGGACGGCGTGAACTGGGAAATCATCGAAGATACCGATCCAGGTCTTTTAGGTGGTGGCGACTGGTCTGCCGTGGAAGCTTTGGAGGCAGATCCATTCAATGCAGAAAGAATTTGGTACGCAGGTAATGCTGGATACGGATATATCGACGGTACTCAAGTTTTTGCAGGAGTAGCCAGCGGAGTGAATAACGGAAACGCACAAGATATCGAAATCGCAGCAGATGGCTCTTATATGCTTCTTGCTATGGATGGAGGGCGTGTTTGGAGATCTACTGATAATACCTACCTCGATTTTGTTCAATTATTTGCACCTAACGACCCAGGTTACCTTCCACAAAGTGGAATTGGTAGAGCTCGTGTTGCCATTTCGAAAGATGATGTAAACCATGCTTACGTTTTGTATTCTACTGGTGGTGGTTTCTTTGGTGGTGTTTACCACTCTGGAAATGCTGGTGCTGAGGGCTCTTGGTCGAACATCTGGCCAGCGAACGTAGGAGATCAAACGCCACTTCCTCGCGGACAAGGTAATTATGACCTTGCTTTGGACGTGAAAAAAGGCGATCCTACTATCTGTTATGTTGGAGGTATCGAATTGTGGAGAAGTGGACCAAACTATCAAGCTGAGCTCGCTGCATTTGCAATCGACTTTCCAGGTTCAACCAACGCGGTTCATGCAGATGTTCATGAAATTAGATTTGGAGAAAACGGAGATATGTACATCGCTACTGATGGTGGTATCTACAAATCAACCGATGGTGGAGACACTTATACTGCTTCAAACAGAAACTTGAACATTACTCAGTTTTACGGTATGGCGTATGATCCAAATGGAGGAGTTGTTGGTGGAACACAAGATAACGGATCACTTTACATTCCTGCAGACGGTTCATTAACAACTGAACAAGAAGCTATCGAGATTTTTGGAGGAGATGGGTTTGATTGTGCCGTTTCTCAAAACACAGAAGCACCTTTCAGAGCAGCCTTCGTCATGTCACAATATGGAAACCTCGGTCGTTTTACAACTGACGGTTCTGGAGGTCCTTTTTATGATGATGAAATCATTGCTTTGCAAGATGAAGATGGAGAAGTGGGACAATTCTACTCTGTATGTCAGCTCCATGAGGATTTTAGCGACGAGAACTCTGGTCAGTTCGTAATTCTAATTAACCCTTACGAAGAAACAGTTACTGACTCTACTTTCAACTTGAATACGCTCAATTTAAACATGCCGTTAGATTACACACTCGAGCCAGGCCAAGAATTGCGCTACTGGGATCAGTTGATTCGTCCTGAGATGACTCTCGACGAGCCGATTACTGAGGATGCAAACTACTTCTGGTTAGAACCACAACAATTAACAGAAGAGCAAATCATTTGCACCACTGATTCGGTTGAAATCGGAACGGAGATGATCATTACGAACATCGAACCAGTTGATTCTTGTACTACCTTCTTGGACGAGATTATCTGTGTAACCATTGGTTTCGACACCACTTTTGCTGAGGTGCCTGTATTTGAGTACTCACAAATGTGTGATACCTCTTACTTCTATGCAGCTGATACACTATATGATATTCGCGAGCAATTGCTTGTTCAAGATCCTTACACTTCTTTATTCGCTGTTGGTTTCATCGGTAGCCAAGGGGTATGGATCACAAGAGAAGCGCTGAACTTCAACACTACACCAGACTGGCATCGAGTAATGAATGCACCGGGTAGTGGTGGAACAAAATCAATCGAATTCTCCACAGATGGAAACTACATGTGGGTGTCTGGTTGGGATGGTTCATTGACGAGAGTTGGAAACCTCAGAAACTTCTGGGATGCTGAAGACTTAAGTGTATTGGAAATTGATGAAGTAGTGCCTAATGCAGGAGGTGTTGTAACTGGTGTTTCTATCGACCCTAACGATCCAGATCACGTTGTGTTTACTGTTGGTGGATACGGAAATACAGGTGGTGGAAAAGTGCGTGAGACTTTCAACGCAACTTCACAAAGTATTATCTGGGACAACAGATGGTTGCCAAACAGCGATGAACTTTCTTCAATGCCTGTGTACGATTGTGTTATTAACGTGAACAACCCAGACGAAATTATCATTGGTACTGAGTTTGGTGTAATGACCAGCAATGACGGTAACAACTGGGAATTTGTAAATGTTGGAATGGCACCATTGGCCGATGCTTTAGCTTGTCCTGTAATGTCTGTTGAACAGCAATGGAGACAAGACGACAACTATTCTTCACCTACCAACAAAGGAGTGGTTTATGCAGGTTCACATGGACGTGGAATCTTCAAGTCTGATAACCTCGTAAGTGTTCAAAACAACTTCCAAGATGAAGTGGGAAAAGAAATCTTCAGTGTTTATCCGAACCCAGTTACTGGCGGACAGTTGAACGTGAATGTTGACTTGAATGCACCACAAGATGTATTGATCAATATCTTCAGCATGAATGGCCAATTGGTTAAGGTTATTCGCAAGGATGATGTTATGGGAACACAACGTATGACCATTGATATTAATGAACTTTCTAGAGGACAATACTTCCTTCAATTGAATACAGCTACAACAACTAAAGTTGCCAAGTTTGTAGTATTGAACTAATAGAAACGAAGACTATAGAAACTCCTCTTCCATCATTGGAAGGGGAGTTTTTTTTGATGTAAATTTTTGGGAAAAGAGTAATTTCACCACATGAAAAAGATCAGAGTAGCAATCAATGGGTTTGGTAGAATAGGGAGAACGATAGCGCGATTGTTAGCTGAAGACGAACAAATCGTTCTAGTGGCTATAAATGATCTCCACGATGCTGATGTGCTTTCTCATTTGTTGAAATATGATTCTACACACGGAAAATCACCTTTAGATTTTAATTTAAATGAATCGGTCTTGAGCTTCGGCCGCCAGAAGGCACAGTTTCTTAAGGAATCAAAGGTGAGTCGCTTACCCTGGAATGAATTAGCTATCGATGTTGTTTTGGAATGCACAGGTAGGTATAAAACAAAGGGTGAACTCCAAGCGCATTTAGACGCTGGGGCCAAAAAAGTCATCCTCTCGTCTCCTCCAAGCGATAGATCCATGAAAACAGTTGTTCTTGGTGTTAATGAGGATAGTCTTCAAGCTGAAGATTGTATTGTCTCAAATGCATCTTGTACGACCAACAATGCAGCCCCGATGATTCAAATCCTCAATGAATTGTGCGATATAGAAAGCTGCTACATTACAACGGTACACAGTTATACCGGAGACCAGCTTCTTCAAGATGCACCACACCATGATTGGAGAAGAGGTAGAGCGGCTGCAGAGAGTATTGTGCCTACTACAACTGGTGCAGCTAAGGCATTGACCTTAATTTTTCCTGAACTTAACGACGTTATTGGAGGTTGTGGAATTCGTGTTCCTGTGCCAGACGGCTCCTTAACGGATATCACATGTAACGTCAAGAACCCAAAAACAGCCGAAGAGATCAATGCGTTTTTTAAGAAAGCAGCTGAAGGTCGCTACAAAGGGATTTTAGAATACACAGAAGACCCTATTGTCTCAAGAGATGTAATTGGGAATCACTACAGTTGTGTGTTCGATGCCTTACTAACCAGTGTGATCAATAACATGGTGAAAATTGTAGGGTGGTATGATAATGAAGTAGGTTACAGCAGTAGAATGATCGACCTATGTCGCTTTATGATGAGGTGAAGGCTTTTCCCAATTCAATAGCTTCATTTCTTGACCATCAAATACGCCAAAAGTGAAATAGGAAATCCAGTCGCCCAGATTGGTATATCTGCTTTCTTTACCGAGATTAATCTCTAAAGGCATGTGGCGATGGCCAAAAACAAAGTGATCGAAGTGTTCTTTTTCAAGTATTTCTTTGGCATAAATTACTAACCACTCTTTGTCATCGCCCAAAAAAGTTTTGTCTTTTTCACCCCCTGCTTTTCTGCTGGTTCTGCTCCAGAAATTAGCCATTGCAATTCCAAAGTTAGGGTGGATACGGGCAAATAACCATTGACATAAGCGGCTAGAAAAAACACGTTTGATGAATTTATAGCCATAATCACCAGGACCTAAGCCATCGCCATGCCCAATGAAAAAACGGGCATCATTCCAAGAGCGCTGAATGGAGTCGCGATGAACTTGCACACCACATTCCTTTGGGAGATAGTCGAATATCCACATGTCGTGGTTTCCTGTAAAGACATGAATAGGAATACCGGCATCCGTTAAGCGAGATAGGGTGCCTAATAAACGAGAAAAGCCACGAGGAACTGCGTGCTTGTATTCAAACCAGAAGTCAAAGATATCACCTACCAAATAGATTTCATGAGCGCTAGGAGCAATATGCTCTAACCAAGCAACAACCGCTTTCTCACGAACTAAGCTCGCTTCAGCACTAGGTGCCCCAAGATGAAAGTCTGAAGCAAAATAGATGTGTTTTCCTTCCGGAAGCTGAACGTTTTCCAAAGATGATGGTTTAGACCCGCTAATGTCCGAAAATTTCGCTGAGTTGAGCACTAAGCGCAGAACCTCTTAAATGTGTAGCGATAATCTTACCATCTCTTCCAACCAAGACAGTGTGAGGTATACTAGATACGCCATAGTTTTGGGCCGCTGCATTTTGCCAACCTAGGAGGTCGCTTACATGGTATGGCCATAACAAGCCGTCTTTTTCAATAGCTTGCTCCCATTTATCTACTTGCTTGTCTAAACTCACAGAGAATACTTCGAAGCCTTCTTTGTTGTACTTCTTGTAAGCTTCAACCACATGAGGGTTTTCTCTGCGGCAAGGACCACACCAAGAGGCCCAAAAGTCAATCATAACAACTTTCCCTCTCAAATCAGAAAGATTCATTGTTTCACCCTTAGGATTTTGCATGCTAATTTGTGGTGCCTCCATACCAGCTCCATATTTTGTGTTGGGCTGCTGACGCTCTTGCTTTGGCTGATTGGTTTTCTGAATCTGTTGGTCAACCATCTTATAGTAATAAGTGTGACTAAAATTTGATTTTAAGCCTTCTTTTACCTTGATGAAATGGTCTTTATCTCGGTTTACATCTAGCTCAGACAACGCTGCAAGAACTGCTGGAGAAGGGAGTTCATCATCAATAAATTTCAAACATTCTTGACGACGTTCTCCGGCAATTTCTATTAACTGTTTTTGAGCCAATTGACGCTCATCATCAGATAATTTAGGATTGTTGGTTTGCGCTTTTAACTCGATAAGCTTTTCTTGTTTTTTCGTTAGGCTTCTGTGAAAGTCCAGTAAGCGGCAGGTATTGTGAGAGCCTTTTACTTGAGCATCCTCCTCGAAATTGTCGGCACTTGTTTCAATAGATAAGTGCTCTGTAGAATCAGTTACCAATACAATGTACTGGTCGTTAGAAAGCATCAGCTTGTAAAAATTCAGTTCTAAACCGTTTTCTGGTTGAATAAGGAATTGTCCTTTGTCGTTAATAAGTGCTGAATCGGTAACAACGGCTTTGTTGTTAACAAAGCGCTGAAGGTAAATGGTTTCTCCTTCGGCGCCATCAATCGTGCCGCTGATACCACTCTCAATATTTGAGAAATTGTTACAAGCGAAAAAGACACTTGCTGTTAGGAGCAAAAGGAGGTGTGTTGTTACTTTCTGAATTTTCATAGTTCTATTCTTCCGCATTAGGTCTCTCAAAAATACCCTTTTTTTAGTTTAAAATAGTTTTGAGCCGAAGTGCAAAGTTTCGTTTAAGGCATGAGTATTCCAAATCTTATTCAAGCTATTCTACTCATTTAAAGTGCTTTTTAAGATGATTTATCAACTCAGCTTCATTTTCAATTTCAACGCCAATAGGCAAAATGAAAATACTGAGTGTTTGAAGTTCTTTCTGAAAAGGTTTAAGTCGGATTGCATCCTTTGCCGTAGTAACTAGTTGTGCGCCTGGATGGGCATTTAAATAATTCGTCCACGTCTGAACATCTGTTTGGGAAAAGCGATAGTGATCTCGATATTGAAAGTGCTTTTTCAGCTCGAAATTTTCGTCGAGATAATTTGCCGGTCGATGCGCTTTGGCAATTGCAGTTAAAAGCACAACCGGCCTATTCTTGTCGAAGTTGCTTTGATGCCCCCATGCTTCAGGTTCAAAATAGATGACTTTACTTTTAAAAAGTAACTGATGGTCTTTCAAGCTTAATTTTCTTCGGCAAGAAACGAGATCTAAATGATCAGGGGCCTCACTAATAATCACGGCATCCGCACGTCGAGCACTTATTTTATGGTCTCTTAAATCACCACTGGGCAAGTAAAAGTCCTTGTAATATGGCCGCTTCCCGGGGACCATTAGAATACAATAGTCAGGTTTCAGAGATCGGTGCTGCAGGGCATCATCCAGAATGACAATTCCTATATGACCAGATTTTTTAAGTTCGGCTATACCAAGTAAACGATCTTCACAAACGGCTACCGTTTTCATCCCCGCCTCAAGATAAAGTTGTGGCTCATCTCCTGAAATTTCGGGGTCCATATCATCTTCAAGCAGAAAATAGCCTTTTGACTTTCTCCCGTATCCTCGACTTAAGATGGCAGGGTTTAAGGAATCAAGGGCTTTGGCTAAATGAATGGTGTGAGGTGTTTTTCCTGTACCCCCTGTATTCAGGTTCCCAATGAGTAAAGTGGGTAGTGCTCCTTTTTCCGAAGGGAAAATCCCCCAGTCGAAAAGCTTGTTCCGCAAGAAAAGTATTGATCCGTAAATCAAAGAAAATGGAAAAAGAAGGAGTCGAACGATGTGCATTGCTAAATTTACGTCAGCTAAAATACACAATCCATGCAGCTAAAAGAGATCATTCAAGCATTAGAACAATGGGCAGCACCAAGTTTACAGGAGTCGTATGACAACAGTGGACTTATCGTGGGCGACAAAAATATGGAGCTCACGTCGGCTTTAATATGCCTCGATAGCACAGAAGCCGTTGTTGACGAAGCCATAGCCATTGGGGCGAATTTAATTATCGCACATCATCCCATTGTGTTTTCAGGATTAAAGCGCTTCACTGGCCAGTCCTATATTGAACGTGTGGTCATGAAGGCCATTAAGAATGATATAGCCGTCTACGCTATACATACAAATCTCGACAATGTGAGTCATGGAGTGAACCAAATGATCTCGAAACACTTGGGTTTAGAAGCAACTCGTATTCTATCGCCCAAAAAAGGACGCCTTAAGAAGTTGATTGTAAATACCCCTGAGTCTTGTTTAGAGGCCGTAAAAAAGGCGGCTTGGGAAGCAGGTGCCGGTGAGATTGGGAATTATTCGGAGTGCAGTTTTGGGGTGAAGGGGGATGGTACATTTAAGCCCGGTGAAGGATCAAATCCTAGTGAAGGAACAATTGGTAAACGCGAAGAAGTAAAAGAATTTCAACTCGATTTTTTGGTTGAAGACTGGAGATTAGCTGCTGTTCTGTCTGGGGTGAAAGCAGCTCATACTTATGAAGAAGTAGCACACGACATCATTAGTTTGGATAATGTGCATCAAAATATTGGTTCTGGAATGATAGGACAACTTCCTCAAGAAATGGAGCTCAAAGCATTTTTCAAGCTTCTGAAGGAAAATTTAGGTGTTCAAATGATTAAATACACCACGCCAAACAAAGAAAAGGTCAAAACGATTGCTCTTTGTGGGGGCTCTGGAAGTTTTTTATTGAGTGATGCGATCAAGGCGAAAGCCGATGTTTTTGTTACTGCAGACTTCAAGTATCACCAGTTCTTTGATGCCGAAAACAAGCTCGTTATTGCAGATATTGGTCACTACGAAAGCGAGCATCTTGTAAAGGATTGGATAGCTGATTTTCTCATGCAAAAATTTCCTACCTTTGCAGTTCGTTTAACGCAGGTAAATACAAATCCTGTTCAATACTTTTAAACACACATGGCAAGTAAAACGGCTACACCAGAACAGAAGCTAAGAGCGCTTTTCGATCTTCAAGTGATCGATTCTAAGATAGATAAAATCCGCATCATCCGCGGAGAACTTCCTCTCGAGGTTCAAGATTTGGAAGATGAATTGGAAGGTTTGAAAACACGCGTTACCAAGCTCCAGAACGAGAAGGATGAGGTGGAGCAGATGATTTCTGACAAGAAAAACGCCATCGAAGAAAGCAAAAGCTTGATCAAAAAGTACGAAGAGCAACAGAACAACGTTCGCAACAATCGTGAGTTTGATTCCTTGAGCAAAGAGATTGAGTTCCAAAATTTGGAGATTCAACTATGCGAAAAGAAAATCAAAGAGTACCAAGCTACACTTGCTCATAAAGAAGAAATTCGTGGAGCTAGCGAGGAGCGCTACAACGATCGTAAAGCTGATTTGGAAGCAAAACAATCTGAGCTTGAAGAAATTATTCAAGAGACGAAAGCGGAAGAAGAAGTGCTTATGAAGAAAAGCGAAGAGTTCGAAAAAGACATTGAAGAACGTCTTTTGAAAGCTTACAAGAGAATTCGTGAGGCAGCTAAGAACGGAATGGCAGTTGTGCCAATTGAAAGAGAAGCATCAGCTGGTTCTTACATTAAAATTCCACCACAGAAAATTCTTGACGTTGCGGCTCGTAAGAAAATCATCGTTGATGAGCACAGTGGAAGAATCTTAGTAGATTCTGAATTGGCAGAAGAAGAGAAAGAAAAAATGGAAAAGCTCATTGCTACTGAACTTAAGAAAATCAGTAAATAAGCATTTTCCCGAGGAAATAAAAAAAAGCAGTTCGATAGAGCTGCTTTTTTTGTGCGTGTTTATTTCTGTTCGTAGAAAGTCTTTTAATTCCTCTAAAGGGCTTATCAATATCTCAGACCAAAAGAAATAACGAATTGACCTTGACGGTGGTTTAGGTTACTTTGCGGCACGAGATTCGGGTTGTAGATGAAGTAAGTGTCTTCCCACTGAGTAAGGCGATAACCAATATCGAAGAAATAGCCCGATTTACGGTAGCCAACTCCCGCGGAGTAACTCATTCTATCTGAAACACTTGAAACCAATGTGGGGTCTTCGGCAGATTGTTGTAAGGCAAAACCAGCGCGAATGGATAAAGGTTTACTGATCCTCATCTCGGCGCCAAGCCTCACGTTATGGGCTCCACGAAAAACTTGATCGATAATTTCGTTCTCGGCTTCAAAACTATATGGATCAATCGCATTGTAAGAGGTGCGCATAGCAGCCCCACTGTAGTTAATGAATTCGTAGTCGGCACTAATGATACCAGACTTCCCTAAGATATATGCCGCGCTGAGGACATAACGTGAAGGTGTTCTTAAGCGGTATTCAAAACTGCCTATTGGTGAAAGGGCATTGTAGCGTTCTCCATCTTTGAAGGTGCTGCTGATTTCTGTGTCGTAAGTATCAGTAATGGTTAAAACACTAGGAGTGTGGTAAGCCAAACCGAGGCGCAGATAATCACTCACTTTTAAGATAGCACCGAGCTTTAAGTTGATTCCTCTTCCACTGGTGGTGATGGTTTCTGTTTGAGTGAATGATTCTAATTGGTGATCTGGGTCTAATTGAGATTCGCTGTATTGTGTTTCTTCAGAGAAGCTAATGCTAGGGAATCCCAAGGTAGCGCCCAAATATAGTCGCTCTTCATAGACTCCACCTAAAGCCACAACGGTTTCTGAAGCATGTCCGTTTCTGGTTACCAGCTTCGACTGTTGATATTGGCCATAGGGGTTAGCACTAATGTATTGGTCGAGATTATTTGTGTCAATTGGGTCGATGAGGTAGGTATCCCAAGCTAAACCTGCCCCAAAGGGATATTCTCCAGAGAGTTCTTCACCGAAAAAGCCATTGGCTTGATTGACATATTGCTCTAAAAAGCTATTCCCTTGAGTTTCGCCGGTGGAACGGAATCGTTCATTAAAACTATTTATTCTATTAAACGAGATACCGAAATTCACTCTACTCCAGCTGGGATTGTTACTTGTTGTTACCCCAACGAGTCCGATGTGAGGCACATTAAGGCCGTACTGCATTTCATCGCTTGTGGTAGCTCTAAATGTTGTTCCCACCGCTCTGCTGTTTAGACCTAGCGACATGGACATTTCGGAGTGTCTGAATACAGCAATCCCTGCCGGATTGATTGATAGGGCAGTCAAATCACCACCAAGAGCACCAAAGGCTCCTCCCATAGCCGTTACCCGAGCAGAACCTGAGTTGTCTTTAAAGGAATACCTCAGCGCTTCCGTTTCATTTTGTGCGCTTGTGGAAAAGGCTGAAAACAAAAGGGCCATCAATAATATATGTGCTGAACGCTGCTTCATTATCTCGGGTTTCTGCTTGATCCAGATCTGCTAGAACCCGAACTTCTTGAACCTCCACCTTGAGATCCGCTGCTTCTTGAAGGGCTAACACTTCCTCCACCTCGTGATGGTGTGCTGCTTCCTCCGCTTCTTGAAGGAGTAGTGCTTCCTCCAGTTCTACCAGAGTTTCCACCTCGTTGAGGGCTTCTTGGAGTAACACTCGGACTCGATGGTCGGGTATTATTTGAAGGTCGAGTAGTACTGTTACCAGAATTGTTTCGTCTAGAATTATCGCGCAGGCGATCAGGACTGTTATTCATATCCGGATCTGTTGGTCTTGTTACAACAGGAGTTCGAACAATAGGACTTGCTTTAATGTCGTCTCGATTAACATTGTTTGGTCGCGGTACATTCACATTAGGAACACGAACTTGAATGTCTCTTGGTCGTTGATAGGTAGAACTTGAGCCATAAGTGCTGTTGTTTGCATAGTTCACTCCACTAGACTGACGGTGGCCGAAGTGCCTGTTTTGCATAAACAAACCATTTCCATCCATAGCACCTGCCCATCCATTGTTCCATCCGTTATTCCAACCGTACCAATAATTCATGTAGTTGTTCGCCCAAAGTGTTCCGGGAGAATAGTAATAAGGAGAAAGCCAAGGGTCGTTAAACCAAGGATTGCACATGGTATTAAATTGACCACCGTAGAAAGGGCTGTTGAAGGGGTAATAGTGTCCGTAACCGTAGCCCATGTAGTTTGGGTGCCACCTAAAGAACCATGAATTGTAGTTCACACCAAAGCGAAAAGAAGTTGGAGAGAAGAAGGGGTCTTGGAAGTTGGGCGAAATGTTGTTTTGGTTCCAGTTGTTTTGATTGTTGATGTCAACTGGAGCGTTTGGATCATAGTAGTCGTCTTGCGAAGAGTAGACAGGAGCATCGGCAAGGTCGGCATTGCTGTGCCTCAGGCTCATGTCATATTTCTGGTCGTCGCTCGAAGTATAATAAAGGTCGTCCGTTTCCGTTCCGAAATCACCGGCATATCTTGTGCTGATGCAACTCGTGAGGGAGAGCAAAACGAAAAGGGCAAAAGTGATGGCTAGCTTGTTCATAGAATGGTGTTTTTCTGTTTTTAATGCGCCTTCAATCAATAATTAGCAACTCCTTCAATATAATTATTTCTTACTTTAGCGGACGTTAAAAAAGAACAATAATTATACCAAAGATGGCAAATAAACTGACTTCAAGAGCTGAGGATTACTCTAAATGGTACAATGAATTGGTAATGCAGGCCGACCTTGCACAGCATTCTGAAGTGAAGGGGTGTATGGTAATTAAACCTTATGGCTATGCTATTTGGGAAAACATGAGGGATGTCTTAGATAAGATGTTTAAGGAAACAGGGCATCAAAACGCTTATTTTCCTTTGTTTATTCCAAAGTCGTACATGAGTAAAGAAGCCAAGCACGTTGAAGGTTTTGCCAAAGAATGTGCGGTTGTTACTCATTACCGCTTAAAAACGGATGAGCTAACTGGTGAGGTCGTGGTTGATCCGGATGCAAAGCTTGAGGAAGAGCTGATCGTGCGTCCGACTTCAGAAACCATCATTTGGAATACCTATAGAAATTGGATTCAGAGTTATCGAGATTTACCGATTTTGATTAACCAGTGGGCGAATGTTGTTCGTTGGGAGATGAGAACCAGGTTGTTTTTGAGAACTGCGGAGTTCTTATGGCAGGAAGGTCATACCGCTCATGCCACCAAAGCTGAAGCCATTGAAGAGTCTGAAAAAATGCTTCACGTTTATGCGAAGTTTGCTGAAGAATGGATGGCCATGCCGGTGATTAGAGGGGTGAAAAGTGAAAGCGAGCGATTTGCTGGGGCAGAAGATACTTATTGTATTGAAGCTTTGATGCAAGATGGCAAAGCTTTACAAGCCGGGACATCACATTTCTTGGGGCAGAATTTTGCAAAAGCATTTGATGTGAAATTTGCCGATAAAACTGGTAAAATGGAATACGTTTGGGCTTCGTCTTGGGGAGTTTCTACACGTTTAATGGGAGCCTTGATTATGACTCACAGCGATGATGAAGGTTTGGTGTTGCCTCCGAAATTGGCGCCTATTCAAGTTGTCATGGTTCCTATTTATAAGAATGATGAGCAACTGGCAGCTTTAGCTGCCAAGATGGATGAGTTATCGGCGAAACTCACAGCGAAAGGAATTCGCGTTAAAGTTGATTTGGATGATACCAAAAAGCCAGGGTGGAAATTCGCTGAATATGAGTTAAAAGGGGTTCCTGTTCGAATTGCAATGGGGCCAAGGGATTTGGAGAACGGTAGCATTGAAGTTGCTCGAAGAGATACCAAAGAGAAAATGGCACTTCAAATGGAAGGTGCTGAAGAAGTGATTGAAGCTTTGTTGAACAAGATTCAAGAGAACTTGTTTCTGAGAAGTAGCGAGTTCAGAACTAATCATACCACAGAAGTGAATGATTATGACGAATTTAAGCAGGTTTTAAACTCAAAAGGCGGTTTTGTATCTGCTCATTGGGATGGAACCGCAGAAACTGAAGAAAAAATTAAACAAGAAACGAAAGCAACCATTAGGTGTATTCCTTTGGATGCGAAAGAGGAGGAAGGCAAATGTATCTACACAGGTGCGCCATCTTCTAAACGTGTATTGTTTGCTAAGGCCTATTAAATGAGTGAAGCAAAAGAATTGATCGTAAAAATGATCAAAGAGCGCTCTTGCTTAAAGCAGGATGTTTATGCTCAAGTGCACAGTACCTTTTCAACCTTGAAGGAGGTCCTCGCTGAGTCAATTGAAGGAATTCAAGATGAGTTTGCAAATACCGACTCGAGAGTTCAGTTTTATTATAAAGACAAGGGTGAGTTTGAGGCTGAGATTAAAATGGCTGGTGATGTGTTGATTTTTCACATGCACACCAATGTTTTTCAATTCGATCGTTCGCACAGTGTTTGGAACAGCAGTTATTTGCGCGATAACGAGTTGAACGGCTATGTAGGTGTAATCAACGTTTACAATTTTCTAGCAGACTCCTTTAAGTTTCAAAGAAAACACGATTTGGGTTACATGATTGCACGTATTTTTGTGAATCATGAAGGTCATTTTATGGTTCAAGGGAAACGTCAGCTGGGCTATTTGTACAATGACTTTTTGAATTCGAAAGTGTCTAAAGAAGAATTGACCAGAATTGTGGAGAGTGCCATGATTTATACTTTAGGTTTTGATTTATACACTCCTCCTTACCAGCATGTGCAGGAAGTTACTGTGGGTCAGATAGAAGCATTAAGTATGAACATGAACATTGTTACTGGAAAGCGACTAGGTTTCAAGTTCAGTACAGAGGATGGGGAAGAAATTGTGTAATTTTTCTCAGTTTTTTTTGGAGAGAAAATCAACTTGTGTATATTTGCACTCCCAAAAGAACAATGGCCCGTTCGTCTAGGGGTTAGGACGCCAGGTTTTCATCCTGGTAGCAGGGGTTCGAATCCCCTACGGGCTACGAAAAGCGAGTTTCATCTGAAGCTCGCTTTTTTTTGTTGCTCCCTTTTTTTTTGAAAAAAATCATGACAAGCAAAAAGAGCGCCATATTGACGCTCTTTTAAGTTTGTTTCGTAAGGATTCAGACACTCCTTTTTCTTTGCTCCAGTTAGGCTTTCTTCTTTCTTCTTTGAGGAATGTAAACTGTTGGTTGTTCCAGAAATTGTCGAGGTTTCGACAAAGTTGGAAGGAATTCTCCAAGATTGGAGTCCAGGGCTGAAGCAATTTTCAGTAAAGTTAAAACCTGTGGATTGGACTTGCCGTTCTCGATAACACTCAAGTTAGGTACTTCCATGTTCACACGGTAAGCTAAATCAGCTTGTGACAAGCCGAGTGCTTTGCGTCGTTGTACTATCGCTTTTCCAACGTAATTGATGTAATCTTGATCAGTCATAGACATGCGGCAAATAACCAAAAGTGGCTCTTTAAATTGTTAGCGAGATACATAAAACCCTAGTATTTTAAGTAAGAAGGGGTGTTTTTTCATGTATTAAAGACTTCTTGAACTTGAACTGAATTCCTTAAAAAGGTAAAAACTGCAATTATGATGCATCTTACAAAGGAGTCAGCAATTTTTAAAGCCTTAAATGTTATGCCAGCATAACATAATACAAAGATGATGCATAAAAGTGAATCTCGAAATAGGTGTTTCGCTGAATATCGCTGAACAATTAAATTTCTTGCTATATGAGTGAAGCTTCTTGCTTCCTGGAAGCTAAATTATTTATGGTTGAGATGGGAGCAAAAGAAGCTCGGACGAAATTTCTTACAGTCAAGTTGCCACAGCTATGACAGACCTATGATCAAGCACATTTGCTGTGCTAGGTTTTGACGATGGCGAGATTTGTGTGATTGATAGCTTCCCCTTGTTTTAGAAAATGCTCTGTGCAGTCAGTAGTGCTCATTTACTTCAAAAAGGTTCTTTACAGCTCATGAGGGATAAGCGACGGTGCGGTAAAAAGCTGTTTTCGTGCCGAAAAACGAAATTATTCGTCGCCTTGTCGAAAAAAATAAACAAGCGTGAACTGCGGGCGTAAATACTATCAAACAATCAACACTTCCATTGAATAGCATTGATTTGGTGAATTGTTCAATTGTGAATGCCTTTGTGATGGAGGCGCAATGGATGTTGAAGTAAAAGCAATAAGTCGGAGCGGGGGTGAGCCGCTCCGGTTTAAGCTTACTAGTAAAGAAATTATAACCTGTCTAATTATTGCTAAACTTGAAGGGGCATTTTGGCTCCTTCAACACTTTTTTGAGTTCAGGATGAGGGCTTTTTTTAACTGTTTTACACCGAATATCTCAATTGAATGCATTTTGTCGGCATTATAAAGCAGCCCATCGAAAAAACGAAAAGTAAGCCCTTGCTTCCTCTTACCTTTGCAGTGTTAGTATGACAAACAGGTAGCAAAAATATTGTCATAATTTAAGACTCACTCGGTTTCAAAACCGAAAGCAAAATAATGATTAGAGTATATGGTTAAAGCTCTAGTTTGGTTAAATCAAGTCATGAAAAACACCCTAACGAGGGTGTTTTTTGTATTTAGCGCTTTTTGTTTTGGTCTCAATTCTCATTGCTTTTTTCTTGCGGTGAAACCAAAAACCCTTCTTTAACGTATTCATTCAGACACCAAGCTCAATTAATCAGGTCTATTAACGTGATCTTTTTAACAATTAAAAGGTGCCTTATTCAGCTTTTGGTTTGAATGGTGTTATTTTTCGAATGCTAACAATACATTGAATGGAGTTAAACCCTGCTTCTGCTTTTCGTGTTTATATGGAAGTCAAAGATGTTCAGTTGTCTTTTTCTTATCGAGGTCCGTTTCACGACGGTTTGACTGAGAGGATTGTGGACATCAGTGAGAATACCATCGCTGACCATCTAGGGCAAAAAAAGATGAATAGGAAAGTGTCTTTTCTTCTTGTTGAGTGCTTTCAGAATATCATCAAGCATGGCGAACAAATCAAACGTGATCCAAATGAGACCATTTTGGACGATGGGATGTTTACCTTTCGCAGTGAAGGTGATAGTTACTTCATCAATTCAATTAATGTAGTTCGAAAAGATCAAATCGAAGGATTGAGTCAAACAGTTGCTTTGATCAACTCAAAAACAAGAGAAGAACTTAAAGAAATGTATCGTGCTCAACTTGTTAATAATGAATTAAGCGATAAGGGCGGTGCAGGTCTCGGATTAATCGAAATCGCGCGTAAATCAGGGAATCGTTTGGAAGTTGAGTTTGAACCACTAGATGGTGATTATGCTTTATTCCACCAACAGGTTTTCTTTTCGTCGATAGACGGTAAGACTGGTGCAAATCAAATCGAAAGAACGAAGTCGCTCTACAAACAATTAGAAGAGTCTGACTTGATGATGACCTATAAAGGCGATTTCTCTCAAAAGAGTATTTTACCTTTATTGAACATTGTTGAAAGCAATATTGGTCAGAGCAAACATGAAGCTTATTTGGCAAAGAAAGTGGGACATGTTCTCATTGAAATGCTCCAGAATATCGCGAAGCACGCCAAAGGAACAAATGGAGCCAAAGATGGCATTTTTACCATAGGAAGATATAAAGACAGGTTTTTTGTACAAACGGGAAATAGGGTTGAGGAGACAGAATCTAAAGAACTTAGTACGAGGATAAAAGAGTTGCAAGAAATGAAGTACGAGGAACTCGCTATCTTGCACAAAGAAAAAATTAAAGAGAGTATTTACTTAGAAGATAAAACAAGAACCGGTTTAGGCTTGATTCAAATTGCTAAAGCGAGTACAGAAGTTCCGCGATATAGCTTGACTCCCTATGATGGAGATATGTTTTATACATTAAGTGTTGTTGTATAAACCACCCAAATGCAATCACTCGAGATAAAAGCAAGTGCAGAAACACCAGAAGTCATGTTCGATAAGAGCAGTGGTGTGTTGCGTATCAACGGAAGATCTCTTCCTGAGGATGCCTTCTCGTTTTACCAGCCGATTATTGACTGGACAGAAGCTTACCTCAGGGCCAATCCGATTCAGAAAGTTGAGTTGAATTTTCAGCTCGATTATTTTAATTCTTCTTCTGGAAGATACTTACTAGAGTTGCTCTCAAAATTAGAGATCTACGGCAAAGCATCATTGATAAAAATTAATTGGTTTGCTGAAGAGGATGATGAGTTAATGATTGAAAAAGGTCATGAGTTGAAGAGTTTGATTAAACTTCCTTTTGAGGTGATAACGACAGTTCAATAAACAACTTCAAGGCCATCCCACAAAAGTGCCCCTTTTACATTCTGTGTTTTGGCGACCTAAATGGATAAGCTTTTTCAGAGTGAGAATGAGAGCGGAGAATGAGGGTGTTTTTCCTTGTTTTATAGTACTTGGCAACTTAAATGGATAAGTGTTTTCTGAGTGAGAATGAAAGCGAAGAACGAAGGGAATTCTTCTGTTTTTCAGGTTGGCGACCTAAATGGATAAGATTTTTCAGAGTGAGAATGAGAGCGGAGAATGAGGGTGTTTTTCCTTGTTTATAGTACTTGGCAACTTAAATGGATAAGTGTTTTCTGAGTGAGAACGAGAGCGAAGAACGAAGGGGATTCTTCTGTTTTTCAGGTTGGCGACCTAAATGGATAAGCTCATTTTCAAAACCTCAGCTAAGAAATGAGGAACAAAGCAAATTCATATACCCCCATTCACACCAATTCCAAACAAAGCAAAATCATATTTTATTGGGTCTTTAGGATCAAAGCGCTTAAGCTGCTCGCTTATTTCAATTACCGCTTTCCAATCGTTCTGCGTGCGCTTTAACAAACCAAGCTCTCGAGACACATTACCTGTATGAACATCCAAGGGCAGGAGGAGTAAGGAGCTGTCCAGCCTGGTCCACAAACCGAAGTCAACCCCCCGTTTGTCTTGCCTCACCATCCATCTCAAAAACATGTTCAAGCGCTTTGCCGAAGATCCTTTGTCGGGATTTGCCAAGTGTTTTTGTGTGCGGGGCTGATGGGGTATGCCGAAAAAAAGCTCCCGAAGTGCCATAATTCCAGATTTGTAATTGGGCTGTCCTGCCATAAATGCATCTACAAAGACTTGTTCTAGTCCACCGTTTTGGTAAACTTTTTTCAAAGCCCTCACAAAATGTTTGGCATCTTCTGAATTAAACGTTCGGTGCACAAATCCATCAAAGGCTTGAAGATCGTTTTCCGAAGCATTCATCACAAAATCATAAGGCGTTTCTTCCATGCGCTCCATCAAACTGCGCGCATTCTTCATGATGGTAGGGCGCTGACCCCATGCGATGATGGCTGAAAAGAAGGCAGCAATTTCAATATCTTCTCGCTTTGTGAATCCGTGAGGTATGGCAATTGGATCTTCACCAATGAAACCCGCAAGGTTGTATTTGCTCATTTGTTCGTCGAGATATTCTTTCATCTCAAGGTCTTTCATTTTCATCTTCACCACGATCTATTACTTGCTTGAAAAAAAAGCTTACAAGTCGCTAAATTTCCGCTAAATTTGTGCTTAATGAGCTTTGCACGACCGGAAATATTGTGGGCACTCTTCGCCCTGTTGATTCCCATTATTGTTCACCTATTTAATTTTCGTCGCTTTCGCAAAGTTACATTCTCCAATGTATCTTTTCTAAAAGAGGTTCAACAAGAAACCAAGTCGCGCTCGAAAATCAAGCACTTCCTTATACTTTTTGCCCGTTTAATTGCATTAGCTTGTTTGATTTTGGCCTTTGCGCAGCCCTTTATTCCCCTCCACGAAAACAACAAAGCCCAAGGAGACCGTGCTATTTCTATTTACATCGATAATAGCTTTTCGATGGAAGGTGAGAGCGAAGAAGGACAACTGCTTGAAGTAGCCAAGAATAAGGCTAGAGAGCTGCTTTTGGCCTACGGACCAACAGATCGTTTTCAAATCATCACCAATGATTTCGAAGGAAGGCACCAACGATTGGTGAGTAAGGAAGAAGCAAAAGAGTTGATTGATGAGATACAAGTTTCAGCGCAAGTTAGAAAGTTGGAAGATGTGATTTCTCGTCAGAACGACCTGCTGAAATCGAATGAACTAGAAGGTGAACGACTTTCTTTTCTCTTGTCAGATCTTCAGAAAAACACGCACGAATTGTCGGCAGATTTTAAAGCAGATAGTTTGATTAATGTTCGCTTTGTTCCTCAGCTTTCGGCCATTGACGTGAATGTTTACATCGATAGTGTGTGGTTTGATACTCCTGTGCGCGTCTTGAATCAACCTGAGGTGCTTCATTTAAGAGTGAAGCATAACTCAGATGAGGTTCTTGAGAACATCCCCTTACAACTCAATATCAACGGTGCTAAGAAAGCCATTGGTAGCTTTAAATTGGTTCCTGGAGTTGCGACTGATACCAGTCTTACTTTCACCCAAACCTCTGCTGGGAATCAGTTTGCCAGCTTGAGTATTGAGGATTATCCCGTGACTTTCGACGACGAATTTTTCTTTTCGTACAATGTTGCAAGTCAAATCAGTATTCTCGACATCAAAGGCAAAAGCGCGGGAAGCAATGTAGAGAAGGTTTTCGCCAACGATCCCTTTTATGCTTACAGTTCAATGAGCGAAGGTCAGGTGAATTATGGAGAATTGAGTGCTTATCAATTGCTCATCTTGAATCAACTAGATGCTGTGAGTTCTGGCTTGGTTAATGAACTTGAAAACTATACCCGCAATGGAGGAACTTGTTTGCTTATTCCTTCAGAAAATGGAGATGTGAGCACTTATAACGAACTTACCTTAGCTTTAGCTAATAGCCAGATTGCTAAATCTATCGGAAGTTTTAAGGTGGATGAAATAAATTTAGACCACTTCATCTACTCAGGTGTTTTTGAATCATTAAATGGAAACATTGATTTACCGAAGGGTGATGGAGCTTATGTCATCAATCGATCTTCAAGAAACGATGAAGAACAGCTGCTTTCACTTCAATCAGGAACGAGCTTTTTAGCTGCCTATCCTCTTGGAAATGGTCGCTTTTATCTTTTGGCTACTTCTTTGTCGAGCTCACAAAGCAATTTTGCTCAGCACGCCCTCTTTGTGCCAAGTTTACTTAGGATTGCCGAATTTAGTCAGCGAAAAACACCATTGTACTACCCCGTAAGCGATGAGGTGGTAATTGAATTGTCTAACAAAGGTTTGCAGAACGACGAAGTTTTTGAAATTCGCAGTAAAGACAATGAGTTTACCTTTATTCCTGAATCAAGACAATTAGGAGGTAAAACGCAATTGTTTGTGCACAGTCAAATTCAAGATGCTGGGCAATATGAATTGGGACAAGGAGAAGTACTAAAAGAAGCTTTGAGCTTTAACTATTCTCGTTTAGAAAGCGCCACTCAAGCCTATTCAATAAGCGAATGGCAGGGTGTTCTGAATGAAAAAAACTGGAGTAATGCTGCCGTTTTTGAAGGGGATATAGATCGCATTGCCGCGCTTGTGGCGGATATAGATGAAGGACGAACACTGTGGTGGATGTTCCTTGTTTTGGCCTTGGCCTTTTTGTTTTTAGAAGTGATTTTTATAAAACTGTTTTAGCATCATGCGTTGGATCATTCAATCTGCTTTAATCTTAGACCCTAAAGGGAAACATCACAATAAAGTCCGTGATGTGTTGATTGAAAATGGCATTATTCAAGACATCAAATCGTCGCTCAAAGCGGAGAAGGAAGATCGTCTGATCAATGCAAAAGGAATGAATTTGTCTTTGGGTTGGATCGATTTAAAAGCCAATTTTCGAGATCCGGGATTTGAATACAAAGAAGGCCTGTTGAATGGTTTGGATGCTGCAGCGAAGGGTGGTTTTACCCGAGTGCTTTGCATGCCTTCAACACTGCCAGCAATAGACTCTAAAGCTCAAGTGGTTTACCTTAGATCTCGTTCTGCTGGACACGCGGTTGACTTACTGCCTGCAGGTTGCATTTCACAGGGAGGAAAAGGACAACAGATGAGTGAAATGTTTGATATGATGTCTGTTGGTGCTGTTGCTTTTAGTGATGATAAACCCATTGAGCGAACTGCACTCATGAACCGTAGCTTGGATTACAGCAGAGAACTCGATGTGCCTTTAATGAGCATTTGCATGGATCCTGATTTGGCTGATGGCGGAGTGATGCATGAAGGTAAAATGAGCAATAGTCTTGGTTTGAAAGGAATTCCTTCTGTGGCTGAAGAAATTCGAGTTGCACGAGAAATTGAAGTGCTTCGTTATTCAGGGGGGAAACTACATCTGATGCTCCTTTCAAGTAAACGAGCAGTAGAAATGGTGCGCAAAGCCAAAAAAGAAGGACTAAACATCACGGCAGGTGTGGCTGCTCAGCAATTGTGTTTCACTGATAAAGACCTTGCGAGCTTTGACTCGAACCTCAAAGTCCTTCCTCCGTTTCGTGAAGAAAGCGACCGCTTAGCACTGATCAAAGGATTGAAAGACGGCACCATCGACGTGATCTGTTCTAACCACGAACCGGAGAATATTGAAAACAAAAAACGCGAATTCGAACATGCTGCTTTTGGAAACAGTACCATCGAAGCCGCGTTTTCATTGATTTGCAAAGGAAGCGCTGAGAAACTTGGCATCGATCAAATTGTACATGCTTTAGCCATTGGACCAAGGCAGGTCTTAGGAGATGAGCAGCAAAGTATTGAGCTCGGAAATAAGGCCGAGTTTACGCTGTTTTCAGCTGATGTTTCTAGTGAATACACTAAAGATAGCTGGATCAGTAAATCACTGAACTCATCAATAATCGGACAAACACTTCCCGGTAAAGTTTACGGTATTGTAAACGGAGAACAATTGGTATTGCAAGAAGATTAAGCTTCTCCTTGTGGTCCGCTGAAGTTCATTGGAAGGTTCATTTCTGGACCTGGAGCTTCTTTAATCACACCGTGTTGACTTTCGTATTTCTTGATGTTCTCGTTGAGTGCGCGCATGAGTCGTTTCGCATGCTGAGGAGTGATGATCACTCTCGACTTAACTTTAGCCTTAGGTACACCAGGCATAATTCGAATGAAGTCAAGGATAAATTCAGCCGCTGAATGTGTAATGATAGCTAAATTCGAATATGTGCCTCCAGCAACTTCTTCGCTCAATTCGATGTTCAATTGTGGTTTTTTGTTCTCTTCCATCATGTTCTTGTATTTAATGGCCTTCGATCCAGGCCAACATTTCTTTAAGTGATTTTATTTCTTTTGTAATTTCTTCTTGATGAGGTATTCCTTCGGGGTTGAAGTATACTTGCTTCATTCCAACAGACTTCGCGCCTAAAATATCTACGGGCAAATCATCACCAATCATTACAGAATCATGCGGGTGAGCATTGGCCAGTTTTAAGCTGTATAAGAAAATCTGCTCGTGCGGTTTCTTTACACCTGCTCTTTCTGAGGTTATGATTTCTTCAAAGTACTTATCTATTCCTGAATTGCTCAGTTTGATGTGCTGAATCTCTTCAAAACCATTGGTAATGATGTGCATTCGATATCCCTGTTGAGAAAGTACATCGAGCACTTCTTTTGTGCCATCGATAAGTGCCGTTTTCATCGGGCTTTTGGCTACGTAGAGGTCGCCCATTTTAATAGCCAAGTCTTTATCGCTAGAGTTGAATTGCTTCAAGGTTCTCAAGAAACGTTCAAATCGGAGGTCTTCTTTGCTCATTACTCCAAGGCGGTAGTCGTCCCAACAAAGCTCATTTTCTTTCACATATTGCGAGTAGAATTTATTGAATTTGGTATTCAAACGTGCTTCAAGTTCTTCAGATTGAAAGATTTCCTGTAAGGCGAGTTGCGAGTTGGTATCAAAATCCCATAAGGTGCGGTCGAGGTCAAAAAATAAGTGCGAACTATCCAGCATTTACTGCGTTTTTAAAAATGAAATGAACTCCTGTGAGAAGTATAGACCAGGCAAAGAATGCGAGGGTAATTAGAAAAGGAGTTTCTTTTTTATGGTTAAAATATTTTGAGGCGATGAGGGAAGTGATGGGGACGGAAATTAATCCCGAGATAAGCATCAATCCAAAAATACCGTATTTGTTTTTAATCCTTACGATTCTCCTTCGCGAAGCAGAAAAAACTTTAGCCCCTCTGCGTTTTGCTCGCATTGAAAGGTATTTGAAGAGGCGTTTTCCAAAGCTATAGATCACAAAAACACCAACAGCAGCACCGCTTGATGTTGTGAGCACAATGGTGAGAAAGCTATAATCTTCTGTAGGGTCGAGGAACATGGCCGATGGGGTGAAAAGAAATTTCACAATCGATAAAAAGAAGTAACCAATCAACTTGCCCCACATGGGTGTTTGAGTTTAATTTTTTGCACCGTAAGCTAAATCACCTGCGTCGCCTAAACCAGGAACAATGTATGCTTTTGCCGTTAGTTCTAAGTCAACAGCTCCGCACCAGTAGGAGGTGTTCTCGGGCATGTGCTTGCGTAAGTAGTTTATTCCTTGATTGCTTACAATGGCTGAAACCACATAGACTTTCTCTGGGATCCCTCGTTTCAGTAAGGCCCGAAATGCCAGTTCCATGCTCGCTCCAGTGGCAATCATTGGATCGCAAAGAATTAAGGTTTTTCCGGTTATATCTGGGCTAGACATGTATTCAATAGCGATTTCAAACTCACCGTTGTTTTGGTATTTGCGGTAGGCAGAAACAAAAGCATTATCAGCATGATCAAAAATGTTGAGAACTCCTTCATGCAATGGCAGTCCCGCGCGGAGAATAGCTGCAAGAACGGGTTGTTCTTTGAGTTCATGACCAGTAGCGTCGCCCAAGGGAGTGCTAACTTCGGTTTCTTTGAAATCCAAAGTCTTGCTCAACTCGTAGGCCAAAACCTCTCCAATTCGCTGCATGTTCCTTCTGAAACGCATGCGGTCTTGCTGAATTTGACTGTCTCTTATCTCAGACAAGTAAACTTGTAGAATGGAATTGGTTTTGCCGAGTTCGTGAATCATGCTTGTTGTTTTAAGCTAAGTTAGTTAAAGCCTTGATGAGTGCAGGCTAGTTTGGTTTTTTTAGGATGGATTAGTTTCCTTTTCTTTCTGTTGAGCTTCAAAAAGAATTTCATCAAGAACATTTTCCCAGCCCTTCCAAAACCAAGTTCCAGAAAGCGACTCGTTGTGCCACAGACTCATGCCTGTTCCATTTACGGCTTTTACTTCATCCAGTAGCGGTTTAATCCTACTTAAAACTTCATTTGCGGGCCAATCCAAATAACGATTGAGTGTGGCATCCATAAAGGTGAAGGGATGTATTCTAAGTTTACTGCTTCTCTCAGCATCTAGGTCATACCACAAAAAGGAGCTGCATATACTAGCTCTAAAACCAGGATGTTGTGCATAGCCCATGGTGTAATCTTCTGTAATGTCAGCAGCAACGAGCTTGCGGTAAGTAAAAGGGAAACGCAACATTAAGAAATGCTGTCTGCTCTGATGCACTTTTCTGTGAGTGATCTTTTGCAGTCGTTCCAATTCAAGTTTCAATTTACCTTCTTGAAAGTTACTTTGATAACCAGGGTGAATACCTACCTCGTTCTTGTCATTAACCGACTTAATAAGCGATTGAAAGGCTTTGCTTCTCCAAGGTAATCCTTTGTCGTTATGTCCATAATCGGCCATTAAGAAAAAGAAAATAGCTTTTACCTTGTGCTTTTCATGCAGGGCATCCATGTATGCATAGGTGTCGTATGGATCGTGCTTTCTTCCCAATTGGGTTAACACGCGTTGCTTGAGGTTTTCAAAATCAAAGGCAATGAGGTCTTTTGCAATTCCACCTGCAAAACGCATGAATCCTTTCTCTTTATAAGCGTAAGCGCTATCGATATCAACACTTGAGATGAATTGATATTTCTGACAATTGAACCTGAGTGAAGGGTAAACGCGTTCAAGCTGTTTTTTGAGGAATAAGGCATATCGGTTGACAACAGCTCTATGGAGAAAACCAAATTTGAGTGCGGCGCTTTGTTCCGGCAGAAACCTGCTGTGCTCATCAGTTTTATGAGGTAAGTATTCCTCGTATCGAGTCACCAAGAAAAAAGCAGCACTGAGCAGGTCGAAAGACTTATTGTCGAAACACAATTCATCGAGCTGAGTTTGCTCATTAAAATGGTGTGTCAATTGGAGGTTTCGAATGCCTTTTTCACGAAGTAAGCCAGCATCATAAATGTGGATGCCTGGTAATTCGGTGTTTTGAGAGTAGTTGATCTTTGCTCCTTCGGCTTGCTGATAGCTCTTCTCATCATGACAATGTTCGATTTCCAAGCCCAAAAGCTCGCCAAAAATAACCTTAGCAATGTAGCTTAGGCGAGTGCTTGGATATTCATTATATAAGATGAGCTTCACAGTGTTTGGAGGAGTTTTTCAGCAATAAATTCAGCGGCTTTTCCATCGCCATAGAAAGCGGGCCACTCCTGAGGCGGATGGCTGAGCAGGGTATCCACATGCTGGTCGATCTTATCCAAGTCGAAGCTCAATTTAGCGGCGCCAGATTCAATCAACTCGGTCCATTCGGTTTCTGTTCTTAATACAATGCAAGGCGTTTTAAAGAAGTAAGCTTCTTTTTGCACACCACCAGAATCGGTAACGATTAATTTTGCTTGGCTTTCAAGCAAGATCATATCCAAGTAGCCCAAAGGTTCGCAAAGTACAAGTGCCGGACTAGTCTTCATGCCGTCAAAAAACTCAGGTAGATGTTGTTCTAGCAGGTGTTTGGTTCTCGGGTGAAGTGGAAGTACCACTTGCATCTTGTGCTTGGTGTAGATGTCCATCAAGGCTTGCATCACTGCTTTGAGCCTTTGCGGATCATCAGTATTGTATGGACGGTGAACGGTGGCCAGTGCGAAGTCGCCACTGATTTCAGCGGGTAGTGATTTAGTTTCCTGAGCTTTTTGCGCGAAGTACAATGCGTTGTCGAGCATCACATCACCACAATGAACAATCAAAGGATTGTCTGCGGAGTATGGACCAGCATTACCTTTTTTGAAGCCCTCGTTCTCTAAATTGTGGATACCGCTTTTGGTGGGGGAGAAGAGCAAGGTGCTGCAGTGGTCGCAAAGAATTCGGTTAATTTCTTCGGGCATTGATTTGTTGAATGAGCGCAAACCGGCTTCAATATGAATTAAGGGGATGTGAAGTTTAGCTGCAACAAGCGCTGCTGCGAGCGTAGAGTTGGTATCGCCATAAACAACTACTGCATCAGGTTTCTCTTTCAGAACAACTGCTTCAAGGTCGATCATCATCTTGGCTGTTTGTGCTCCGTGTAAGCCTGAACCCACTTCAAGTTGGTACTTGGGACGAGGGATATTCATCTCATCAAAAAATACAGCAGATAGGTTCTCGTCGTAATGCTGACCGGTATGAACAAGAACTTCTTCAAGATGAGAGTCCCATTTTTCTTGTATAGCGCGGCTGAGTGCTGCAGCTTTAATGATTTGTGGACGGGCACCGATAACGGTAATGATTTTCTTCATATTAGAGCTTTCCTTCATCAGCGTAACTAAAGTAACCCTGCACGCTAATGATGAGGTGATCAATGATTGGTAAATCTAAGAATTCCCCTGCATTTTTGAGCTGTTTGGTGATCTTGTCGTCTGAGGCACTTGGTTTAAGATTTCCGCTAGGATGATTATGTGCGAGCACAATGGCCGAACTTTGAATGGAAAGCGCTTTCTCAAAAATTACTTTTGGGTCGGCAACAGTTCCTGCCAAGCCCCCTGAGGATACTTTTTCTTGGCTAAGAACCATGTTTGCTCGGTTCAAGCAAAGAATCCAAAATTCCTCGTGCGCTAAATCTACTAGTAGCGGACGTAGGAGTTCATGAACGTCTTTGGAAGAACTTATTTTAACCCGTTTTTTAGCCCGATGCTGATCGAGTCGCCTTCCTAGCTCAAACGCTGCGGCGATGGTAATGGCTTTAGCCGGACCAATTCCCTTTGCTTTTTGGAGTTGTTGAATTGACATTCTGCAGAGAATGGAAAGGTCGAAGTGATGTGTTTCGAGCAGGGAGTGGGCCAATTCTGCTACTCCCATCGTTGCACTTCCGGTTCCTAAGATAACTGTGAGTAGGTCGGTGTCACTCGCAGCAGCAATTCCATTTTTTAAAATTCGCTCTCTTGGGCGGTCTTCTTCTTTGAGCAATTGAATGCTCGAATGCGTATAATTTTCAGCCATAAACAAAAAAAGCCCCCATTAGTGGGAGCTTTCATGTTATAAACATAAATGTTTTTAGAGTGCCTTCACTAGCAAAGTCAAGCTCGATTTGAGGTTGGCTGCTTTATTTTTGTGAATGATGTTTCTCTTCGCTAATTTATCTAGCATGGAACAAACCTTGGGCAACATTTCTGATGCTTCTTTTTTGTCCTCAGTACTGCGCAAGACGCGTACAGCATTACGTGTTGTCTTATGCTGGTAGCGGTTTCTTACTTTTCTCTTTTCGTTAGAACGAATTCTCTTGAGGGCTGACTTGTGATTTGCCATGGTTTTTTCTTTATCTTCTCAAATAGGGGTGCAAATATAGGAACTTTTTTATTCTTTCTAAGCTTATTCTTTACTTTTTTCAATGAAACTTTTTGTAGGACGTTTCGTAATAAGGGGAGATAAGAATCAAAAACTGATACGCTTCATTACATCCACCCTTTGGCGAATATCATTCCTACTTCTTCTTGTAGGTCTTTCGTTTAATGCGCTAGCTCAAGCTGAGCGCAGCGTGGAAGAATTGTATCTCGAACTCAGCAAAAGTACTGAAGATAGCAGCGCAGTTCACATCGAACTTGAAATTAGCGACCTCTTGTTGTTCTCTCATCCTGATTCTGCCCTAAGCCATGCTGAGAATGCCCTGCGTCTAGCGCATGAATTAGAAGATGATTTACACATCGCAGAAGCCTATAATAATATAGGTATCGTTGCTTCTTTAAAGGGTAAGAATTTAACAGGGTTAGAAAACTTTCAATTGGCTTTAGACTATTTCGAGAGGGCGAATGATCGGGAGGGAGCTTCTAAAATTCTAAATAACCTTGGAGCCATTTATAGTTACATAGAGAATTATGGGGAAAGCATTCGACATCATCGCGAAGGGTACAATATCGACATTGAAATTCAAGATTATCATGGAGCTGCGATTTGTTTATACAATATCGCATTGTCTTATTTAAGCCTAGAGCAATATGATTCGTGCTTGTATTATACTCAGTCGCTTCAGCGTTTTCAGTCGCTGCACGGCCAAGTAGTGAGTCCCTCTGCTATTTTGGGTGATGTGTATTTGGCTGAAAACGAAATTGATTCAGCTAAGTACCATATGAATGAAGCACTAAAGTGGAGTCTCGATCAGCAAGATGAAATGGGTGCCGTGCAAGGGTATATCGGTTTGGCCAATGTTGCCTTGAAAGAAGGAAATTATAATAACGCTATTGCTTTATTGCTTACAGCTGAACCAAGCTGTATCAAAAACGATTTTATGGATGCTTTGCTTTCAATTCATGAGTTGAGAGCAGAGCTGTTTGAAGCAAAAATGAACTATGAGCAAGCATATCTTTCTACGCAATCATATGTTGCTTTGAAAGATAGTCTCGACCGGCTTAATAATGTGAGTAGAATCAATGAGCTGAATGCGAAGTATGAATCTGAAAAACGCGAAAAGAAAAATGCGGAGATATCTGCACAGTTGATTCAACAAAAAGCCTCAGAAGCCAATCAGAGAAAGGTGTTTTTGGTGATTGGAATTTCAATCATGATTGTGCTGCTCATGCTGGTATGGAGTGTCATCAAAAAAAGAAACACCAACAGAATATTGAATCAACAGAATTGTGAAATCAAGAATCAGCGTAGAAAAATCATCAGCAGTATCAATTACGCCAGGAAGATTCAAAATTCCATACTGATTCCAGAGCAGCAGATCAGACGCTTCTTGCCTGAATCTTTTGTGTTTTTCAAGCCGAAGGATATCGTGAGTGGCGATTTCTATTGGTTCACGGAAATTGGTGATCGCTTTATTTTAGCAACCATTGATTGCACCGGACATGGAGTTCCTGGGGCCTTTATGTCTTTAATTGCTAACGCGAAGTTGAACAAGGTGGTGAACGAGAAGCGCATCTATGATCCAGGTTTGATTTTAAGTGAAGTGCACCACGAGATTTACAAATCACTCAACCAAGCTTCTGAAGAAAGCGACCGTTCTCAAGATGGTATGGACATGAGTTTATGTGTTATCGATCAAGGAGAACGCACCATTAGTTTTGCCGGAGCACAAAATGGAATTGTTCTGGTAAACAATGGTATAGCACATGAAGTGAAGGCCGATAACTACAGTATTGGTGGTCATTTCTTTATGAAGCGAGCTACCTTCACCACGAAAACGATTCCTTATCACCATGGAACATTCTTATACATGTTTACAGATGGCTTCTTAGATCAGTTTGGCGGTGATGAAAATAAAAAGTTGAACAAGCAGCGTTTTAATGAAATGCTTATCAACTTAAGTGAATCCGGACTCGCTCAAGCCAAAACGACTATGAGTGAGCGTTTTGCTGCGTGGCGAGGCGATAACGACCAAATCGATGATATTTTGGTTATTGGAGCAAGACTCTAAGTAGCTCCTTTATTTCTCTAACTTTACAGGCACTATGAATCGTGTCGAAAAAATCCAAACAAAAGATGGTTCAGACTCCCTTTGGATGCCTGATTTAGACGAAACCTATCATTCAAGGCACGGGGCGCTTCAAGAGGCAAAACACGTGTTTATTGAAATGGGACTGAACGAGGTGTTGAAACAAGTACCACATCCGAAAATACTCGAAGTAGGCTTAGGAACCGGACTCAATTGTTGGTTGAGCTTTCATCACCTCAAAGAAAAATCACTTCCTTTAAAATACACCGCCCTGGAAGCTTATCCGCTTGAATGGGATCTCGTTTCAAGCATGAATTATGCTGCTGAAGACCGTAACTTATTCGAAGCAATTCATAGGGCCGAATGGGGACACCCTGCGGAGCTTCAGCCAGAAAAAGAACTACTAAAAATAGAAACGAAGCTCGAAAACTATTTGCCAAGCGAAAAGGTCAATTTGGTTTACTTTGATGCCTTCGGTCCTAATACACAACCCGAGATGTGGTTACCGAGTCAGTTGCAACGTTGTTACGACGCCCTTGATGAAGGCGGTGTTTTTGTTACTTATTGCGCTAAAGGACAGGTACGAAGAGATCTGGTGTCTTGCGGTTTTGAAGTTGAACGACTCCCTGGTCCGCCAGGCAAAAGAGAAATGCTTCGTGGAAGAAAATAGTGTGGGGATAAATCGTTTCAATGTTCGCGTTTACATGATTTTAGAGCATGAAGGAAGCATTTTGTTGTCTGATGAGTTCATCTTGGGCAATGCTTACACGAAGTTTCCAGGCGGAGGATTGGAGTATGGCGAAGGACTTATTGAGGGTTTGAAGCGTGAAGCCATTGAAGAGTTGGGACAAGAGATTGAGGTTTTGGAACACTTTTATACCACTGATTTCTTTCAGCGCTCAGGATTTAGAGAGAGCGATCAATTGATTGCTGTTTATTATAGCGCTCGATTAAAAACAGCACCCAAATTCAAAGTAAGTGAAAAGCGTTTTGATTTCGATACAAGCAAGTTGGATACAGAGGTGTTTCGCTGGGTAGCGCTTTCTGAGCTTCATCCAGAAATGATGTCTTTCCCTATTGACAAGCACGTGGTGAGCCAGCTTAAAGGAATTTAGGCGTAGCCCAAGCGCTTTTGTACAGCTTCGTTAACGATTTGAAAAAGGTGCTGCGGCTGATGTGTTCTCCATTCGACTTCGTTCAGCTTTCCTCCAAGAACAAAGTAGCTGTCGATATTGGCCTCCTTAAAATCGTCAAGAACATGCTCGCGGAAATCCAACATGCAGATCCATCCGTCCATATCATCCACTTCATCAAACCATTCCTCGTAATACAGATCATCGCTTGAATGAAAGTTGAGCACGTTTTCGCCCACGAGAATGAATTTGCTCACGTTCAAATAAGTAAAGTGCTCAATGATGTTTCGTTTGAAGATCATGATGTCGTTGTGCAGGCAGTCGTTCCATTCGCCCATCATTTCAATCACTACAAAACCAGCGTCATAATCGGCATAAAGCACTTTGATGAAGAGGGTAGTGGAACCAATATTGTCCCACTGCGGGTGGATGAAGTGATCGTAAATGCGCTCCGAAAACTGAAATTCACTATACTCTTTTTCAAAGAAAGGAGAGTTTTCGTCTTCACTAGTATTGTAAAGATCAAGCCAACGGTAGTATGGTTCTATATTGTGCACGAGTAAAACTGCTTACTTTATGTTCTTCAATGCTTCGCGAACGCTTCCGTGTTTGAGCAGAAGCGCTTTGGCTGTTTCGGCATCAATGTTTCCTTGTTCCATGATCATTAATGTGCCGCGTTGTACAAGTTTATGGTTGCTTAACTGCATATCCACCATTTTGTTTCCTTTCACCTTTCCGAGTTGAATCATGGTAGCTGTGCTGATCATGTTCAAAATTAGTTTTTGAGCGGTTCCGGCTTTCATTCGAGTGCTTCCAGTAACGAATTCAGGTCCTACGATAGCTTCAATAGGGTACAGCGCAGCTTCGGCCACAGGAGAATTTGAATTGCAGGTAATCCCTCCTGTTATAATGCCTTCCACTCTGCATTTTTTTAGTGCTCCAACAACATATGGCGTGGTGCCCGATGCAGCAATTCCAACAACCACATCTTTAGCCGAAACACCATGAGCTTTAAGATCGTTCCAGGCACCATTCTCATCGTCTTCGGCAAATTCAACGGCGCTTCTAATGGCAGTGTCTCCTCCGGCAATGAGCCCGATAACCAAGTCATGAGGTACCCCAAAGGTGGGAGGACACTCACTAGCGTCAACAATTCCAAGCCTGCCACTGGTGCCCGCTCCGATATAGAATAATCGACCCCCAGCCTTGAGCTTTTCAACAGTAGCTGCTATAAGCGCTTCAATCTGTGGAATGATTTTAGCAATGGTTTGCGGAACGCTGTGGTCTTCACGATTGATATTTGTGAGCAAGTCGCGAACCGACATCTCATCGAGTTTATCGTAGTTGGAGTCTTGTTCCGTGGATGGTTTGTTGGACATCATGGGACAAAAATAAAGCTAATTCTGTGCTTCTGATTCATGTTTATGCATGAAAGTGAGTTAAAGGGATTGCTAAAGAATACAGCTTAACAAACTAAAATTCATTTACTTTGACAAAACAACGTTTTTCAATGAGATCATTACTTATTTCTGCACTCTTCGTGAGTATTTCATTTAGTGTTTATAGTTTGGATTATAAGCACTTAGCTAGCGATACAACTGACACAGGTTTCTTCGGAAATGCTCAAGTTTCTGCGAAGATGATTGCCGCAAAGCACGAGTTTAACGAGAATAACATGCGTGGTGCGCTTACCATTTACCGCGAGGTGCTGGAGATGGAACCGAATAATGAGTCGGCATTGTATTGGACGGCCCGTTGTCATTACGAGTTGAAAAAGTACCGTTTGGCGCAGGAGTACTTGGATCAAGCACTACATGTAAATCCTGAAATTGGGAAGAACAACGAGTTTTTTCAAGGGAAGATTTATCATAGACTGGCTCGCTTAGATGAGGCCATTGCCTCTTTTGAAGCTTTTTTGAAAGAGAATGAAGGAAAGAACAGTTTGGATGTTGAAGATGCGCAGCGGTACATTTCAGAGTGCAGATTTGCTCAAGATATGATGGCCAAACCGGCAGAAGTTAGTGTGTCTAATTTGGGTAAAGAAGTTAATTCGAGGTATGACGATTATTCTCCATCAATTACTGCAGATGGAAAATTATTGGTGTTCACCAGCAGAAGAGCAAACAGTATTGGAGGGGAGATTGATGAAGGCTCAGATTACAAATTCTTCGAAGATATTTTCTACAGCGAGTGGAACAAGGAAACGGGAACATGGAGTGATGCAGAAGGGATAGAAGGTGAAGTGAACACGCCAACTTACGATGCGGTGCTTTCCATCGCCCCAGACGGAAAACAAATTTTCGTTTACAAAAACAACCTGAATTCGGCAGGTGATATTTTCGTGAGTACGCTAAATGGCAACGACAACAGTTGGAGAGCGCCTGAGAAAATGCCACGACCAATCAATACTTCTTATTTTGAGAGTTCAATAAGCATTACTCAAGACGGACAAAAAATTTACTTCATTAGTGAGCGAGGCGGAAGTGGTTTTGGCCAAGGAGATATTTATGTTTCCGAAAAACAAGGCTCAGGCTGGAGTAAGCCAGAAAACTTGGGAGATGTCATTAATACCCCTTTTGACGAGAAGTTTGTGTTTATTCACCCGAATGGGAAGACCTTGTATTTTGCGTCAGATGGACACCAGTGTTTGGGGAGCTATGACATCTTCAAAACAGAATATGTTAATGGGCGATGGAGTATTCCAATCAATTTAGGGTACCCCATTAATACCGTAAATGAAGAGTCTACTTTTTCTTTAACACAAGACAATAAGACCATGTTGATCGCTGCTGAGTACGGCGATACTTTTGGGGAACGTGATATCTATAAAATCGACGTTAGCAAGTATCCTTTGATCTCTTCTGGTTATGAAAGCAGCGGGTATGGTGGACTTACTTTGACATTACAAGATGAAGATGGCAAGCCTCAAAAAGGAGAACAGTATGAGATTTTACTGAAAGGAAGCAATAGAGTGATTACCAGAGGAGAGAGCGATAAACTCGGTTTAGTGCGAGTAAACCTACCTGGCGACCATACTTATATCATCAACGTGAAGCACAAGGGCGGTATTGAAACGAAGGAAATTGAAATACGCTTGAACGAGGCAAAACAAACGGTAATTCAGGAGACCTTTATTTTAAAATAGTCCGTTGTAGGCTCATTGCTTGGAACTGAATTTCTTTGGTCTTTGTGTCTGGAGTGAAATAAATACTTTGTGTTTCTCCCGGAGCAAGGCAGAGGAAGTTATCGCTCCAAGTGCCATTTACATTTGCCGTTATTTCTAATCCATAGGTGAAAAAGGCCGATTTCAACTCAAATCTGAACTTTTCTCCTTCTTGGATTGGCTTCAGGTTTGAAGAACCATCGATCACTTGAAGTTGCTTCATTTCAATCAAGGGAAAGTTCTCGCTAGCAACAAGTTCATCATTCACAATAAAACTAATTTTAGCATAGCAGGCCTCGTTTTTAAGCTGGTCTGTAGTGAATGCTCTTGTATCGAGGTATTCGAGCTCTGCGGTTTCTTCTTGCTGAAAGATCATTTCTCCGAACTCATCGAAGAGTTCCAAGCGAAGAATACCGTAATAAGCATATTTCTCAAGTGAGCTGACGCCGTAGTTGATTGTTTTGGCCTCAGATTTCAAAGAGAAAGCGAATGGAGCATTGGCTCTTCGTGCTTCGTAATGAAGCGGTTTCCATTGTCCTTCGCTATCAATGCTGCTCCAAGAAACAGCAGGCCAGCAGTCGTTCAACTGCCAGTACAATGAGCCCATGCACTGAGGAGCCAAACGTTGCGCTCTCATCCCCATTCCAATGCCGCGGGCTTGTTGCACTCTGGAGAGGTATGCGTATGATTCAAAACTGTTCGTTTTGTTGAAGTCGCGATGGAGGTATGTGCTGATGGTCGGGAAGCCTTTATGGTGTTTTTGGTGAGCTTGTAGCGATACATTGTTGGTGTCTAATTCTCCTCCTATGGCTTGTCTAAGCGTACTTTCTTGAGGGATGGATTGAAAACCGAATTCACTCATAAAACGGGGGATGTTTTCTTGGAAGTGCTCAAAAGGATAGGCATCGTGCCACACCCACCAATCGTGTGCATCTCCTTCTTTCAGGTAGCGTTCATCGCCCCTGCCAAAGCTCGGAGATGACGCGTGATAAGGCACTGAAGTGTGTTTTTTCACTTGTTCAGGTAGTAGGGAGAGAAAGAGCGTGTTGTAAGCCTCTTCAATGAGTTTTATTTCTTTTTTATCGAGTCCAGTTTTCCATCCCCATCGTTCCCAGCCTTCGCTGACTTCGTTATTTCCACACCAAAGTGCGAGGCAAGCGTGTTGTTTCAATCGTTCTAGTTGGTCTTCACTTTCGGCTTTCACCGAATTCAGGAAATTTTCATTCCCTGGATACATCGCGCAAGCAAACATAAAGTCCTGCCAAACAAGAATGCCTAATTTATCACACTGCTCGTAGAAATAGTCGTCTTGATAAATACCGCCACCCCAAACGCGAATCATGTTCATATTGGCCTTAAAGGTGTTGCGCACGAGTTCTCCAATTTGAGAGCTATCGGTTTTGTGCTCTTGAAGGTTCAGAGGAACAAGGTTGGCCCCTCTCGCATAAAGCGCTTTGCCGTTGAGTTTAAAGTAAAAGCTTTCGCCCCACTGATCTTTTTCTTGTATCAGCTCAATTTTACGTACGCCAAAGTAGCTTTCTCCATTGAGGATTGTATTTGGTTCACCATTAATTTTCGCTTTGAAAATGGCCTTGTATTGATGCGGTTTTCCTAGATCCCAAGACCACCAGAGCTCAGGCTTGTCGATAGAAAAATTGAAATCAATTGTATTTAATCCTTCTTCAATGCTTTGGTCGATATCTTGAGTGAAAACCAACTCATCTCGATCATTCAAAACATTTATTAGTCCTCTAGCACGTGTGGCTTTATCTGCTTCAATCTTAATTTGAGCTTTAATTTGAGCCTCCTGTTTATTGCAAGAGATTGTTTCAAAGTTGGTATTTAAAATGCGCGCGTTGTTCCATCCGATGAGCTTGATGGGAGAATGAAGTCCCATGTCTACAAGCTTTGGCGCCCAATCCCAGCCATATTGAAATTGAGGACTCCTGTTCACTGAGCGTATGGCTTCCGTGGGTAAGCTATGTTCTAGGGCTTGTAGCTGTTCTTCAGCTTTTTTTAGCGGACTGAAGAATTTGATTTCAATCACATTAACAAAGGGGTCCATGTGTTTTTTGGCATCTTTAATTCTCCAAGTTCGATGATAGTTATCTGCAGAAAGAAGTAGTTTTCCGTTGATGTAGATTTCAGCGTATGTGTCTAAGTTTTGAAATTCCAGTTCGATGTGTTCGTAGTCGAAAAACTTTCCCAAGTTGAACTTTTGAGAGGTGAAGAGCCAATCTTTTTCACTTACCCATTGCGCTTGGTTTTCGCAGTTTTCTTGGCTTGGGTCTTGGAGTTCTCCTGCTTCCACCAAAGTGTGAATCACACTACCAGGGAGCATCGTTGGAATTGTTTGCTTACCGCCAACTTCCTGCATTTCCCATCTCAATGTGAGGTTTCGATATTCTTGAGCCTGAAAAGCGCTGCTCAAAATAAGTGTGATGATAAAAAGGCAAATTCTCATGAAGGCAATTTAGGAAGAAAATCACCCAAAGAAAGAGCTAATTAAAAATGACTTTAGTGAAGCTTCAAGCGTTCCAAAGTTCCCAAGCCGCTTCTGCTTGAAAATGAAGCATGTCTTTCCCGTTGAGGATCATGGCGCCATTTTTCTCGCAGTTTGAAAGGAATTTCGTTTTCTCAGGATTGTAAACAAGATCTACGCAAAAGTGCTGTTCACCAATTCCTTCGTAAGGAATTTCTGGGGCTTTGTCAACATTTGGATAAGTACCCAATGGAGTGCAGTTCACGATTAAAGGCCAGTGTTTGATACCTTCTGCGCGTAGTTCTGCGTAGTTAATTTCCTGTGCGTTTTTTGGCGATCGCGAAACATAGAGGCAGTTGATGCCCAGCTTCGTGAGGCTATAATGAACGGCTTTGGCTGCTCCACCTGTTCCAAGAATCAAAGCGCGTTCGTGGTGCATGGCGAGAAAGGGGCGAATGCTTCTTGAGAAGCCTATAGCATCTGTGTTGTGACCAATGAGTAAGCCTTTGTCGAACACAACGGTATTTACCGCGCCAATTTCTTTTGCTTCATCAGAGAGCTTGTCAAGAAAAGGAATGATACTCTCTTTGAAGGGGATGGTGACATTTAGTCCGCTCAGTCGTTCATGACCAATAAGCAGCGGGAAAACATCAATGTCTCTTAACTCGTAAAGGTCGTATTGATGGTCGGTCAGATCAAGCTTTTTGAATTTCGCTTCAAAATACTCCTTTGAAAAAGAGTGTTGAAGTGATTTGCCTATGAGCCCGAAATGCTTCATTGCTCAGCGTTAAGTTTGGTTTTTTTCTCATTATTTCGCGACCAGATTTCGAGTGCTACAATAATGAGTATGCCCAGAATAAATAGTACACTTACACCTAAAAGCTGAGGGTTTTCGAGCGCAAAGGGAGAGATGTTTTCCTGAAGGAAATCTTCTTTACCGTCGCTATGCGTGTAGAGCAACTGAACGTTTTCTTTCCAAGGCCAAAGTTTATTTAAAGAACCGAGTAAAAACCCAGTGAGCACGGCAATAGTGGTGTTTTGAAATTTGGCAAAGAGCCATTTCAAGAGTCGAGAAAAGCTCAAGAGGCCTAACAAACAGCCTGCTGCGAAAACAATTATTTCCTTGATTTCGAAGCCCTTCACGGCATCAATTACGATTTTGTAAGAACCTAGAATAAGGAGGATGAAAGAGCCTGATATCCCTGGGAGGATCATGGCACAGATAGCAATGGCTCCGCTGAAGAACAGAAACCACAAGCTCGTACTTGGCGCAAGAGGAGGGAGTAAGGTGATCCAAAAGGCAAGCCCAGCTCCTAAGATAAAGGCCGCAATGCTTCCAATGTTCCATCGTTCTACTTGTTTTCCCACAAGGAAAATGGAGGCGAGTACTAGTCCGAAAAAGAAGCTCCAAAGCAGCACTGGTTCGTTTTCAAGCATCCAGGAAATGACCTTCGCCAAGCTTAACACACTAATAGCGATTCCGGCGAGTAGAGGGGCTAAAAAACCACCATTGATCTCTTTCCAGAAGGTTTTGAATTTTCCTTGAAGCAGCGGTTTTAGAAGCGCGGGTTTTAAGGATGAAATGGTGGAAAGCAGTTCTTCGTAGATTCCAGAGATGAAGGCGATTGTTCCTCCAGAAACTCCAGGCACAACGTCTGCTGCGCCCATGGCAACACCTTTAAAAAGGAGTGAGAGTTGTTCTTTTTTAGACTTCATCAAACATCTAATTGAATAGAAGCATCGATTTCTTCCACCCAAGCTGAGATACCACCGCTTAAATTGTGAAGGTTATTTAATTCAAAACGCGATTCAAGGCTCGTAATTACAGCTTCAGAACGAGCGCCAGATCGGCAATGAATAACCACCGGAATATCAGTTCGTAACTCATTGATGCGTTCGACGATTTCTCCCATTGGAATATGGTATTCAGCAAAAAAGCCCACCTCTCTTTCCTGAACTTCTCTAATGTCGATAACCTGACATGCTTTACCTTCGTACAGCCAAGCCTTTAGTTCTGCTGCGCTTAACTCCTTCATGCTTACTTCCCTTTAGCTTTATTCACCATTTCCTCAGGAACAAATGTGAAGAACGTGTCTCCTCGGAGACCAAGACGCAAGG
>JAQWFN010000121.1 GCA_029238785.1 Flavobacteriales bacterium | reverse complement strand
GAGCAACGTTTGTTGGACACACATGCACCTCAGCACCTACTGCTCTGAGCACATCAAATTTTTCTTTTGATTGTTTGTCTGAAGCTGTACAAATAAGTTTGTAGCCCTTAACGATACAAGCCAATGCCAAGCCCATGCCTGTATTTCCACTTGTACATTCGATGAACGTTCCTCCCGGTTGAATCTTTCCTGCTTTTTCAGCATCTTCAACCATCTTCAAAGCCATTCTATCTTTAACCGAGTTGCCTGGATTAAAGTATTCCACCTTTGCTAAGATGGTTCCTGGTAAATCCTCAGCAATTTTGTTCAATCTGATCATTGGAGTATTCCCAATGGCCCCTAATATATTGTCAAATACCTTGTTCATTTCGCTATTTTTCTAGCGCAAAGGTAGGATAATCTAGTCGAATCGGATGGCCTTGACGGGACTGATTCTAGACACATACCAAGCAGGCAAAAGCATCATACAAATGCAAATGCAGAAGGTGACTAACTGGACAAGAAAAATGGATGGAAGGTCGAATTTTATTGGAACCGAAGAAACATAGTAGCTCGCAGGATCAAGTCCAACTAATGAGGTCTGTTGTTGCAACAAAGCCAAACCAAAACCAATGACATTACCTAAGATCATCCCTTTGACAATGATTCCTCCGGCATGACGAATGAAGATTTTCATCACTGCTTTATTATCCATTCCAAAGGCTTTCAAAAGCCCTATCATGTTCGTTCGTTCTAAGATGATAATTAGCAAGGCCGAGGTCATATTAACCACTGCGATCAGGATCATCATCCAAATAATTAAACTAACGTTCAGATCAAGCATTTCAAGCCAAGAAAAAATCTCAGGATTACGGTCTGTGATGCTCACCGTTTGCAGATAATAGGGAACCTCATCAGCCACCGCCATGTGCAAATAATCAAGCTCTTTGTAATCTTCAACGAGCACCTCGAAGCCCCCTGCGTATTTATTATATGAGCCATTCCCTCCGCTCCTACTTATTTCATAATTGCACACACTTGGAGCCTTGTTGCTGTTATTAAGGAAAGAAATGTGTACTTGAGCAGAATCGGGATAGGTTGTGCTTCTGTCACTAACCTTTAGCGTAATTGTGGTATCTCCTTGAATTACGAGTTTATGCGGTCCTGCTCCTCTCCAGTTGTTGTTCCATTTGTATTCTAATCTATTAAGGCCTCCAAAACCTAGTCCTTCAACCAAAAGAACACCGTAAGCACAATCTTGGTCGAGCACTCTAATCTGAGCCTCAATACCCCACCCATTCACTTTTTGGAGATGGTGCATGTCCACAAATACAAACTGCTGATCGAATTCCTTTAAGCCGGTGTCGTAAATTCCGCTAACCGTAAAATTCCGTGGTTTAATGTCGCCTTCTTGAAGCACAAAGTAGAGTGTCACTTTATCATTTAGCTCCAGATTTAGTCTTTTAGCAATGGCTTTTGAGATCAAGACAGACTCGCTTTTCTCACCGTTTTCGACCTGAATTCTTTCCCCTTCAACAAGACAAGTTTCGAAAAAGTCCCAATTATAATCGTCCCAAACTCCCTTGATGATAACTCCTTGCAAGTTCTCTTTTGTTTCCAGAATACCCGGTTTTGTGGCGAAGGCCTGAATGCCTTTAATACCGGGCAAAGAGTCTATCCGTGAATAGAAATCTTGTTCTAAATCAAGTCGGGAAGTTTCTTTTGAGTAGTTATTATTGTTGTTTAGGATTTGAATGTGCGATCCAAAGCCAACAACCTTATTCCTCACCTCTTCTTGAAAGCCTTTAACAATTGAAATGGACAAGATCATCAAGGTTACCCCTAAGGCCACTCCAGTTATAGCGATACCAACAATAGGCCTAGAGAGCTTATTTTTCTCTGAGGTCTTTGATATTCTTCTTGCTATTCTCTGACTGATGTCCATAACGAAACAAAGGTAATGTAATGTATGTATGATTTTGGGAAGAAATTCTTGGTGCATTTAAGAACTTAAGCAGAACAGGCACCTAAATTAACTTGAAAGCAGCTTTTTATATGCCAGTTTAGGATGAAGCACGAGCACATCAAGCAGCATTTCCCAACCTTTCGAAGGATTTGTAGCGTTTCTGTATCGAAAGTTAAATTCACAAGAATAATAGAAGAGGTGTTTTCTAGAGATGCGCTTGTGTGTTTTTATTACCCATGAAATTAATTCCTTGCGATATTGAGAGGAAAGCGAAGGGTCCTTTGTTGCATTGAAGCTTATATTCTTAGTCCATACCCCACTAAGCGCTTTCCGATGTAATTCCTTTTTAATCGAATTGTCCTGATTCAACTGGGGTTCATCGCGCTTTTTCAAGCTGATTTTAGCATAGTGAACTTTGAATTCACCTGATGTACCGTTTTGTCTCACAACAAGCCGAAGTTTGGTTGAAAATTCAGGTAAGGTGGCTTGGAGCATTGTTCTTTTTATTGTTCGATAGTTTTTCGATTTCACCTTTCCCTTGCTTGTTAGATAGAAATACCCCCTTTCAATTCCGTAGGTTCCCTGCTGAACCTTTCGTTTGAAGAACCATGCTGTAGATTGTTGTATGCCGAAGCGTCTTGATATTTCGCAAGTTGAGAGTCCCGATTCATTTCTCATTAACTCAAAAGTAATCTCGAATGCTTTCTTGATCGGGAACTTTAATTTATGGAATAGCGTATTTGCTGTTGCCGATTCGTCGTATCTGCATTTTTTACATCGCCGATGATGCCATTTTTTCCCTTTCCCGAACTCACTATGTGCACAGCGTCGACATTTATAGCCCGTGCCCCATTTACATGAAATCAAATACTCAAAACAAGAGTTATCACTTTTGAAAATGGTAAAATCATGCGCCGTATTCCGTTGTAAAGACATGGTTTATAATCTTATAGAACAAAGCTAATTAGCTTCACGAAGAAGAAAAAGCGCAAGCACAAACGGAGAGTACTCATCCACAAATTTGTGCTGTCATTCAGCACGTTTTTTCTGAGTGTTTGGAGTTTTATGACTGCTGCGGCGACGTAAATGGATAAGCATTCCCCTGCTTGAAGGAACCTCTTGGGCGACGTAATTGGAAAAGCTACTGCAAACCGAAATCAAAACTCAGGCAACCTAAATGGATAAGCAGAGTTTTCATCAATCAAGGAAGGTTTGGCGACCTAAATGGATAAGAAAACTCAGGCCTCAATTTTCATCCCACATCGCCCTCACTACTTCTACTCCCATTTTTATACCTTCGAAAAAATTTCAGGCTTAGTTTTTGACTACAAAACAAACCATGAGAACACTCACATTACTCTTTATACTCCTCACTTCCTTCTGTAACCAAGGGCAACTTGTGCCTGGGAAAATCTATATCAATGAGGTACAGACGATTGCCGACCCCATTGTTGGAGCAGAGCGCTTGGACTTGTACATTCCAACAATTCAAAACCTGCGTGTTGGCGTGGTTGCTAATCAAACTTCTACGATAAACGACAAACACTTAGTTGATGAACTCATCGAGCAGCATATTGATGTGAAAATGGTTTTTGCTCCAGAACACGGTTTTCGCGGACAAGCGGCCAATGGTGAACATGTGAGCAGTGGTAAAGATGAGAAAACAGGCCTTCCAATGATTTCATTGTACGGAAAACACAAAAAACCTAGTCCCCAAGATTGTGCGCAAATTGATGCCTTCGTATTCGATATTCAAGATGTTGGAGCTCGATTTTACACCTATATCAGCACACTTCACTATGTAATGGAAGCTGCCGCTGAAAATGGTAAAAAAGTTATTGTTCTCGACCGACCTAATCCAAACGGTTATTATGTAGACGGACCAGTTCTCGACTTAAGGTTCCAATCTTTTGTTGGAATGCATCCCATACCCACCGTACATGGTTTAACTGTTGGAGAATTAGCATTGATGATCAATGGTGAGGGCTGGCTAAAGGGAGGATTAAGATGCGATTTACAAGTCGTTTCTTGCGTAGGCTATGATCATTCCATGAGCTATGATTTACCCATAGCTCCTAGTCCAAACCTCCCCAACTTCGAAGCCATTCAGCTCTATCCTAGTTTGTGCTTTTTTGAGGGAACCGTGGTTAGTGTAGGACGTGGAACCGAATATCCATTTCAAGCAATTGGTCTACCAAACTACTCCAATGGAAACTTCAAGTTCACTCCTAAACACCTTCCTGGTATTGCTGCTCATCCGCCCTACGAAGGTGAAGAATGCTCTGGGCATCTTCTCAAAAACATGGGTAGCTTCTATTTTACAGCTTCAAAACGACTCAATCTCGATTGGCTGATTGAAATGTATTCTAGTAATAAAGACAACTTTTTTAAGACTAATTTCTTCGACAAGCTAGCCGGTACAGATCAATTAAGGCTGGCTATACTGGCGGGAAAAACAAGCGAAGAAATCCACGAGGAGTGGCAGGATGCCTTGATTGTATATAAAGTGATGAGGAAAAAGTACCTACTCTACACCGATTTTGAGTAAATTCACCCCATTATTAGATCAAAAATGAAGAAGTATATCGCATTTAGTTTTGTTTGTTTTTTGTTGGTCGCTTTTGTGGCTTGCAAAAAGTCTGAAGAATTCGTCAATCCAGTTTATGCTTGCGAATGCGGAGCCCTTACTTGGGAAGG